>JBJHDC010000090.1:0-11833 GCA_050486345.1 Dehalococcoidia bacterium | reverse complement strand
GAGTTCACGATATACGAAGACGAATCCCGTGCCACGCGCGTCAGCCCACCAGGGATGACGTAGGTCGAGGATCCCGTAATCGCGAAGGGCCGCAGGTCGGCTCGCCGCGGCTCCAGCACCTCCCCGTCGAACGACGGAACCGTGCTGAACTCCTGCAACGGCTGCGCAACCCAGTTGCGGGGGTCCTCCTCGATCCGCTTGCGCGCCTCGGCCAGTTGCTTCGCGGTCGCCTGCGGGCCCACAACAATCCCGTATCCACCGGACCCGCCGGCCGGCTTGAGCACCAGATCGCCGAGGTGCTCCAACATATGCCGCCGATCGGACGGCAGCGCTCCCACGTAGGTCTCCACGTTCTCGAGGATCGGTTCCTCCTCCATGTAGTACCGCACGAGGTCTGGCACGAACCGGTAGATGACCTTGTCGTCCGCGACGCCCGTGCCAATGGCGTTCACAATCGTGACGTTTCCCGCCCGGTAGGCATCTGCGAGTCCGGAAACGCCGAGCACTGACTCGGAGTTGAACGCGAGCGGATCGAGGAATGCGTCATCGATGCGCCGGTAGATCACGTGCACCCGCTCCAACCCTGTCGTCGCGCGCAGATAGACGATCTGGTTGTGCACGATGAGGTCTCGCCCCTCGACGAGCTCGATCCCCATCTGACGCGCGAGGAAGGAATGCTCGAAGTAGGCCGCGTTGAAGCTGCCGGGCGTGAGGATCACCGGCTTGGTCTCTTCGGGCTCCACCCCTTCGGGCCGCACCTCGATCAGCATTTCCAGGAGGCGCTCCGGGTAGTCGTCCACCGGCGCCACGTTCCCGCGAGGGAAGAGGTCCGGCACCACGTTGAGCATGGTGCGGCGATTCTCGATCACATAGGAGACACCCGATGGCGTGCGAAGGTTGTCCTCCAGTACCCGGTACTCGCCGTTCACACAGCGGATCAGGTCACAACCGACGATGTGCGCGTATACGCCGAGCGGCGGGGTCCAGCCCACCATACGGAGGTTGAACTCCGGGTTGGTGTACACCAGGTCCGCGGGAATCACCTCGTCGCTCACGCACCGCTGCTCGTTGTAGATGTCCTCCAGGAACCGGTTCAGCGCGACCACGCGCTGGACAATGCCCGCCTCCAGGTGCGCCCATTCCTCGGCGGGAATGATGCGCGGCACGAGTGAGAACGGAAAGATGCGCTCAGTGCCAGCATCGTCCTGATAGACGGTGAAGGTGATGTCGCTGTTCAGCAGCTCGAGGTCGGCGATTTCCTGCCGGCCCTGGAACGTCTCGCGATCCCAGGTCTCCAGTCGCTGAGCGAACTCTCGGTACGCGGGGCGGATGCTGCCGTCCGGCCAGAACATCTCGTCTGGCCCGGCCAGACAGCGGTATTGCTCAAGCAGTGAGGTCATGATGCGGACTTATCCGCGCGCCTGCTTCGTGAGGATCGTCCCGGCAGCTGCCTGTGGCCGGTAGCGCATCCCCGCCCGCTGCTGTTGCGAGCGGACGAGGACCTGTGGCCTGGCCGCTGCGGGCTCGTGTTCCCGGCAGTAGTGATGTGGCGCGCCCACAGCGCCCAGGTCCCGACACGGTGCTCCGACGCAGACGCAACAGAACTCCATCGCTCATCACTCCCACCTGGACCGCCAATCGGTCCTCCGTCACCACTGCTACAAGAGCATCTTGCTGGCGACGTGTTTCGTGATGATGCGTGTTGTATTGCGTTTGCGTTTCGGCCGCTCACCGTGGGAATTGGGTACCTCACTGTCCGACGATTGGCTGTTCCGCTCTAGTGTACAAAGGGGTGCAAACAGACGCGGGCTGGGTGACGATCGGTGCCTCCCGCGCTGAGACCTCCAGGGCGGTAGGATGGTAGAAGGGGTCCAGCACCCACGTAGGTGAGAGCTGTAGGGGAGGACAGATGCCACACCAGTACGCGGCTTCCGACAGCCAGACCGGACTCCAGGTCCAGGTGACCGGTGAGTTCCCGGACGACCCGGATGACCGCGTTCGCATCGCGCGAACCACCAACCTCTTCACCCGTTTGATGTCCACGATCCTGAGTACCGCCAACGATACCGAGCGTCGGGAGCGCTTCCGCGCCATCGAAACCCAGCTCGAAGTCGCCGAGGCGCTCATCCGAGGCGATGTCGCCGAGGTCCAGCGCCTGGTGCGCGACACCATGCGCCAGATGGGCGTCACCGACGAACAGCTCGCCGAGGTCGAGCGACAGCTCCGCGCACAGATGGAGACGATGGGCGCCCACGGAATCGAGGGCCTCGAAGGCCTCTTCGGCTTCGGCACCGCTCCGGAGGAGGACCCGGCGATCGAGGAACCACCTCACGCTCCGCCTCGCGAGGACTGGCTGCCAGATGAGCCAGATGAGCCGGGCGAGTCCGACCGCCCCATCGAGATGCCCGCCGCGCAGGACGATGCACCGGACCCAGACGCCGCATCCGATGAACCACCTGCCGACGCCGACGAGGAGCCGGATGAGTCGAGTGACCCGTCCGCCGGAGCAGAACCGGACGGACGCCCGTAGACTCGCTCCCGACATCACATCGAATGAGATGACCGGATGATTGGATCGGCGCGCGATTCGCGGTACGATACCCAGTCGAACGTACATTCGACTCGCCGTGAACGGCCACCCTCCCCCTACCTCGTTCACCCGGCGGTAACCGCACGCAGCCACCATCAGAGCTGCACATGCACCACAGGGACAGAGGCCGCTGAATGCCCGTCGATCGCATCACTGTTACCGGCGCACGCGAACACAACCTCAAGAACATCAATGTGGAGATCCCCCGCGATCAGCTGGTGGTGATCACCGGCGTCTCCGGTTCCGGGAAGTCCTCGCTCGCCTTCGATACGATCTATGCCGAGGGCCAGCGACGTTATGTCGAGTCGCTCTCCGCCTACGCCCGTCAGTTCCTCGGCCTCATGGAGAAGCCCGACGTCGATTACATCGAAGGCCTCTCCCCCGCGATCTCCATCGACCAGAAGGGCGTCTCCCGCAATCCCCGCTCGACCGTCGCCACGGTCACCGAGGTCTACGATTACCTCCGCCTGCTCTTCGCCCGCGTGGGCGTGCCGCACTGCATCCACTGCGGCCGCGTCATCCAGCGCCAGACCGTGCAGCAGATCGTCGATTCCGTCCTCACCCTCGACGCCGGCCGCCGTGCCATGATCCTCGCCCCGGTGATCCGCCACCGGAAAGGCGAGCACGTGCAGGTGTTCGAGATGATCCGCCGCGCCGGCTTCGTCCGCGCGCGCGTGGACGGCGACGTGCGCACCATCGAGGAGGACGTGCGCCTCAACCGCAACCAGTGGCACGACATCGACGTGGTCGTGGACCGCATCGTGATCCCCTCGGAAGGCGACGAGGAGTTCGACACCACCCGGCAGCGTGTGTCGGATTCAGTGGAGCAGGCGCTGAAGCTGGGCGAAGGCATCGTGGTCCTCGCGATGCTCGGCGAGGATGGCGCCGTGGCGGAGGAGCAGACCTACAGCGAGCACTTCGCCTGCTCCAACCCGGATCACCCGCCCTACTCCGTCGGCGAGATCGAGCCGCGCAACTTCTCCTTCAACACACCCCACGGCGCCTGCCCAACCTGCACCGGCCTCGGCTTCCAGATGCAGCTCGACGCCGACCTCGTGGTCCCCAACAAGAAGCTCAGCATCGACGAGGGCGGCATCGCCCCCTTCCAGCGCATGTCGGCCTCGCTCGGCTGGTACCGCCGCCGCCTCGGCTCGGTGGCGCAGGCGATGGGCTTCACCCTGGAGCAACCGCTCGATTCCCTCACGGAAGAGCAGTGGAAGACGTTGATGCACGGCACCGACGGCGAGGTCGTCGACGAGGTAGAGTTCCGCTCCCGCAGCGGTCGGGTACGGAAGTACTCGATCACGTGGGAGGGGGTGCTCACCAACCTGGAGCGGCGCTACAAAGAGACCGACTCCGACTGGGTGCGCAGCGACATCGAGCGCTACATGGTCGCCGTGCCCTGCCCCGCCTGCCATGGCGCGCGCCTGAAGCCGGAGATGATCGCCGTCACCGTCGATGACGAGTCGGTGGTTGATGTCGCCCGCATGTCGGTCGCCGACTCGCTCGCCTGGACCGAACGCCTGCGGGATGAAGCGAACACGCCGCTCTCCACGCGCGACTACTCGATCGCCCGCCAGATCCTGCAAGAGATCGAGGGCCGCCTCACCTTCCTGCGCGATGTGGGACTCGACTACCTCACGCTGGACCGCTCCGCCGCCACACTCTCCGGTGGCGAGGGCCAGCGCATCCGCCTCGCCACGCAGATCGGCTCCGCGCTGATGGGCGTCCTCTACGTCTGCGACGAGCCGAGCATCGGCCTGCACCCCGTGGATAACGAGCGCCTGATCACGACGCTCAGCCGTCTCCGCGATCTCGGCAACACCGTGCTCGTCGTCGAGCACGACGAGGCGATGATGATGGCGGCCGATCACCTCATCGACATCGGCCCCGGCGCAGGCGAGCACGGCGGCCGCGTGGTGGCCACCGGCGCGCCGCACGAGGTGAAGGATCACCCCGATTCCATCACCGGCCACTACCTCTCCGGCAAGCGCGCGATCCCGATGCCGGAGCAGCGCCGTCGCGGCAACGGCCTGGAGCTCGTCGTGAAGGGCGCGCGCGAGAACAACCTCAAGAACGTCGATGCCACGTTCCCCCTCGGCACCTTCATCGCCGTGACCGGCGTCTCCGGCTCCGGGAAGTCGTCGCTGGTGAACCAGATCCTCGCGCGCCAGCTGGCGCACAACCTCAACGGCGCCCGCGAACGGGCGGGCGGGCACGACGCCATCGAGGGCATCGAGCACCTCGACAAAGTCGTGGTCATCGATCAGTCCGCGATCGGTCGCACGCCTCGATCCAACCCGGCCACATACACCGGCCTCTTCACGCAGATCCGCGACCTCTTCGCCAAGGTGCCGGAGGCCCGCGCGCGCGGCTACCAGCCCGGCCGCTTCTCCTTCAACGTGAAGGGCGGCCGCTGCGAGGCTTGCAAGGGCGACGGCTACAACCTCATCGAGATGCAGTTCCTCCCGGACGTCACCGTCCCGTGCGAGGTCTGCAAGGGCGATCGCTACAACCGCGAAGCGATGGAGATCCTCTTCCGCGGCAAGAACATCGCCGAAGTCCTCCAGATGACCGTGACCGAGGCCCTTGAGTACTTCGACGCCTTCCCCTCACCGCGCCGCAAGCTGGAGACCCTGCGTGACGTGGGGCTCGGCTACATCCGCCTCGGCCAGCCCGCCACCACGCTGAGCGGCGGCGAGGCGCAGCGCGTGAAACTGGCTACGGAGCTCTCCCGCCGCTCCACCGGCCGCACCGTCTACATCCTGGACGAGCCCACCACCGGCCTCTCCTTCAGCGACGTCGAGGCCCTCCTCCATGTCCTCCAGCGCCTGGTCGACACCGGCAACACTGTGATCGTGATCGAGCACCACCTGGACGTGATGAAGAACGCCGACCACCTCATCGACCTCGGCCCCGCGGGCGGCGGCGCGGGCGGCTACCTCATCGCCACCGGCACCCCTGAGGAGGTCGCCCAGGTCGACGCCTCCGTCACCGGCCACTTCCTCCGCGACGTCCTCGCCAAACACGGCGGCGGCGCACTGCCCCCACCAGCAGAACTCACCATCCCCGAAACCACCGAGGCCCCCGTCCCCCCTCGAGGCGGCAAGAAAGCAGCCGCCGCCAGGAAACGCGAAGAGGCCAAGGCAGCAAAGGCCGCGAAGTCAGCAAAGAGCACGTCATCCTCGAACGGCGCAACATCAAAGGAGACGCGGGCACGGCGGCGGCGGGCGGCTGGGTAGGAGGACACGATGAACGACGATATCGTACCGGCGAGCAGGCGCCTAGCTCGCTCGGGGAGAGTGGGCTATGGCGAAACCGTAGTCATCCACGAGACTAGCCAGACCCGCATCGTCTTCGTCCCCTTCTTCGTTCATCACTCGAGTCACACCGAGCTGACTAGCAAGATCGTTACCTATCGAAAACGACAACCGCCGTTCGACTGGATGCTTGACGAGGTCAAGTCCCGTTCATTGGATAGTGCTGCTACCAACGCGTTATATCGGGCGCTGCGTGCCAACCTGCAAGTGGCTGAGGAGGAGAACGACGGGGACTATCTCATCATCCGGATAGGCGAGGGAACGGCAAACATCGCTGATCATGAGCCTGCTGCCGTGGCGAGGGCTCTAACCACTCTTCTATCCTCACCCGAAATCGCGAAGCATGTTGCAGGGTCCGACCTGGACCGCGAACTCACCGTTGCACTTCGCACGGCGATCCGCCTCTCGGAGATGCGTGACGCGGTCGCGCAGCTGCGAGAGTATCTCGAGTCCGAGACGAACGACGAGAGCATCTACCAAGCTTGGTGCGAGGCGCACTCGTGGTGCTTCGGAAATGCCTATGTGATGCGAGATGACCTTCGCGGGATCAGCGCTCACGACCATCTCGACCTATTGCTCCCGAACGTGATTAGCGGCTATCGGGACATCGTCGAACTCAAGCGGCCGAACATGCAGGTGCTCCTATGGGATTCGAACCATCGGAACTACTACTTTTCGGCGGATGTGTCTAAGGCAGTTGGCCAGTGCCACCGTTATCTCGATATTCTTCACGAGACGGCGCAACGGGGCTTACGCGACAATCCTGAGATCATTGCTTACCACCCGCGCGCGATCATCGTGCTCGGCCGCTCCAAAGGTTGGACCAGCAAGGAGTTCCACGCACTTCACGGGCTTAACCACAGACTTAGCGGCGTGACCGTCCTCACGTACGATCAGCTGCTGGCACAGGGCGAACGTCTCGTCGACATGCTCGCGGATAATGCTGGGAACACCAGTGTGGCGCATGAGCCGGACGACTGGGATCCCGACGACCTTCCCTTCTAGCAGCTACCCCCTCGTACTCCCCACCCTCCTCCGCCACCCGCCGCTGCTCCGCCTCGTGCTTCACAAAGCGCACCTCGAGGTCGTAGCCCATCGCCCGCCCCGCCGCCGCGATCGGTCGATACGCGTGCGGTTCCGTAGACCCCCTCGCCCCCGTGCGCTCGGAGGCACCTGGAGGCGAGGAGGCTCCACCACCGTGCTCAACGCACGGCGGGGATGATGTTCTGGTTGTGGTGGAAGACGTTCTCCGGGTCGTACGTCGTCTTCACCAGGCGCAGCCGCTGCATGGTGACCTGCGGGTAGGCCTCGTACATCCGCGCGTTGCCATCATCCTGCAGGAAGTTCACGTATGCGCCCGTGGCGGCGGGGGCGAGTGCCGCGAACAGATCCGCTGCCCAGGCGCGGTGGGTCGCACCGTCGTCCTCCGGGTCGTACCAGAGAGCGAGGATCGCGATCATCAGCCTGGCGCCACGATGAGCGAAGGCCGTCCCATCGGCCGGCACCCGTCCGATTGCACCGCCCATGCCACGGATCTGAATCATGTCGAACGGCGAACTCGCAGCGCGCATGGCGTCGATCATCGCATCGATCTGTGCATCATCCAGCTCGTTCGCGAACAGCGTTCGGACCGCCGAGCCATGCCGCTTCGTCCCCTCCGCCGTGTAAGCGAACATCACCGGGTACGGAATCGTCGCAACCGTATCAGCAATGGGATCCGCAAGCGCGCGGATCGGCGCGAGCGCCGCCTCAAGACCGTCCTCCGGCCCGGTGTAGCAGACACCGACGATCAAGGCAGGCTGACCCACGGCCTCTGCCGGGATGAACGGCGCCGGTGGCGCGTGAAGCATGAAGGCGATGGTGGTCAGATCCTCCGTCGCGCTGTGCGCGTAGTCCAGATAGCCCCGGAGCACATCGGCTGTCGCGGGCAACGCAATCACGCCACCCTGCACCATCCCGTGTGGGGCCAGCCGGAAGGTGAACTCCGTCACGATCCCGAAGTTGCCACCACCACCGCGGATTGCCCAGAACAGATCCGCGTGACTCGCCGCGGATGCCTCGATGACCTCGCCGGCCGCGGTAACCACCGTCGCCGATAGAAGATTGTCGATGGCCAGCCCCTGGCTCCGGGCCATCCAGCCGATCCCACCACCCACGGTGAGACCGCCGATGCCCACGGAACCGGTGTCGCCCGTGCTCAGCGCCAGCCCGTACGCCGCCGCCTGGCCTGCAAGCTCCTCGCTGGTCACGCCCGCCTGCACCACCGCGGTGCTGGCAACCGGGTCGATCTGCACCTCACGCATCGCACCGACGTCAATGACCAGGGCCCCATCGACAACACTGTGGCCAGCCACGCTGTGGCCGCCACTGCGCACCGCGATCTCCATGCCCCACTCTCGTGCGAACCGGACGGCCCGCGCTACATCCTCGCTGGAAGCGGGACGGACAATCGCGGCGGGGTGCCGGTCAAAAACAATGCTCACGATCTGGCGCGCCTGGTCGTACTCCGGTGCTCCCGGCGTGATCAGATCACCCTGCAGTTGCGTACGAAGGACATCGAGTGCTCGATAGGTCTGGGACGCGGTCGGTGGATTCTCGATGGTGGTCATAGCTGCTCTCCTTGCTACAGGCTGCTACGAGTCGCTGCTGATGCGGCGAAATGAGTTGATGCACTGAGCATCTGCCTCCCCACCGGAACGCGTTCCTAAGCGTCTCCTACCCTTTACTCACTTCTTGCTAACTCAATCCGATATGATTCCTAAGTCATCCTCATAGCCAACATTTCGCTGCAGCCGAGCGTCTTATGTTCGAAATCTCGGACGAGCTCAGAGCATTCATCGAGAGCGATGTGTCCGTGCTGATTGGCGCCGTGGATGAGCATGGTCACCCGCAGCTCGCCTACGTGTGGGGGCCGCGCGTGCACGAGGACGCGCGCACCCTGTCGGTCTACGTCTCACGCGATCGTTCCGCTGCACTGCTCGGTGGGACCGCGGAGCATCCGCTCCTCGCCGTCACCTTCACGGATGCGATCAGCCTCCGCTCCATCCAGGTCAAGGGCCGCTTCGTTCGCACCAACGACCCAAACGAAGCAGAGCTCGCTTGGGTTGATCGCCATCGGCAGGCGTTCACAACCGCCACCTCGCTGGTGGGTGATCCACCGCACGTGGTCCGAAACCTCTGGACCGCGGACGTACTGCGCGTGGACCTGATCGTGGAGCGCGCCTTCGATCAGACCCCCGGACCCAACGCGGGGATGCCGCTGTGACCGCGGACCACGCACCACATCTGGCCCCACTCACCGTGCCGCTGGAAGAGATCGCGGGGTGCTTCGAGGGCGTCATCCCGGCACCCATCTGCACCGTCGGCGCGGACGGTGCCCCCAACGTCACCTACCTCTCAATCGTGCATCGCGTCGACGAGCGCCATGTCGCACTCTCCCGGCAGTTCTTCAAGAAGACCGAGGAGAACACGGAACGCAATCCCATCGCGCAGGTCGCTGTGCTCGATCCGGAGACGGGACGTCAGTTCCTGCTCGACCTCCACTTCGACCGCACTGAGACCTCCGGCCCGCTCTTCGAGCGAATGCGCACCCACCTCGATGCCGTCGCCGCGCACGAGGGCATGGCGAACGTCTTCTCGCTCCGCGGCGTCGATGTCTGCGAGGTGATCCGCTCTGAGATGGTCCCGTGCGACTTCCCGGATTCCCTGCCCACACACGTCGTCTCACTCGATCGGATCGAGGCTGTCTCGCAGCGCGTGAGCATGGCGGAAGACCTGGACGCCCTCCTGCAGGTGGCGCTCGATGCCTGCCGGGAACTCGTGGGGTGTGACCACGCATTCATCATGCTGGCGGACGAGACGGGTGAGCGGATCTACACCGTAGCCAGTAGCGGGTATGGCGACGCTGGCACCGGCTCCGAGATCGTCCTGGGCGAGGGACTGATCGGTCTCGCGGCGGCCCGCAGGCAGTCCGTCCGGGTGACGCACATGACCCGCGAGCTGCGCTACGCCCAGGTCAGCGGAGCAGCGCCCGATGAAGATGGCGGCGCACGCGATGAGATCCCCCTGCCCGGGCTCCCCGCCGTCCAGAGCCAGCTCGTCACCCCGATGCTCGCCCAGCGCCGGCTGGTCGGCGTGGTGGTACTCCAGAGCGAGCACATCGGCGCGTTTCAGGCGAGCGACGAATGCCTGGTGGGGATCATCGCGAGCCAGGTCGCCATGGCCATGACACTCCTCGCCTGGGATGACCCCGCAGCGCCCGCGGGTGCCCGTGACGGTCAGGACACGGACGGCACGGGTCTCCCGGTCGCAGTGAAGTACTACCCGGAGGACGAGAGCGTCTTCCTGGACAACGAATACCTCATCAAGGGCATCGCCGGCGGCATCCTCTGGCGCCTGCTCCAGCAATACACCGAGGAGGGCCGGGAGGTCTTCAGCAACCGCGAGCTGCGCCTCGACCCCACGCTGATGCTGCCGGACATCAAAGACAACCTGGAAGCACGCCTCATCCTGCTCCGGAAGCGCCTGGAGGAACGCTGCGACTTCCTCCGCATCGAGAAGGTCGCGCGCGGCCGCTTCCGGCTCGCCGTGGAACGCCCCGTCACCCTCCAGCGCATGCCCGGCATCGGTGATCCCACAGTCGAGATCTGAGGTTCCGCGCGCGACCCTCCCGCTACAGCGACAACCCGGGCATCGCGCCGGCGCATGCCCGTATCGCGACTCAACTCCCCCAACTTCCGCTACCCTGCCACCATGACACTCCTCCAACTGCGCTCCGAGGACGCCCGCGTCGTCTACCTGGCGACCGTGTACCACCTCGGGCGGCCGGGGTCGGAGACGGACCCGGAGACCTTGCAGCGGCACGACCACGGGCTGCGGTCGGTCCACGAATCCCTCCGCGACCAGCTGGAGAACGCCGTCGCGGAGATCGACGTGACCTCATACCAGCTCGTGCGCATCGGCGAGGCGCTGCTCGGCGTGACGAACGAGCTCAAGCAGTACGGCATCGCGAACGGTCACTCGATGGTCCCCGGCTTTTCGGACACCCTGCACGCACTCTATCCGGAGACCGTCGACGATCCCGGGAGCGCCATGGACCTGGTCCAGCACCCGGTGATGCTCCGCAACCGCATGGCGCAGGCCATCGAGGACGCGCAGCAGCAGCTGGAGGCGGACCGCGAGGAGCAGGCGCAGCAACGGCGTGAGGAGAAGCGCTGGTGGCAGGTCTGGAAGCGGTAGCCGACGCATCCTCAGCAGCGCACACACCACCCCACACCACCGCTCGCCATTACGCCAGCACCACCCATCGAGGGCTGCGCGACGTGCGATTGCGCACTTCGCAGGCACAGCCCTCGCGCGAGGTATCGAGAGCCAGCGGCCGGTGGGTTGTCGCTGAGCGCCTCAGGCGCATATAGTCGGGCGGTGAGCAACGGCATCATCGCCGCGTCACACCCTGCTGCGGGGGAAGCGACACACCGTACATCCGGAAGGGACCGGGATGACCTACGTAATCACCACGCCCTGCATCGACACCATGGACCAGTCCTGCGTGGACGTCTGTCCAGTCGATTGCATCCACTTCGAAGAAGGCGTCGACAAGATCCTCTACATCGACCCCGATGAGTGCATCGACTGCGGTGCGTGCGAGCCGGCCTGCCCGGTGAGCGCGATCTTCGCCGAAGACGACGTCCCCGAGTCGGAGGCGATCTTCACGGAGATCAACGCGCTCTGGTACACGGACAAGGACGCCGCGCGCGCCAAGGTCCCGTCCTAGCACAAACCTCACTCGCATCAGCGAGCACGAAGAAGCGGCTGCCGGCGGCAGCCGCTTCTTGGTATACGGAGACAATGCGGCAACAAGAGAGGGGGGAGGACGAACACGGTGCCAGACCAGTAGAAAACCAGCCATTACGCTAGACAGCCC
>JBJHDC010000089.1:0-11856 GCA_050486345.1 Dehalococcoidia bacterium | reverse complement strand
CTTTGGAGCAGTACAAATGAGGGGGTAGGGCGCGCCGGTGCTAGTCGAGCAACCCGTCGGCGTGGGCCTTCGCGACCGCCTCCAGCTTGGAGCGCGCATCCAGCTTCTCGAGGATCGATTGCACATGCCCGCGCACGGTGTGGTAGCTGATGGTCAGCGCCTCGGCGATGGCAGGGTTGTCGAGACCCTGCGCCATCAGACCCAGAATCTCCCGCTCGCGCCGGGTCAGGGCATCGCCGGGGTGCACCCGGAGCGCTGCCTCAACCGCGCGGGAGCGTCCCAGCGAAACGAGGCGCTGGAGCATCGCTGCCGGGATCAGCATCTCCCCGGCAGCGGCTCGCCGCACCTGCTGCGCGAGTTGCTCGCCGCCGTCCAACTTGGAGAGGTAGCCGCTGGCGCCGGCCTCCACGGCGGCCAGCATGGTGGCCTCGCCGGAATCACCGCTGATGATCACCACAGCCGTCTCCGGCTGAGACTCTCGTATGCGCGCCGCCGCATCCGCTCCGGTGCCATCGGCCAGGTGGAAGTCCATCAGCACCACGTGCGGAGCCAGGTCCCGCGCGGCCAGGTCCTGTGTCATCTGTACCGCACCGGATACGGAGGTCTCGATGCCCATTACCTCGATATCCTCGTGGCGGCGCAGCGCCAGCGCGATACCCTCTGCCACCAGCTGGTGATCGTCGACGATGAGCACCCGAATCGGAGCGTCGGCCATTGCGAAAACCTACCCGGCGCCCGATGTCTCGAAAGCAAGCGGAAGGTCAAGGATCACTCTCGCACCCGCCCCTTCCTCGGACTCAACGCGGATGGCTCCCCCGGACTGTGAGACGAACCCTGCAGCCTTCGCGAGAGACCAGCGCTTATGCCCGCTTGCGGACCGCGTCAGAGGCGCGAACGGATCGTCCAGCAACTCGGCCGGGAATCCACGACCCTGATCGATCACGGCCAAGGCCACACAGCCATCATCCGCCGCGTCCCGTGTCACCTCGATCGCGATCGTGTGAGGCGCATCGCTCGCCTCCACAGCGTTCTCGATGAGCGCTGTGAGCGTCTCACCCAGGCGGGTCGGATCGATGGACACCACGGCGGTGGTCGCGGCCTCATCGACGTGCAGCGCGATCGTTGCGCCGGTCCCCGCGTGCGCCTCCTCCAGGAAGCGCTGAAGGAACGGGGCGAGTCCGACTCGCTCGGGGTGCAAGAAATCCCGACCGGCGACGGCGAGCATGTTCCGGAGGTAAGCAATGGTCTCCTGAGCCAGTGCCTGGATGTGCTCCGCGTCGCGCCGCCTCGGGTCGCCCGGGTCGAGGTCCTCCGCGAGGAATTCAGCGAAGTTCGCGATCGCCCCTACGGTGTTGTTGAGATCATGAGCAGCCTGGCCAAGGGCCCGGCGAACCGCAAGCGCCCGCGAGTCAGCACTGGACTCGCACTGAACGTCCGTCTGCAACTGCATCGAGCACCCTTCGTCTCTGTATCGATGCGCTCGCACTGATCCTATACACTGCTCGCAACGTTGCACCTCTCTCTGCGAGACCTGATGGACAGTCCCGCCAGCCACATCAAGGAGTTCCTCCGCGGCGTCGCTGCCCCGATCCTGTTGGTCAACACGCATGGCCAGGTTGAAATGGCCAGCGAAGTGGCGCTCCGCCTGCTGGGCAGGGGGCCCGACGATGTGGCTGGGGTTGCAGCAGGCACCCTGATTCCGGGGCTGGCGGAGCTGCCGGAGCGGGCACCAGAGCGTGTCCACCTTCCGCTGGCAGATGGCACCGAGCAGGTGCTCAGCGTGGCGCTCGACCGATCGGACCTCCTGCCCGGGCTGGTCATCGTGCTCGTCCAGCCCGTGGCGGAGTTGCACTCGAATGCGGCCTGGTCGGAGTGGCTTGAAGCATCGCCGGATGCGGTCGTCGGGGTTCGCTCCACCGGGGATATCGTATTCGTCAATCGCCAGACCGAAGCCCTCTTCGGCTACTCGCGTGCGGAACTGGAAAGCGGTCATCTGGACATGCTGCTTCCGGAAGCAGTGCGGGCAGTGCACCCGCACCACCGGCGAGGCTACTTCCAGAACCCGCAGCAGCGACCGATGGGCGCCGGTCTAAGCCTTCACGGAAAGCGGTCGGACGGCACGCTCTTCCCGGTCGAGATCTCGCTCTCCACCGTGCACCGGGGGAACGAGCTGATCGCGTTAGCCTCGATCCGCGACGTCACCGAACGCATCGAGGCACAGCGGGAGCGCGACCGACTGGCGGCTGAGGCCGAATGGAACGCACTGCGCGGCCAGCTCAATCAGTCGCGGCGGTTGGAGAGCCTCGGTCAGCTCGCCGGGGGAGTGGCGCACGACTTCAACAACCTGCTGGGCGCCATCCTCGGGTATGCGGGCTTCGTGGCGGAAACGGTGGGGCAACCGGCGGAGGAGCTGACGCCGGAGGATATGGCCGCACTGCGGTCGGACGTCGGGCAGATCATCGCTGCCGCAGAGCGCGCCGGCCGGCTCACGCATCAACTCCTCGCCTTTGCGCGACGCGAGTTGGTGCAACCAGAGGTGCTGGATCTCAACGCAGTCGTCCGCGACGTGGAGCATCTGCTGCGCCGCACCATCGGTGAGCGGATCGCACTCCGTGCGGTGCTCGATCCGTCCCTGCGCTCGGTGTTGGCAGACCGCGGGCAGATTGAGCAGGTGCTGGTGAACCTCGCCGTGAACGCGCGTGACGCCATGCCCGGGGGAGGCGCGCTCACCGTCGATACGTCGAATATCGAGGTCGACACGGATTATGCCGCCATGCACCCGGGCCTCACTGAAGGCCCGCACGTGCAGGTACGCGTCAGCGACAGCGGCAGCGGGATGAGCCGGGAGACGTTGGAGCGCGCCTTCGAGCCGTTCTTCACGACCAAGGCAGAGGGTGAAGGCACCGGCCTGGGCCTGGCCACCGTCTACGGCATCGTGCAGCAGACCGGGGGGAGCATCCGGCTCTACTCGGAGGAGGGCCTGGGCACCACGGTGACCATCCTGCTCCCCGCCGTCGACGGGGAGGGCGAGCCGATTCCTGCGCAAACGCCCGAAGCGCAGCCCGCGGCGAGCGGCACTATCCTGCTGGTCGAGGATGAGGCGGCGCTCCGCGATGTGACGGAACGCATTCTGCTCCGTGCCGGCTACCGCGTGCTGGTGGCTGATTCGGGACAGCGCGCCCTTGAGATTGCACAGGTGGAGCCGAGGATCGACCTGCTGCTCACCGACGTAGTGATGCCGCAAATGGGCGGACAGGAGGTCGCCGAACGGCTTCGAGCCGAACGCCCCGGGCTCAAGATCCTCTTCATGTCAGGATACGCACAGCCGTTTGTTGAGGCGCAGGGCGAGATGGGCCCGGTCGACCTGGTCCCGAAGCCGTTCACGGCGCGCAACCTCACGGACCGCGTAGGCGACCTGCTCCGGAACCCACCCACCCCGTAGCATGCCCCACACACAACGCGTCAGGTGCGCAGACAAGGTCGGCCGCCTGCGGGCTGAATGCTGCCTCGCAGCGCTCGTCGTCCATGCACTGAAGGGCGGCTGTTGAGATCTACTGATGATCTCTGCGGTGCGGCGCTCGGGGAATGCGTTCGCTCCTGCGCGTTCTGCGGGGCATCAGTCTCGGCGCAGCAACCCCAGGACAGTGAACGCCCCGCGGCCCGATCCTGATCCCAATGCGGCAACACCGCAGCGCTCGACGCAAGAATCTGCATCCAGTGTGGGCCGCCCCTCTGACCCTATCCGGACGAGGGCAGCGGCCGCCGTCCATTCGTTTCCCTGCCGGAGGTACCGCCCGCCCGTGCCCGGTAATGGCCCGCTCCGTGGACCGGCAGGCCCCTCGCCGCCACTGGCTGCTCGACATCCGTATCTGGGAGGTGGCGCCCTCGGGAAGATTCGAACTTCCGACCGGCGGATTAGAAGCCTCGATTTTCATGTCTTTAAGATCAGTTGATACGAGGCCGCGATCTCTCTGGCAGCAAATGCATCTGGGGGCGCCTCGCTCTGGCTGTGAGGGCGTTCGAGCTCTGGCTGCCAGTTGCTCCGCGCCACGCAGCTCCGTGGACCTCTGTGGACTGGGCTCACAACCGCCGCACGCGGTGCGTTCCTTCGGTCTCCAGCTGCACGAGGTTAGCTGTCGCGAGCAGGGCCGCCACGTAGTTCGCGACTGAGCGGTGCAGTGAGGGTTTCAGTAGTGCCTCAAGCGTCCCGTCGGCGCTGTCCGACGAATGAACGGCGCCGATCGGCATCCAACGATCCCGCGGCACCTGCGCCAGAGTCTCATCCAGGAGGCTCCACGGAATCCGCTGTGCTGTCTTCTTTGGACCGATAAGGATCGTGATCGCATCATGGTCGAGCTGCGCCACGCCAAAGGTGGAACGACGGCTGGGCGTGGGGAGGCGCTGTCCCTCCCTTACGGTACCCCGGATCGCATCGCGTACATTCACCGAACCCACCACCCAATCGTGCGCCTGCGACTTCGCCAGTATAGGGGCGTTCGCTCGACGGATGCGCCACGCCTCCAGGACGAGAACGCTCGTGTCTCGCGCCCACCCTAGGACGACGTAGCGGCGCTGCGTTGACGGCAATCGCGCCCACACCGGTGCTCCCCTCGGTGCCACCGGCCAGCCCCCGCACCGCGACGCTCTCACGGCACGCAGGAACAGCCACTGCGAGCCCGACGCGAAGCCCCGATGCCACGACCCAGATCGGTCACCTATTCGGAGCGCCACCACTGGATACTCAGCTCGTGCGCGATACCGTCGATGGTGAAGCGGTGCATCCGGCAGTGGGCGCACGGTCGGATCCGGCTCCAGTGCCAGCGCCCAGGTCGATTTGGCCAGGTTCTAAGGACCTCATATTCCATCGATCCGCGGCTGGCAGGCGTGGACGCAAGCCACACATGCTCGTGCCCCTCAGGCTCGGGCTCTATTCTGACGTGGAACCCAACCTTGCCCACGCCGCGGATATACGTCGTTCCGGGCTCGTCTACGTTCAGGCGTAACTCCTCGAATCGGTACTTCAACCGTCCCACGCGCAGATCGTAGGTGGCGCACGATCGCTTGGGGAAGGGTTGGCTGGCATGGCTGCCGAAGCGTTCGTGCGTCTGAGGTATTGGCATAGGTATATCTGAGCGGCGGTCTGCCCCCGATCGCGGCCATCTTCACCTGCACCGGTTGCACCGGTCAGGAGGAGGTGGAGAGGCTCGTTCGCCCGAGGGGGACCCGGACTGCCTATGCCGCGCCGGACGTGAGTCGTCGCGCCAGCACGGGCGCCACTACTCGGCCAGCAGGGTCCGCCCGCTCGCCGATGAACCGCACGCCTTCGGCCTCGAGCACCTCACGAGGCGCTCGTCGATCCTCGGGGTCGTTCCACCGGAACTGCTCGGCGATGGCGCCATCCGCCGTGAGCACGCGATACGCGTTCGGGCGACTCGAACTGACGATGCGCACGTCCCGACCGAGAAACTCGCGGTTCAGACGGACCCATTCCGGCAGATCATCCCGTTCCGCAACTATTCATGGTCGCATCCGCATGCAGGGTACCCAGCCACAGTCGCACGGCGGCAGGCGATTGTTCTCGGATGCGCCGTGCCGCCACGCCCCGTTGTTGACTGGTGTGGAGTCCGGGTAGACAGGTGATGGCGGATTTGCGATCCTCGCACTTTCGGAGGTGCGAATTAGTGAGCGCTCGCGTCATCGGCTTCGGTGAGTACCCTATCGACAGTGAATGGACCGACGAATACTGGTCGGCACTCCTAGAGTGGTTGATCGAGGCTGGGATTGTCTCCTGGAAAGAGGTGACCGCGCTTGTACTAGGCCACCTCAACCCCTCGCAGGTCGGCACGTCGATCGCCTCGAAGAAGACGTTTCAATCACATTACCCTCCACGCCAGACCATGAGGCATGTTCTCGCCTGGCATATCGAGCAGTCGGGAAGGTGCGAGGATTGCGGAACTCGCCTCGAACTCCAAGCGGATCACGTGAATACGCGGCAGGAACTGGGGGACGGCGCCGATAGATTGGAGAACATGACTCTGCGATGTCGCCGATGCAACGTGATCAGGCGACCGTCGCACAAACAGGGAGGTAAGACCTACTTGACTACCGAGGCTGCGCTCATGTGGATCCTCTTCGTCAAGCGACCCACGACCTACCAGGAATACGAGCGTCTCTGCCGAGAGTACGGCATGACTATGGCGAACATTCGATTCAAAGAGGCATGGGCGATGGCGAGGTGGCTCGAGCGCGATGGGCTCTACGAGGTCGACGCTGATTCCGTGCTGTAACTGGTCGCGGTCTCGAGAAGGCGCGGCTGAACCGGGTGCTGCTCCTCGTGGAATATACGCAAGCCGAGATCACAGTACGGCATGTGCTGCTCAACCATGATGCTACGTCTTCCCCATCGGGCAGCCACTCGTCCCGTGGTTAAGCTACCTGCGAACGGATCAAGGATGACGGCATCCCCCGGGACAACCTTGATGATAATTTCTGGAATCCGATCCGGGAAAGGCGCGGTGTGGCCGTGGATGTTTCTTCCCTGAACCATTTTCAGGACAGGTGTCTGTCGTAGAACGTGGCCAACCTCGGGAGGCACGTTTGATTCCGCCCCATGGGGCTTGCGAAAAATCAGTACGTGTTCCCAGCAGTTGAAGGGGGATTGATAGAAGGGAGAGAAGTTACCGCCATTAAAACCCCGTTTCCCTTCTATATCTCCCTTATCCCAAACAACACATCCAACGATCTCAAATCCCACCCGTCTGAAGAGATCAACGGTGTATGCCGAGAGTGGCAATCGCTTCTCGCCCATAGCTGAGAGCGCCACCGTCCGCTCGTTGTCGAAGTAATCGAAGACATTGTAGGCATAGAGCCCCCCCGGAGCTAGGCATCGATAGACTTGCTCCGCAATATCCATCATATCGTGAAGGTGGCAGTACAAATTCGGCCACTGGGAGTAGTCGCGCGCGTTGTAATAGGGAGGGGAAGTCACAGCCGCACCGATCGAGTCATCATCGATCGCTCGAAGGACACCGCTGGAATCCCCGCAATATACTCGCATCGGCTCTGAGCCCAGGTCCCTCAACGCGACTGGTGAGACGCGCTTCCGCACCGCATACCGGGCAAACCAACTTGACGTCCAGAACAAGTCCACATCGTCGCTCGAGAGCGGCGTCTCATACATGATGATTTGACGTCCGAGGCTGTTGGCAGGCAGATCGAGAGCTCCATCCACACGGATTGTATCTCCGCACATCGAGTAATGACGGATCAGCATATCCAGGATCTCGGCGTCAGACGCGTCTTCGACAACGTCCCTTAGCCATCGGCGTACGCTCTCGGGGGGGATGAGATTCCGTTCATCCTCAATGGCTTGCTGCATAGCTAGGCCTTTGAACGAGAAGCGCTTCCCCCGGTTGTACTTACTCCGATCAGGACAGAGTGGGTTGCGGCACTCCCAACTGCGCACCCCTAGTGCTGGGTATGAATTACCCCGTACATCATGACTCCGGCACCGAGGGCATGGGATTGCCGTCTCGTCCCTAGCGTTTTTCTGGAAGACGAGAAGAAGCGTCCTCACTCGCGTGCCGCTACCGGTGAGCACAAAGCAATCGCGGTAAGTGAATCCTTCGTTCGCCACCTCGAAGCGAGCGTCTTCGGCCCGCACAGACGGTATGTATCGTCGCGTCTCCTCGGAGATTGTCGATGGCCTGAAGTACCCCTGTCTCAGTGCCACCTCGCGATGCTTCTCGGCGAACAGAACAAGGTCAGCAGTGAGTTCCCACTCCCGGCCAGGTCGGTCAAGACTACCTGCGTCGACGAGGACGGCGAGGTAGCCGTGGTTATCGAGGCTCTCATAGGCCGCCGCGACCTTACGAAGCATCTGTGACCTAAGCGCAAGATAGTCCGGAGCTTCTTGCTGATCGAGCGTTGGCACGCGCAGGATGTAGAGGGCATGCTCACGTCCGAACAGTTGAGGACACCGACGCTGAAGTTCACTCCAGTACGATTCCTCATACGCGGACTCCTCGAACTCATCGTCGAAGAACTCATGCATTTCCCGTTCGGGGAGACTCACCCAAACGAACGCGGAGAACTGTGCCTTCAAGATCTCGCCGCAGATATCGCGATCTCCAACTTCCCGCCGGAGCCGAGACGGTGCACTGCATTCAGCCTGCATAGCGCGGATAGTGTCTTGCTCCGCAAACGGTTCGAACAAGCCAATAAGTTCCTCGCGCAAATCGGACGAGATGCCGGAAGAGGCGAGTTCGAACTCGAACTCATCTCGATCCGCGTAATCGAAGGCCCGTTGGATTCGTTGCTTCTGGCGGAAGTTGAAGGTGCGCCCATTCTTAGCAGCATGGGCCCATACTTGGTTGATGGCGGCAGCGTTCAGCCTGAACTTCGCGTTCACGTGTGCGAGAAAGGCACGCTTCCGGTCCGGGAGGGGCAGCAGGCTCTTCGACTGCAGATACAGTCCCACTGCCCCCACAGCAGCGGCGTATGACGCATCCAGTGGAGGCGTCAACCCAGTTAGGGACTGAAATTCGTTGAGTAATCGCTCTACGAGCGGGCACGTCTCACGCACTCGAACAACCCATCAAGGAGGGGAGGACAGGCGGCGATGCGCCCGCGAGGACGCAGCTGCCATCGTGCACGACCCTCCTCAATCGCGCAATCCCGTAGTGTCACAGCGAAGCTCACCCCCCTGGTGGGTCGAGGTCGAGCGCCGGTAGCCGTCGCCCTAGCCTCCCGCCCCGGCCTTCGCACCGAACAGTGCGTGGGCAGCCTGTTCACTCGCCTCCCGCTGCACCTCGGGCAGCACGTGCGCGTAGAGGTCGCTGGTGATCGCCATCTGGCTGTGCCCGAGCTGCGCCATCACCACGCGCATCGGTACTCCCGCGGCCACCAGGTAGGTCGCTGCCCCGTGGCGCAGATCGTGGAAGCGCACCTTCGGCAGTTCGGCCTCCTCGAGCAACCCGTGGAATGTGCTGGTTACGACGGAACCGTGCAGCGGGTAGCCGTCCTCGCGACAGAAGACGAGGTTCCACTGGTCGCCCAGCCACCCCTCAGCCCGGGCCTCGAACGACTGCCTGTCCCGGTGCGCACGCAGCGCCTCAATCAGCGGTTCAGGTAGGGTGAGCGTCCTGCGGCTGCGCACCGTCTTCACCTCGTCCAGGTGGTATTCGCCGTTGTAACGCTGGAGGCTGCGACGGACGTTCAGGGTCCCCGCCTCCAGGTCGATGTCCGACCAGCGGAGCCCGAGCGCCTCGCTCTGGCGCAGGCCGAGCGTCATCGTCACCAGGTAGAGGGCCTCGAGACGATCACCGCGGATGTGCGCGATGAACGTACGGGCCTCCTCGACCGTGAGAGGGCGCACCTCCTCGCGCTTAGGGTTCGAGATCTTCACGAGGCGCGCCACGTTTCGCGAGACGAGGCCCTGCCGCTCCGCCTCGGCCAGGCCGGTGCGCAGGACCGATCGCTGGTGCTGGAGCCAACGGGGGCTGTGCCTGTCGCGACGGGCGTTCACGTAGTGCTGGACCTCGGCGATGCCGAGCTGGGAGAGACGGATGTCGCCCAGCGAGGGGATCAGCTGCTTCTCGACGATCCCGCGGTATGTCTTCAGCGTGAGCGGGCGCACGTTGTGCACCGCGTACTCATCGAGCCAGCGCCGCAGCCACTGCGCCACGGTCTGCTTCGGGTCCGTGGAGAGCGTGCCGGCTCCACGGGCGCGTTCGCGCTCGGCGAGGCGTTCACGCAGCACGGCCTCGGCCTCGGTCTTCGTGCCGTGCACGGTCTCGGCGTGGTAGACGCGGTCCTCGCCACGGCCCGTCTCCCAGCGCACCTGCCACACGCCACGCCGGCGTTGACGCACCGATCCGGTGCCGCGGGCTCGTTTGTTTCCGTTCGTCGGTGCAGGCATCTCCCGTCCTCCTGGCGCTGATCCCGGTCTGGGATCCAGGAGCTCATGCTTGGGCTCTCATTCGAGACGGGTACATAGGCAGGCGGATCCGAGATCCGCTGGTTGATCCTGGCGGGCCATGACGGGGCCACGGAGAGCACCTCGGCAGAAGCCCTGCCACGTTACAGGCGGACAACGCCCAACCAGCTGGCGCTGTCTACCGCTTCCAGCTGTCTCGCCGCGGCCTCGGGGACGGGCGATACCCGCTCAGCTGGTGAAGACCGGGTAGACGGTGTAGACGCGTAGACAGCCGGCGTGCGTGCTCCGGAACCGTGCTACGCGTCCCAGTACTACGACGGGGCAGCTACGCGTCCGCGTCGTCTACGCTGTCTACACCGTCTACGAGCCCTGTGGCGTCTTCGGTATCAGCGGCTGGAGCGGTGTAGAGGGAGCCTTCCTTCGTCACCTGTCCATCCCGAAGCATCTTCTGCAGGAGTGTCCGGATCGTGCTCTCGTTGCCCTGTGCCCGTTCCGCGATCACCTTCGGGGGAATGGGCTCACCCGCAGCCTCCAGGATGCTGAGGATCTGTTGGCGTCGAGGGCTTGCCTGAAGGCTAGGCTGTTCACGTTCGTCGAGGATCGTCCAGCTGGCGTTCTTCCGGTGCAGAAGGGGGATGGTCCGTTCCTCTTCGATGTCACGACCGGTCACGAAGAGTTCCGAGATTCGGCTGTCCGGCTCCCTGCGGCGGAGGACCAATACTCCATCAGCGACCCCGGTGAAGCCGTGTGTCCCGCTCACGAGCTCGATGGGGTCATCGGACTGTGCCTTACGGGTGTGGTGAATGCCGAGAACGGAGACCCTTCGTCGCTTGGCAAGGTCATGCAGGGGCCGGAGCGCGGCGTAGTCGTCCGAGTAGGCTGACTTCCTCCCGCTGCGGGTGATCATGCGTTCGAGCACGTCGATGATCACTAGCCGGGTCGCCGGGTGCGCCTCCAAATAGGCATCGAGGTGCTCGACACCACCGGACTCGATATCGGGCCATTCGGTAGCGATGTGGAGTTCAGCCGGGACATCCCAGCCCTTGAGGTTGGCGCGCACCACGGGGCGACCATTGGCGTTCTGGCGGATGGAGATGACTCGCATGCCTGCCTCAGCGAGCGTGAGCGTCCGGCCACGCACCCGACGTGCGCTGTCTTCGAGCGCGAGGTAGAGCACTTCAGCCTGGTCACATTCGCTGTCGTCGAGCAGATTCCGCCCCATGCCGATTCCGAACGCGAACTGAAGCGCGAGCCAGGACTTGCCCGCCTTCGGCCGACCCGCGAGGATGCTAAATCCCTCCGCGAGGTAGTTCGGGACCGCCCAGATGAGGTCCGGGAACTGCTGCCTCACTAGGTCCGCCGCGGACACCACCGTGGGGGGGTGGCCGCCAGCATCTGAGTCGCGGTACTTCCACGCACTCTCTACCTTTGCGAGCGCCTCCGCCTCAGGGAACGGCGGGGCACAGTTCCGTGCTGCCGTCAGCACCAGCACTTCGATCTCACGCCGATCGAACCCTCTGGCCTCAAGCCCGCACGCGTAGCGGAAGATTGCGTCATCACGCTGCCCCTCCGGTACACCGTCGAGAGGATGCTGCCCCTTGACGCCGGACGTCGCCTCTGCCGGGGTTTGCCCGAGACTGTTCCAGAGCTCCTCGAGCTGCTCCTGGCAATCCTCGACAGAGGGTGGGGTCCCCTCCACCCGGTTGCCCGTCATCGTGAAGTAGCGCCCTCGGTCGTAGATCTCGACCTGGCCGCGCTTCCGTCCAGGCCCCGGCAGCCTGCCGCGTCCGATGGAGTGGATGCCCGTTCCCGATGGACTGATCTCCGTGTACGTTGGGAACTTCCCGATGAGCTCTAACGCCCACGACTCGATCTCTCCGGTCGCGGGATCCCTCACATGGTCCAGGTCAATCCCGAAC
>JBJHDC010000088.1:0-12134 GCA_050486345.1 Dehalococcoidia bacterium | reverse complement strand
ACCATCAGCACCCACCGCGCCGGGATGTGGAGTGTGACGCGGCTCATATCCGCTGCGCTCCGTCCGGTGCGCGCACCTCGGCGGTGACGCGTTCACGCACGACGAACGGGCCGAAGGCCAGCAGGCCGCCGACGACGTAGATGCCGGAGCCGATCCAGAGCCAGGCGACCAGGGGGTTCACGAAGGCGTGGATCTCCGCACGCTCGTCGGTGTCCCAGCCCTGTGTGAACAGATACAGGTCGCGGCGGAGGTTGCTGTCCACGTCCACGACCGCGGTGGGTTGGTTCGGGAAGTTGCTGAAGAAGCGGCGGCCGGGTTCCAGGTGCGTGACCAGCGCACCATCGCGCTCGACGCGTACGCGGGTGAAGACCTCCATCTCAATGCCATTCACCCCGGGCTCACGTCCGAACAGGCCCTCGTACACAAAGGTGTAGCCGCCGGCCTCAAACGACTCGCCGGGTGAGAGTTCGGCGCGGGCGCGTTCCTGGAACATGCTGGAGCCGATGACGGCGATCGCCATCACCGCAAGTCCGATGTGTACCAGGTAGCCGCCATACTTCCTCGGGTCGCGGTTGAAGAGACCACCGAAGGCGGCCGGCCACGAGCGCCCGCGAACAGAGACGCCGGCTCGCGTGCCGATCGCGTACTCGCGCAGGGAGACGCCGATCACGGTCACGGCGAGGGCGATGCCGGCGATCGCGAAGGGGTCGCGAATGCCCATCACCACGCATCCGACCGCTGCCACCACCAGCAGCACTCCCGGCGCGAGGAAGCGCCTGCGCAGCGTCTCGGGGGCCGCACCGCGCCACGGCACCACCGTGCCGATGGCGATCAGCGCGAGGAGCACCAGGAGCAGAGGCCCCACAACATCGTTGTAGAACGGTGGCCCCACGGTCACGCGCACGCCTCGGAACAGCTCGGAGAACACGGGGAAGAGCGTACCGCCCAGGACCACGAGGCCGATGGCGATGAGCAGGTAGGAGTTGAGCATCAGCCCGGTCTCGCGCGAGAGCAGCGATTCGTACTCGTACTCCGCCTGCATGCGTGGCAGCCGCCAGATCAGCAGTGCTATGGAGGCCAGCACGGTGAGGCCCAGCAGCACGAGGAAGTACGGCCCGATCTCGGACATTGCGAAGGAGTGCACGGAGGCGACGAGGCCCGAGCGGACGTTAAACGTGCCGAAGACAGCGAGGGCGAAGGCGGAGAGGACCAGCACCAGGTTCCACGCCTTCAGCATGCCTCGACGTTCCTGCACCACCAGCGTGTGGAGGAAGGCGATGATGGGGAGCAGCGGCAGGATGGCGGAGTTTTCCACCGGGTCCCACGCCCAGTAGCCGCCCCAGCCGAGCACGGTGTAAGCCCACCAGCCGCCGAGGATGTTGCCGATCGAGAGCACGAGGAAGCTGGTCAGCGCCCAGCCCCGGGCGTGCCTGACCCACGCGCCATCGAGCCGCCCCGCCAGCAGCGCCGCCGCGCCCAGCGTGAACGGGATGACGGTGCTCACCAGCCCGGAGAGCAGGAAGGGCGGGTGAATGAGCATCCCCGGGTCCACGAGCAGCGGGTTCAGGCCCTGGCCGTCGCCGACGGGGGCCGGGGAGACTTCGAATGGTGGTGAGAAGAAGACGAGCGCGAAGAGGAACGCGCTGAGGACCACACCGGATGTCGCCACGGCGTGTGGCGCGCCCCACGGGATCTTCGGCACGGTGATGCGCACGAAGGCGGCCATGAACAGCGACATGGACCACGACCAGAACAGCAGCGAGCCCGCCTGGCCGCTCCACAGAGCGGACCACTTCATGTGCGTCTGCATGTTCGACGAGGACACCGAAGCCACGTGGGCGATGGAGAAGTCGTCCGTGACCAGCGCGTAGATCATCGTCACGAATGCGAGCGTGATCAGGGCGGATGCAGCGACGATGGCGCGGCGGCCCGCAAGCATGGCGGCGCGGTTGCCTGCGCGGACCCCGTAGATGGAGGCGCCCACGGCGAAAACCGAGGAGGCGAACGCGATCAGGAGCGCGGAGGCCCCGATCGTCGCGACGGTGTTCACCGGTGGGTCACCTCACTCTGGAATCGCGAGCGACGGGGAGAGCGTGATCCCGGCGTGCGTAGGCATGCCTAGTAGGTGCCGGCCTCGTCCGTGTCGTTGGATTCCTCGTCTGCGGTGGGTGTGGGTACGTAGTAGCGGCTGATCGAATCCTCTGGCGGCGTGTCCGCGTAGAACTCATCCTCGTGCCGGATGATCACCTGGTCGCCATTGAGCTCGGAGTGGCTGACGGCGCGCCCCTCGACGATCACGAAGGCCATCGGCCCGAAGAGGCCCGGCACCACGCCGTCGTAGTTGATCAGGGTTTCTCCGCCATCCTCGCCCCGCACAACGAACTGCACCGGGCGCCCGGCGACCTCGATGATCGAGTCGGGTACCACGCGCCCACCGACGCGCATGCGCTGGTCGACGACCTCCTCGCGGGCGGCCATCTCTTCCGGGGTGACCCAGTGCGACATGGCGGGGCCGGCAGCGTTGGCGGCCAGGACGGTGATCGAGAGCGTGGCGACGCCCATGAGGATCAGCAGGCGGTTCCGCTGGCTGCGCAGCGGTCCTCGAGACTTCGGCGAGCGCCCGACAGTCATGATGCGTTCTCCCCGCCTGTCGTCACGGTGGCTTCATCGAGCAGTTCGCGCAGGGCGGATTCCGTCAGGAGGCCGTCGTACCGCGCGTAGAGTTGCAGGCCTGGCTCGATGAAGTAGGCGACCGGCAATCCCTGTACACCGTAGTCCACGTACACGCTGCGCTCCACATCCGGGGCCGTGGGAAAGGTGAGCTCGAAGCGGTCCAGGAAGCGCCGCGCGTCGCTCTCTGCGTCCCAGATGTTCACCCCCAGGAAGACCCAGTCCCGCTCGCGATACTCCGGCCACAGCGATTCGATGAGGGGCGCCTCGACCTCGCAGGGGATACACCAGGAGGCCCAGAAGTAGATGAAGATCGGCTGGTCGGCGTGCTCTTCGAGGACAAAGGGCTCGCCGTTGAACTGCTCCAGCGTGAAGAGCGGCGCCTCATCCAGCTCGACGGCGGTCCGCCCCTCGACGGTGCCCCCGATGCCCTGCGCCAGCGCGATGCCGATCACCACCAGCAGCGCGGCGAGGAGCACGCCGAAAATGCCGATGAGGACCTGGATGCGCCGCGTTGCCACCATGATCTGAGGCTACGCGGCGCATGGTCATGAGTTCAACGATGCGCCGTTCTGCGGTCGATCTCGGAGACCACGGGGGCACGATGCCGCAGGTCGATACGCGGCTTGAAACCGGCACCAAACGGGAGGGGCAGCGCCTAGTCGCAATCCGTGCGAGCATGCCCGGGACGCGCCGCGCGGCCGTTCGTCCCTTGACCCTGTATGGGGGCAATGCTACTTCACTAGTGCCGCGCTTCACGTGCGCGGGGGCGCGTGCCCGGTTACGATTCCCGACGTCAGCAGACGTTGCACAGGGGGAGGCAGCAATTGGGTAGGTCTGGTCCCGGACGGATCATCGCGATTGTCTTCACCCTCGTCGTGGTCGCGCTGATCACGTGGGTGTTGTACGTGCTCTTCGTTGACGCTGCAGACACCCCCATGTCGCAGCTCTCTCCAATGTCCGATGTGGGCGACACGCAGCATGCGGTGTACAAACTCGTCTTCTGGCTGGCTGCGGGTGTGTTCGTCTTCATCATGGCGCTCACCCTGGCCTTCGCCCTCATCTTCCGCGAGCGCGAAGGCGTCCAGGCGATGCAGTTCCACGGGAACGCACGCCTGGAAGTGCTCTGGACACTGATCCCCGTCGCCATCGTCGCCGTAATCGCCGTGCCAACGTTCCAGGCCATCATCGACACCCACGGCGACGCGCCGGACGGTGCGATGGAAGTGATCGCAGTAGGCCACCAGTGGTGGTTCGAGTTCGAATACCCGGAGCTGGGTATCACCACGGCGAATGAGCTGCACCTGCCCGTGGACCGACCGGTCAACATCACCCTGCGTTCCAGCGACGTGATCCACTCCTTCTACGTGCCGCGGCTGGCCGGCAAGGTGGACATGGTCCCCGGGCATGACAACCACACCTGGTTCACCCCTCGTGAGGCGAGTGACGAGCCCTACCTCGCCCAGTGCTACGAGTTCTGTGGCACCGCGCACGCCAACATGCGCTTCCGTGTGTTCGTGCAGACCGAGGACGATTTCCAGGCCTGGGTCACGCGCATGCAGGATGGGGAACCGGCGCCGATCAGTGATCTGGCGCAGGCCGGGGAACAGCAGTTCACTGCCTCCGGATGCATCGGCTGTCACGCCATCGAGGGCAACGACGCGGCGATCGGTCGGATTGGCCCGGACCTGACGAACTTCCATGAGCGGACCACGCTGGGCGCAGGGATTCTGGACAACACGCCGGAGAACCTCACGCGCTGGATTGCGGACCCGCAGCGGGTGAAACCGGGCAACCTCATGCCCCGCCTGCCCCTCAACGAGGAACAGCTCGCAGCCGTTGTGGCCTACCTCCTGGAGCAGCCGGAATGACGGATCACCCTGGCGCTCAGCGCAGCTCGCGACGTTACATGGGCGGAGGACGCTAAGTGGCTACCGCAGTCAACACCCCATCCGAGGTGCGAGACCAGAGCGTGATCTGGTCGTGGTTGACGACCGTCGACCACAAGCGGATCGGCGCGATGTACGGCGTCTCCGGATTCCTCTTCTTCCTCCTCGGTGGATTCGAAGCGCTCCTCATCCGCACGCAGCTGGCGGTGCCGAACGGCACCGTGGTGGATTCCGACACCTTCAGCCAGCTCTTCTCCATGCACGCACTGACGATGATCTTCCTGGCGATCATGCCCATGGGAGCGGCGTTCTTTAACTACTTCATCCCGCTACAGATCGGTGCGCGGGATGTTGCGTTCCCCCGCCTGAACGCGTTGTCCTTCTGGATCTTCCTCAGCGGCGCGCTGCTGCTCACCAGCAGCTGGGTCTTCTCGGAGGCGGCGCCGGATAGCGGCTGGTTCGCCTACGCGCCGCTGAGCACGGTGCAGTACTCCGCCCACTCCGGGATGGACTACTACGTGGTGGGTCTGCTGATCCTGGGTGTGTCGTCACTGATTGCATCGCTGAACTTTGTGGTCACGATCATCAACATGCGCGCACCGGGTATGACCATGATGCGTCTGCCGGTGTTCATGTGGATGACGCTGGTCGTCCAGTTCCTGCTGATGCTCTCCCTGCCGGTGCTCACGGTGGGATTGGTGCAACTCTTCTTCGACCGTAACTTCGGAACGCACTTCTTCATCCCGGACCAGGGCGGTGACCCGCTTCTCTGGCAGCACATCTTCTGGATCTTCGGTCACCCCGAGGTGTACGTGCTGATCCTGCCGGCGATGGGCATCGTGTCCGAGGTGCTCCCCGTGATGTCCCGCAAACCGCTGTTCGGCTACGCGGCGATCGTGTTCGCCGGGGCAGCCATCGGTGTACTCGGGTTCGCGGTGTGGTCGCACCACATGTTTACGACCGGCATGGGGGCGGTGCCGCTGGTGGTGTTCTCCGCCAGTACGATGGCCATCGGTATCCCGACGGGTATCAAGATCTTCAACTGGCTGGGCACGATGTACGGCGGCAATATCCGCTTTACGACGGCGACCTACTTCGCCGTCGCCTTCATCGCGCTCTTCACCATCGGCGGGATCTCGGGCGTGATGCACGCCTCGCCGCCCATTGATGCGCACCACCAGGACACATACTTCGTGGTGGCGCACATCCACTACGTGCTCTTCGGCGGCGCGATCATGGGCGTCTTCTCCGGCCTCTACTACTGGTGGCCGAAGATGACCGGACGCTTCCTGGACGAGACGCTGGGCAAGATTTCGTTCTGGTTCATGTTCATCGGTATGAACGTGACGTTCTTCCCCATGCACTTCCTGGGTGTGGCCGGCATGCCTCGCCGTATCTACACGTACGATTCCGACCTCGGTTGGGACACGTGGAACTTCGTGGCCACGGTCGGTTCTTACATCATGGCCTTCGGTGTGTTGCTCTTCGTGGTGAACGTGCTCAAGACGGCACGGAAGCCCAAGACCGCCGGGGACAACCCGTGGGACGCCCCGGGGCTGGAGTGGGCCACAAGCTCGCCGCCGCCGGAGCATGACTTCGATGTCATCCCGGATGTCCGGGATCGCGATCCGCTCTGGTACGACCGTGACAACAACATCGAGAAGCCGGAGAAGCCGGAACACCTGCACATTCACCTGCCGCCGCCGAGCTACTACCCGCTCATCGGTTCGCTGGGAGTGTTGCTGATTGGTGTGGGCGCTCTCTCGCACCTGGCACTGGCGTTCCTCGGCGCTGCCGTGATCGTCTACAGCGTGTGGGGATGGGTGTTGGAGCCGACCGACTAGGAACCGACGTCCGAACGCATCGGGGTCAGCGCCGGCAGGAGAAACGATGGCCGCAGGGACACACGAAACGCACCACCACACCTCTACGGGGATCGACAACCGTAAGCTCCTGATGTGGGCCTTCCTGGCATCGGAATGCCTCTTCTTCGGGGCGCTGATCGCGTCGTACCTCGTATTCCAGGACCGCATCATCACCGGGCCCACGCCCGAAGAGATCTTCGACATCCCGCTGACCACGGTCAGCACCTTCGTGCTGCTGATGAGCAGCCTCTCCATGGTGCTGGCGGTGTACGCCGTTCAGCACCGGCAGATCAAGTTCATGCGCTGGATGCTGGTCACCACCATGGCGATGGGCGTCGGCTTCCTCGCCATCCAGGTGTACGACTGGATTCACCTGATCACGCACTACGACTTCAAGCCCAGCACGAACCAGTTCGGCGCCACGTTCTACATGCTGACTGGATTCCACAAGGCGCACGTGATCGTTGGTCTCATCTACCTCGGATCCATGCTCATCGGTTCGATGCGGCGCCGGGGGATGGGTGACGACGGTGAACTGCACATCGACCTGGGCGGTCTATACTGGCACTTCGTAGACCTCGCGTGGATCGTGATTTTCACGGTGGTCTTCCTCATCCCGGCCGCCGGGGCAATCGGCTAGAGCGGAGCGGTTCGATGACGCACGAGCAACCTCACGCCGAGGCGCACGGTGGACACGCCGTCGAGCGGCACGTGCCGCCGACCACGGTCCGTCAGTACGTCTACATGGGCATCTTCCTGACGGTCGTCACCGCCGTTGAGTTCGTGATGGTGGAGATGGCGATTAACAACGCCATCCTGATTCCCGCGCTGATCATCCTCACCGCGGCGAAGTTCATGGTGGTGGTGATCTGGTTCATGCACCTGCGCTGGGACAGCCCGCTGCTCACAAAGCTGTTCACGTCCAGCTTCGTGCTGGCCAGCGCGATCCTGCTCGCACTGCTCGCGCTCTTCTGGGCGGGGCACAACGACTCGATGAACATCCCGTAGCGCTGCGAACGCACCGACGCAGATTGGAAGAAGGCCCGCTGTTTAGCGGGCCTTCTTCGTGTGTGATGTGTGGCTAGGGTCCAGTTGCGACCGGCATCACGGGAACCTCGTCAGCTCGCGGCCTGATTCGCCTCTCGCTGTGCCGCAGCTTCGGCGTCCGCCTCAGCCTGGCGTTGCTCCTCGGCGATCGCGTCGCGCCGCGCCCACACGGCGAAGACGATGCCGGAGGCGAGGACCATGATCGCGATCCCGGGGATCCACATGATCAGCCCGCCCAGCTGCTGGTCCTCCATCGCGGTGAGTGGGAGGAACTCCCGCGTGCCGATGTAGTGCGCGTAGAGCGGGTTTTCCGCGAAGACGATGATGGCGGCCAGGAACATCTTCGGCCCGCCACTGGCCGCGATGTAGACAATCCGCGCCAGGTGAGGGATCCGGGAGCGCAGCGGCTTCGGGTCGATCACATTCCACCAGAAGAGCACCGCGGCGCCGGCCATCGAGAGATGCTGGAGATCGTGGACCCGGTCGTTCTCGAGGACCGCGTCATACCAGCCGGGCGCCAGGTGCCACAGCCACATCACCACCGTCAGAATCACCAGCGCGACCACCGGGGCGGTGAAGAAGCGGTAGGTGAAGCGGGCCACCGGCTGTTTCGCAATGGGACGCACGATGCCTTTGCGCATCCACGGCGGCATACCACGGAGCGTCGGCGTGGTGGGCGCGCCCAGGAGGATGAGAGGGATGGCGACCATCATGATCAGCTCGTGCTGGATCATGTGGAACGTCAGATGGTGGAGGCTGAGCGCACTGAGCGGCGAGAGGAGCGAGAGGGCGAGGATCGCCATGCCGGTGAGGTAGAACGCCGTCTTCCACCAGGGATGCTCGCGGGAGCGGTGCTGCCAGTTTCGTAGTCCTCGGAGGTAGAGGAACGTCGCGAGCCCCAGCGGAATCACGATCTCGGGTGTGTAGTACCAGACGGACCACCACTCGGTACCCGGTGGGATGAAGTCGTGCGCGGGGAGCGTGCCGTCACCGAGGATCGGGTGGCTGGCGATGCTCATCATCTAGGGCTCCCCTCGGTGGCGGGCCCGGCGCAGAGGCCGGTGGCCGTCCATCCCCTCCAGTGTCTCGCGCGATCTCCTGAGGCGCACCCGGCGAACGTCCCGAGGTGCGGCGTATCGAGCGGCGCCGGGGCGATTGACGCAGGGTGAGGCCGCTCCATACGATTGCTGCCCAACTACTTTGTGTATCAAGTACGCATACCAGCCAGCGTCGCCACGACGTAGGAGCCAGACCGAGGCAGGGGACCGACATGCAGACGCTGCGCATCGCGCTGGCTCAGTTGAACACCACCGTGGGCGACCTGGAGGGCAACCGCGAGCGGATCCTGGACGCAGCACGGCGAGCGGGCGAGCTGGGGGCGGACCTCGTCGCCTTCCCGGAACTGGCCGTAACTGGCTACCCGCCGGAGGATCAGCTGCTGCGTGCCGCGTTCATTCGCGATGCCGCGGCGAGCCTCGATCGCATCGTGGAGGCGTCACGTGGGCTGCCGCCGCTGATCGTCGGGTGTATCGAGTTCGACCACCACCTCTACAACGCAGCAGCCGTCATCCACGACGGACGGTTGCTGGGCACGTACCGCAAGCACCGCCTGCCGAACTACGGCGTCTTCGATGAGGAGCGCTACTTCCACCCGGGAAACGAGTCCACGGTGTTTACCATCTCCGGCGTCCCGGTGGGGGTAACCATCTGCGAGGATGCGTGGTACGCGGGCGGGCCGATCGAGGATCAGGCGATCGCTGGCGCGCAGCTGGTGGTGAACATCAACGCCTCGCCGTTCCACGCCGGGAAGACGGCCTTCCGCGAGCGGATGCTGGCGACGCGGGCCGCCGACAACACCATCGCGCTCGCGTACGTGAACCAGGTAGGCGGGCAGGACGAGCTCGTCTTTGATGGTGATTCGCTGGTCTTCGACGCGGCAGGCGAGATGATCGCTCGTGGCGCATCGTTCGAAGAGGACCTGCTGCTGGTGGACCTGCCAGTGGAAGAGGTGGTGCAACGTCAGCTGCACGACTCGCGCCTGCGCCGCATGCGCGCGGCGGAGCCAGAACTCCGCGTGCGGCAGGTCTTCGTGACCGGCGAGGTGCCGGCCGACGGCCGCCCGGCCCTGGAGCCGCGCGATGTCAGCACGGCCCACCCCCTCGCCGAGGTCTACCAGGCGCTCGTGGTCGCGACCCGTGACTACGTGCAGAAGGTCGGCTTCACACATACCTTCGTGGCGCTCTCGGGCGGCATCGACTCAGCGCTGGTGGCGGCCATCGCGGTGGATGCGCTAGGCCCGGAGCATGTCACGGGTGTCTCGATGCCCTCGCGCTACTCCTCGGAGGGTTCGATCGCGGACGCGATGGACCTCGCGCAACGGCTGGGTGTCTCGATGCTCTCGCTGCCGATCGAACCGCTGCATGAGGCGGCGCTGGATGTGCTGGCGGCGGGTATCGAGGGTGACCTGGGGGTGGCGGGCGAGAACGTGCAGTCGCGGCTGCGTGGCATGCTGGTGATGGCGCTGTCCAACCACCAGCCGGGATCGCTGGTGCTCACGACCGGCAACAAGTCCGAGTACGCCTGCGGCTACGCGACCCTCTACGGCGACATGGCCGGTGGCTTCGCCGTGATCAAGGATGTGCCCAAGACGATGGTCTGGGACCTCGCGCGGTACCGGAACACGCTGGGCGAGGTGATTCCGGATAACTCCATCACTAAGCCACCCTCAGCGGAGCTCCGCCCGGATCAACTCGATACCGACTCCCTCCCCGAGTACGACATTCTCGACCCCATCATCGAGGCGTACGTGGAAGACGACCTCTCGCTGGAAGCGATTGTCGCGCGCGGCTTCGAGGAAGCGACTGTGCGGCGGGTCATCGACATGGTGAACCGCAACGAGTACAAGCGCCGGCAGGCCCCGCCGGGCGTGAAGATCACCCCGCGCGCCTTCGGGCGCGACCGTCGCCTGCCGCTGGCGACCCGGTACAAGGGCTACTAGCGGGGTATTATCGGGCTACTAGGGCGCGTCCTCGTCCGGGAGATCCGCTTCCAGGCGCTGCGCCACGGCAGCGCTGAGGGTGTCGACAGCGGTGAGCTCAATCCACGCCTCGAAGGCCTCGCGCACCTCGGTGTAGGCCTGCTCGATGCCCTCTTCGAACTCGGGACGGGTCATGGAGGCCTCCCGCGCCTCGCTCACCTGCTCGATGATGCGTTCGAGGCGCGGGGCGAGCTGGTCGTAGACTTCATCGAACTCATTGGAGCCATCGGCGCGGCCGCGGTCGCGCATGATCTGCAGCGCGCCGAGCACCCACGCGAGCGACCCCAGCAGCGTTCCCGCCTCCGGGCGGCGGAGCTGAATGTGCACCGGCTGTGCACGGTTGCGACGGCTCTCCGGGCTGGTCATGCTCCGCTCTCCCTCTGACTGGCCCCCGGCGCCTCGCGCTCGCCCTCGTACGCCACGATCGATGCCGCCTGCAGCGCACCGATCAGCGCGGCATCGTCACCCAGCGCAGCACGCAGCACACGCGCGCCGGGCACGATTTCGTCGAGGACCGCCTGTAGCACCGGCCCCACGGGATCGACGTGGTGGTCGGGGCCGTGCAGCACGACCACCGCCGGGTCCATCAACGCGGCGGCGTCCGTGAGGACCTCCGTGACCAGCTCCAGCTGCTGGCTATCCAGCGGAGTGGCAGCCTCGAGGGCCGCGAGCATGGGCAGGTCGCCCGCGCGGTGCGCGCCGCCATCGACGATACGACCGCTCACCATCATCGCGGCGCGCGGGTGGTCGCCCAGGGCGACATAGAGGACGTGGTGCTGGCCCTCGGCGGCGCCAGCCATCGCCTCGCCGCGCAGGGCCGCCCGCGTGCGATCGAGCGCGACGATGGGGGCATCGATGTGGCGGCGGAGCGCCTCCACGATCGCAAGCCCGGTCCACTCCTCCTGTCCGGTGCTTTCCAGGATGCGACCGTCGATGGGATCGACCGGGCCAGGGCAGGCCACGCCAATGGCGAGAGCGAAGCAGGGCTCTTCCTCGTGCGCGAAGGCGGTCGAGATGCGCCCGCCGATCTCCCACGCCCACGCGGCCTCATCTGGCAGCGGCGGCAGCGGGTGCTCCTCGCGGTGGCGGATGACGCCATCGAGGTCGGCAAGGGCGATGCGCAGCAAGTCGCCGGTGAAGTCCACGCTCACGATGAGCGGGGTGACCTCGGTATCTCCGGTGTCGCCGGTAGTCGGCTCGGTGGCCGGGGAGGTTGCCATCAGGTGCTCCGCTCTTCCAGGTGGCGCAGGACCAGCGCCAGGTCCGCCATATCGCGCGAGGTCAGGTCTTGGTGCAGCGGGATCGCAATCAGCTCGCCCGGGATCGCGGTGGCGGCCGCGAAGTGATCATCGTCGAATCGGGAATCAGCGTCAGCAGTGGCCCGTACCGCCTCGTCGAGGTGCAGCGAGGGCCCGCATGCGCGCTCACAGGGCACGCCAGCCGCACGGAGGGCCGCGAGGGTGTCATCGAGCGAGCGCTTCCAGAGTAGGGAGCGCAGTCGGACGACATAACGCGAGTAGCCGTGGCGGATCCAGCGGCCGTGGGGCATCGGTGCGAGACCGCGCACGCCGCGCAGGTTGAGCGTCAGCTCCCACCCGAGCTCACGTCGTGCCTGCAGCTCAGCCT
>JBJHDC010000087.1:0-12255 GCA_050486345.1 Dehalococcoidia bacterium | reverse complement strand
CGGTAGGCCCGGCACGGCGCCCGGCGAACTGGGCGGCTCAGCGTCCCATGCTGATGCGAGCCACCGGGGTCATTCGGATCGGCGCGGGCGTCTGGCTTGCGCGCCAGCTCGCCGTTCAGCGCAGCTGAGCGGGCGCCGCTACTTCTTCGAAGGCTTGTAGTACGGATTCGTGCCGGACTGGTGGTCCGTGATGTCCACGATCTCATCGATGTCCCGCACGGCATCCTTCACAGCGACCTCGACACCTTGCTTGAGGGTGACGTTGAGCATGCCACAGCCGACACACCCGCCACCGAACTCCACGTAGGCCGTGCGCTCCTGCACACCCAGCAGGCTGATCACCCCACCATGCGCCGCGATCTGCGGATTGATGTGGTCATCGAAGAGACGCTGGATGTCCCACTCGCGTGGGTCTGACCAGATCGGGTTCGGATTACTGAACTCCAGCGCACCTTCGCCCGGGATCGGTTCCACGAAGTCGATCGTGAGACCGTCCAGGTAACGAGCGTCGCGCGGGGCAAGGAAGAGCGTGAGATCGTCCGCCTCAACCTCAAGGTCTTCCTCGATTTGCGCGCCCTCCTCGACCAGGCTGAGCAAGTGGTGGAACTGGCCATCCTGCCGCCCGGCAATCTCCAAGCGAAGGCCAGCCACCGGGTTTGGGTGGTTGTCGATCACTTCGGTGAGCTTGCTGTACGCCGACTCGGTCAGCTCAACGTTCGGCTCGGCCAGCGGGTGGGTACTGTCGTTCATAAGTAGAGGATACTCCCCTTGTCACACCGAGACCTCTGCTCGAGACGCGCAACACCGTCACCACGGGGGGCCGCTACAAGCCCGCCATCTGGTAGCCCTCGAGGACCCCGAAGCGCTGCTGCAGCACACCGCGACGGAACTCAAAGATCTGACGCAGGCGGGAGCGGATGGTGACCAGGTTCACGATGTCGCCCAGCGGCCCGAACCCCACGTCGTAGTGCACGATGTCACGCATCTCGATGCCACCCTCGATCTCCCGGAAGTGGTGCTGATGATGCCAGAACCGATAGGGACCCAGGCGCTGCTGGTCCACGAACATGCGGCCTTCATCGAGATGTGTAATCTCAGTGGCCCACGTGACGGGAACGCCAAACAGCGGTCGCACGCGATACGTCACGATCATCCCCGCGTACATCTCATCGGGGGCCTCACCAGTGACCTCGAACCCCATGTCCGGAGGCGTAATCACCGACAGGTTGCGAGGATCGACGAAGAACTGCCATGCCTCATCGAGCCCCACGGGCAGCCGCTGCGTGACCGCGAAGCGATGGATACTCACGTGCTTCTCCTGGATTGACAGCGTCTCGCCCGAGCGGATGCCGCCTGCTACGATCATACGGCCCGAGCGCCGCGTTCATGATTGGTACGATCCAGAATCGCGCGGACCGGCTCGATGCGCTACGGCAGGGTAGCTCAGTGGTAGAGCAGCGGACTCATAAGCCGTTGGTCGGGGGTTCAAATCCCCCCCCTGCTACCACGCACCACAGACGGCAGCCTGACCGCCCATGAATCGGGCATCCGCTGCTCGGCTGGCGTGCGTTCTCCTCACCGATTCGCGCGGGACCCCTTCCAAGCCTCCATCAGGCGTCAATGCCTCCGCTTGAAGGAGGCGGCGCGTCAGCCGCGCGCATCCGGAGTCGATACGACCGCACCAGCTCCGCTAGGTGAGGGATCAGTTCTGAGTGAGCGTGGACCCGGAAGACGTAGCGGGGAACATCGCGGTCCCGACCGCGCGCCATGAACGGCTCACCCCAGAAGCTCAGCAGCACCTCCACCCGCCCGGTATCGGCCGTCTCAGCCATGATGCAGGAGACCGGCTCCGCGAGCGGAATCCACACGGGCTCCGCTAGCTTCGATGCCGCCCCGATGGCCGTGGCACGCGGCAGGATGAACTGCTCCCAGCGCTCCCGCTCACCGGGGTCGAGGACGAACTGCACGGTGCGCGCACGTGGATTCTCGAGTGCGGGCCTCAGCAAGATATCGAAGAGCTGCTGCGTCTCGAACATCGCGAGGCAGACGTTGAACCACACCATGTCGCCCTGCGCATCGCGCGAGAACCGACTGCTCTCCTCGCGGATCAGCTGCGGCCCGACAAGCGTGGACTCGGGGGGAGTCGCTGCCTGCACCAATCCGGCGACCATCACTTCGACCCGACGACTCGATGCCGCCGCCTCTTCGTCCCGCTCTTCGCGGCGGAAGTCGCGAATCAGCATCAGTGCGAGCATCACCATGATCACTACGAGAAGCACGTCCGGCTCCACGATATGCAGGAGGTGGAGGACCAACGCCGAAATCGCAGCGATCAGCGCCGCCACTGCCTCGATGTCTAGCCGTCGCAACCGATTCAGCATGTCTTACCCCGTCTCCATCCCGGCACGTGCGACCAGTGGCAGTCAGCCTACCCCACCCGCCGACGCACGGCTCTGAACGATGCGAAGACCACCACGGCCAGTCGCGCATCCGCTGGGATTCTGTGGCATTCTCGATCTATCGCACCGTCTGACTCCGGGGATGCGGGGGACTGCAACGCAGCCAGGGCGGACTCATACCTGCGGATGGAGACCTGTGATGGAGATCGAGCAATTCGTCGCGACGGCACTCGGGGACGCGTCTTATCTGGTCGTCAGCGGCGCGCAGGCAGCGGTGGTGGACCCGCAGCGCGATGTACGGCCCTACCTCGCGGCAGCTGAGCAGCGCGGGGCGACGATCACCCACGTGTTCGAGACGCACGTACACAACGACTACATCTCAGGCGGCCCAGAACTTGCAGCGCTTGGCGCCACGATCATCGCGCCGCGCGATGCTGACCTCGAATTCCCCCACCACCCCGTCACGACCGGCGACGAGGTCACGATCGGTGCCGCGAAGCTGCGTGCCATGCATGCGCCGGGGCACACGCACCATCACACTGCTTACATTGCGACCGACGAAGCTGGCGAGACCGTGGGCGCATTCACCGGCGGGTCCATCATCATGGGCGGCGCGGGGCGGACGGACCTCCTCGGCCCTGATGAGACCGAGACCCTGACCCGCCTCCAGTGGGAGAGCGTGCACCAGATCGTTGCAGCGCTCACGGACAGCGCGGAATTGTTACCCACCCATGGCGCGGGCTCCTTCTGTTCCACTCAGCAGGACAACGACGACCGGCGCGCGCCTCTGGCCGTGGAACGACTGCGCAACTTCGTGCTCACCAGCACGGACTTCGAGGCGTTCCGCTCGCTTCACCTGGCGAATCCGGGACCAATCCCCGCCTACTACCAGCACATGGCGCCCATCAACCGGCGCGGCGCGGCGGTCTACGGCGCACCGCCAATGGCTGCGCTCTTAAGCCTCGAAACCTTCGAGCGTGAACGTGACGCGGGGACGCCCGTAGTCGACTTCCGCAACCGCTACGCGTTCGCTGCCGCACACGTGCCCGGGTCACTCTCCATCGAGGAGGGCGGAGCCGCGCTCGCGTATGTGTCGTGGCTCATCGACTTCAACAGCGCCATGTTGCTAGTGACCGCAGACGAGCCACAGGCCCAGCGCATGACGGTCGACCTCTTCCGCATCGGGTACGAAGACGTCCGCGGCTTTCTGCCCGCCGACATCTGGATCGCAAACCGGGCTGTGGAGTCATCGAATACTGTGGGACGGGCGGAGGCGCGCGACCTCTATGCGAGTGGCGCCCCGGTCTATGACGTCCGATTCGACAGCGATCGGAATGAGCTTGTGCTTCCTGGCTCGCTTCCGCGGCCCATCGACCGGATTCACGAGTGGATCCAGGATGGCCACCACGATCAGCCGCTGGTGGTCTGTGCTGGTGGAGTACGGGCGATGACCGCCGCCAGCCTCTTGCAGGCGCACGGTCACCACCCCAGCGTCCTCATTCGAGGCGGCGCCGCCGACCTCGCTGACGTGATGCTACCGGTGCCTCACTAGGCGATCTACGCGCCTGCAGCCGCTTTCACGAGGGCCGCTAGGTCATCCTCCGGTGTCAGGAAGCGCCCGGACAGTGCATCACAGCGACCGGAGGCGAGCTCCCGGCAGAGGTCAGCGCAGCGCTGGAGGCCAACACTCGGGTCCTCGTTAGCGCGTGCCTCCTCGATGCGATCAACGAAGCCGCTCAGGTACTTCTGTGCGGCAGGGTCATTGCGGGTCATGTCCGCGAGCTCGGTGACCACAAATCCGGGCTGAATCGCCCAGGTGAAGACGTTGTGCTCGCCAGCCTCGGCGGCCAGGTGCTCAACCAGACGGTTCTGCGTATGCTTGGCAACGGCATAGGCGGAGACAAACGGACCCACGCGCTGGCTGGCATTGCTCGAGACCACCACGATCCGGCCGCCACCGTTCTTAATCATCCCGGGGACAAACGTGTTCATGTGTAGCATCGCACCACGGACATGGATTGCCTGAGCCTCCCACCACTGGTCAGGGTCGACCTCGGCGATGGGGCCGAAGGGCCACGGCACGCCGGCGTTGCTGATGACCGTGGTGACCGGACCGAACGCGGCCTCCGTCTCCTTCTTGGCGCGTGCGACATCCTCGCGGCTGGTGACGTCTCCCGCAATCGCCATGGCGCGCCCACCGGCGGCCTCGATCGCGGCAACGACCTCATCAAGCTGAGCCTTCGTGCGCGAGGTCACAGCCACAGCCGCACCCTGGCGCGCGAACTCCTCAGCGATCGCACGCCCAAATCCGCGACCACCGCCGCTCACGACGGCTACCTGTCCTTCGAGTTCACCTGGCATTCGTACCCCCTCTGATCGCTTCTGGTCTGCTGCTGTTCCGCAGCGCTCCCCTTAGGTTCGCCTGCTATCCGGCGATGATGTTGAGGAGCGCCTGTCGTCCCTCGACCTGGACTGCATGCAGCGCGCGTTCGAACGCCGCACCGACCTCCTCGGGATCCTCAACACGCTCAGCATACCCACCAGCGGATTGGCAGATGAGCTCGAAGTCGAGGCTGGGGTTCAGGTCGCTGAACACCCACTGGTTCTCGCGGACCGCCCACCCGTCCGGGTAGACGGCCTTCGTGGAGTTCATCACCGCGTTCCATCTTGAGTTATTCCAGACCACGTAGAGCACCGGAAGGTCCATGTCGCGCGAAATCCAGTGCGTCGCGGACGGCACGCCAAACATGTAGGAGCCGTCGCCGAGACAGCACACGACGGTCTTGTCGCGGGCCGCCAGCTTCGCCCCGAGGGATGCACCGAGCCCCCATCCCAGGACACCGGCCGCGGATGCGGCGAAGTATGTGCCCGGCGCAGTCGAATCGAACTGCGTATTATCGAGACCCAGCTCGCTGACGATGACCATGTTCTCGTCCACGAACGGCGCGAAGCAGCGGGAAACCCAGGCCTTGTCCAGCGGCGTCTTGTCCCGCCCCGCCTCGGCACGCTCGTGTGCGTGCGAGCGCGCGGTCTCGTGGGCCTCTGCCCAGCGGCGTCCGCGCTCGCCAATCACAGCCTCGTCACGTGGCAGGCCAGCCACGGCGTCTGCGATCCCCGCCAGGGTGAGGCGGGGCTTACCGGGCAGCGTGATGTCCGCGCGGAAGCTACGCATCGGGTAGTTCTCATAGAGCGGATCGTTGTCGATTGCGATCACAGTCGCGCCCTCCGGCGCATTCATACCGGAGGAGGGCATCCACGGCACATCGCTCTCCGCAACGACAATCACATCCGCACCCTCGAGGTGCGGGCCGGCGCCGCCGGGTTGATAGAGCGGGTGATTCGTCGGGAAATTCATAAACGTGCCGTTGCCGAAGACCGGAGCGTTCAGCGCCTCAGCCAGACGCACGAGCTCCGCCACGGCCCCGGGGTCACGGCCGAGCGCCTGCGTGATGATGATCGGGTTCTTTGCGGCGGCCAGTGCGCGCGCCGCGGATTCGATGGCATCAGGGGCGGGCATGGTTGCGCCCGGTACCATGCGCGGGCGATCCGAGTAGGTGAACGTCTCGCGCTCCTCGGCCATCACCTCACGTGGGAGCGTCAGGTACACGGGTCCCTGGGGCTCGGTCATGCTAATGGCCAGCGCGCGGTCGACCACGGCCTCCACGTCCATGTCGGAGCGCAGCTCGTAGTCCCACTTCACCCACTCCCGGACCATGCCTCCCTGGTCGTAAGACTCCTGCCCCCAGTGGATCCCACCGTTGCGGGCGCCTCGGATCTCCGGCCCCTCCGTGATCGGGGTCCGGCCGGCGCTGAAGAACATCGGGATGCGGGCACGGTTGGCGCTGATCAGGCCACCGACTGCGTTCGCGGTGCCCGCAATCGTGTGCACCATCACCACCTGCGGCCGACCGGTCACCATCGTGTACCCGTAGGCCATCGCCATTCCGGTGATCTCGTGCGGCACAGTGACTGGTCTGGGTGCCGGCTGCTCAAGGGCAATGCGCCGCGCGTAGGCATCGACGATGGGCCCGAAGTCTGTTCCTCCGTTCCCGAAGAAGTACTCAATCCCCCGTGCCGTGAGCATCTCCAGATACGCATCGGCAGTCGTCTCGACCGGCACCTCGTTGATCACATCAGCCTCCCACCGCTTCTGACCTTCGTCTCTTCACGCCCCTGTAGAACACCGGCAGCCCACCACACCCGTATTCGCGGGCACAGGGTAATCTACCCGACTTCCATCAGGCAGAGCGAAACCTCACAAATCTCATTGTCTATATCTCGCGCTCTAGCTCTTCCGTCCTGATACCATTCGCTTCGTTATAACCCCCGTAGAAAGGGAACGTTATGCCTGAGAGTAACTACTGGACCACTGGCCTCAGCCGCCGCACCTCACGGAGGGGGCTGATCCGCGCAGGCGCGATTGGAGGTGCCGGCCTCGCCGGCCTCGCCCTGGTTGGCTGCGGTGACGATGACGACCCGGCAAGCCCCACTCCCACTCAGCCGCCGAGTGGAGCCACGGGTACTGCTACCCCCAGCGCGACAGACACACCGACTCCCGAGGGACCACGCCAGGGCGGGACGCTCGGGATGCCCAACGGCATCCCGCAGGACAACTTCAATCCAGTGGTCAACACCGGCGACGCGAACGGCCTCACCGCGTGGCACGTGTACGACCGCCCGATACGTTCGTCGCTCGAGGCGCCGGGGTACGAACTCTATGCCGCAGAGAGCATCGAGGTCCCAGATGAGCTGACTGTGGTGATGACCCTCAAGGAGGGCCTGGTCTACCAGGACCGGCCACCCGTGAACGGCCGCGGGGTCCGCACGGAGGACATCGCGCTGCTCCACGAATACGCTCGCGACGAGGAGCGCACGGTCGACAAGTCGTTCCAGTCCGAGTTCCTGGACACCATGGATACGCCGGATGACCGTACGATCATCTTCAATCTGAAGCAGCCGAACGGGTACCTCTTCACCGGCACGCACCTCGGTTGGCCGCACAACAACTGCATCATCCCCAGTGAGCTCATCCTCGGCGACCTGGATACCACCGAACCGATCGGATCTGGTCCGTACATGCTGGACTCGTACCAGTTCGGCGTGCGCTACGAATACGTCCGCAGCCCAACCTGGCGCGAAGCGGATGAAGGCAAGCCGTACATTGACCGCCGCATCCGGCTACCACTGACGGACTCGGCCGCACTCGAAGCTGCCTTCCGCGGGGAACAGACCCACGTCTGGATCCCGACCGCCGACCAGGCAGACCGGCTCATCTCGGATCTGGGCGATCGCATCAACACGACAGAATTCGTCGCGCTGAACCTGTTCACGTGGAACATGTCGTCTGAACGGGAAGTCTTCAACGACGAGCGCGTCCGCGAAGCGTTCTATCGCAACTATGACGCCGACGAGATGATCAACCTGGTCGCGAACGGCTGGGCCGTGAAGGCCACCGGCAAGGTCGCACAGGGCCTTGAGCCCTACGTGTTAGATGAATCCGAGTCTGCAGAGTATCTGCGGCACGACCGCGACGAGGCACGCCAACTGCTAGATGCAGCCGGCTGGGACTTCGACCAGACGTACGTGAACACCACTCTGACCAGCCCGGTGAACAACACGGCTGTCGAGGTGTTCTCCGAGCAGCTCCGCCAGATCGGCATCGCCACCAACATCGATGTCCGCCCGGCATCCGAGTGGCTGCCGAACATGGCGAACACTGGCGACTACGACTTCAGCGGGGGGGTCAGCCACCCCGCGTACGATGCGCCGGGGCGCGCCATGCGGCTCCACCACTCCAACACGCTCTCACACCACAACGCCACGAACATCCGCGATCCGCAGATCGACGGCATGATCGAGGAAGCGGAGCGGACCGTGGACCGCGAGGCGAATATCGAACTGGTGAAAGATATTCAGCGGCTGCTGCTGGAACGCTATGCGCATCTCTCCTACAACTTCACGCTGGTTCAGCGGGAGTTGAGCTGGAACTACGTTCAGGACTGGGAATTCAGCCCGACCAACGCGGTGATGTACCGCACGGAGGCGTGGCTGGATACCTAGCGAGAAGTACCGGCGGCGACCAAATGCGAGGCTCGATGGCTCCCCCATCGAGCCTCGCTTCGATCTATGCGCGTTGACCTCGTTGCTTGCGGGCGCGAGGCTACAACCGACGCGCCGAGCGGCCCCGTGAATCCCAGGCAGGAGCAACAGATGCAGGTCGGGCTCTTCCTCGTCAATCAGCAACATCGCGATGTCGACATGGTCGCTGCGCTTGAGGGCGAGCTGGAGATGGTGCGACTGGCCCGCGATGCCGGGTGGGACTCGGTCTTCGGTGGCCAGCACTACCTGAACGAGGGCGATAGCCAGCAGCTCCAACTCGTACCATTCCTCGCCCGCCTCGCCGCCGAGAGCGGTGATATGTCTCTCGGTCTCGGCGTGATGCTGCTCAACCTCCACAACCCCGTCTACGTTGCTGAGACGGTCGCGTCACTCGATGTGATCAGCGGCGGCCGCCTGATCTTCGGTATCGGACTCGGCTACCGTGACGCGGAATTCGACGCGTTCCAGGTCCCGCGAGGCCAGCGGGTGGCGCGCTTCGAAGAGTGCCTGGACCTCGTGAAGCGCCTCTGGACCGAAGAAAGCGTGACGTACGAAAGCGACGTCACACGTCTCGATCGCGTACGCATGAACATCCGCCCCGTGCAGCGCCCCCACCCGCCGATCTGGATTGCGGCAAACAGCGACGCCGCGGTACGCCGCGCAGCACGCCTCGGCGATGCATGGTTTATCAACCCGCACGCCACCAGCGAAACCATCGCGCGCCAGCTGACGATGTTCCGCGAGGAGCGCGAACGTCACGGGCTGCCACCAACGCGTACACTGCCATGCTTTCGCGAGATCTTCTGTGCAGCTGACCGCGAAACGGCCCTCCGCCTGGCGGCGCCGGCCCTCGGCGAAAAGTACGCCACCTATGCGTTGTGGGGCCAGGATCAGGTGATGCCAGACCGGGATGACTTCCAGCAGCCGTTCGATGACCTCATGAACGACCGCTTCGTGATCGGCTCACCAGAGGAGTGCTACGAACAGCTCCGTCCCTGGTGGGAGGAGCACGGCGTGGACCACTTCGTGTTCCGCACGCACTGGGCAGGACTCCCGACAGAAGCGGCACACGCGAGCATGCAGTTGATTTCGAGCGAATTGCTGCCCCGGCTGCACGCTCTCCCGTGATCAGATGCCCCTGAGCCGAAACTCATGCACTACACTCACCACATCGGTCTCATTGGCGTTACGTACCCGATGCCGAATCGTTACGAAAACGCGAGACATTCCGATCGCGACCAACGGGACTCACTGATACGGTGTAGACAGGTGTCCCACTGCTGAGAGGAGGATCGAGTTTGATAGCTTCAGTTCCCATGACAAAGAAGGTGGTCGTTCCGGTTGTAGCGGTCTTGATCGCCGCGCTGGCGTTGGTTGCGATGCCACGCATCGCTGCTGCGGACTTCGCACCCACACCAACCCCGAACGGACTCACGATCACGACATACACCGGCTCCCTGGATGACTTCCAGGCTGACGGTGCTGCCCAGAACCTGATCTCTGCGTTCGCGACAATCGACGGTGACTTTGTCGGTTACGTCTTCGGTGCCCCGGCGTTCGTGAACAGCGACTTTGTCGCCGAGTTCTCCGAGGGCATGACGAGCCAGGGGCTCATCGTCCGCGCGGGTGACGCACCAGACCCCACGCCGACGCCAACGCCTGACCCCGAGGAGGAAGAAGAGGAAGAGGACGACGATGAGGAGGAAGACGAGCTCGACGAGATCGCTGCTTCCTAGCCTTCGTCTCCGACTGAACTAAGTCGGCTCTAGCCGCCTCGTCTGCCCCGCACAGCGCGGGTCGCAGACGGGGCGGTTCTTCGTTTCTGATCGGTATCACCGCGCGGCACTTGCCTGCTCCGCGATAATGGCACCCGCCACCCTGCGAGTACCGACGAAAGCGAGGCACCATGCGCGTTGCCATCCTGGATGACTATCAGAGCGTCGCCCTGCAGTCCGCCGATTGGAGCCCTGTGCAGGCCGCGGCCGAGATCGTCACGTTCCACGACCACATCGCGGATGAAGCCGCGCTCGCCGAACGCTTGCAGGACTTCGATGCCGTCGTCTTGATGCGCGAACGCACGCCGTTCCCCCGCACACTCTTCGAGCGCCTGCCCAACCTCAAGCTGCTAGTCACCACCGGCATGCGCAATGCCTCAGTTGATGCGCAGGCTGCACAGGATCACGGCGTCACATACTGCGGCACAGAGGGCCTCGGCTACCCAACGGCTGAACTGACCTGGGGGCTGATCCTGGCGCTCTTCCGCCGTATTCCCGCGGAGCACGTCGCAACGCAGAACGGGCAATGGCAGACCACCCTCGGCGAGGGGCTGAACGGCAAGACGCTCGGCGTCATCGGCCTCGGACGCCTCGGCAGCCAGGTGGCACGGGTGGGGAGCGCCTTTGACATGAACGTCATCGCCTGGAGTCAGAACTTGACGAAGGAGCGGACGGACGAGGTCGGAGTCACGCTCGCGGAGAGCAAAGAGGCACTGCTGCAGCAGTCGGATGTCGTTTCCATCCACCTTGTCCTGTCCGACCGCACGCGAGGTCTGATCGGAGCAGCGGAGCTTCAGCAGATGCGTCCCAGCGCATACGTCGTCAATTCCTCGCGCGGGCCGATCATCGATGAGGACGCCCTGCTCGATGCCCTGCGAAACGGCACGATCGCGGGAGCGGGGCTCGACGTGTTCGCGCAGGAACCGCTCCCAGCCGGGCACCCGTTCCTGTCACTCGACAATGTCGTGCTGACACCGCACCTGGGTTACGTCACCATCGAGACGTACGAGGTGTTCTACGGCGAAGCTGCGGAAGACATTGCGGCATTCATCGCAGGTACCCCCATCCGCGTCATCGCCCCCTAAGGGAATACCGAACCACCGGGCCCTTCTCCCTCAGCGGAGCTGCTCTGCGATCAGCGACGCGTAGAACGCCGCACCCTCTGGCCGCAGGTGAATGCCATCCGTCCAGAAGTAGGAGGAATCCCCGGAGCTGGCCGAGTTCCAGTCGACCAGCACCGCGTTCGGGTACTCCCCCACCATCCGCGCAAAGAGCGCGTTGTTCTGATGCTCCCATGCACGCGGGACCTTCACGTTCACCACAACAACCCGCTCGGCGTCCGACAGCAGCTCCATCATCTCGGCGAATTCTCCCTCGCGCACGATGCCGTTGCTACCGATATGCAGGACCACCAGATCAGCGATGGCGCCATTGGCGGCCATGCCGTGCAGCATCGAAAGCGCACGCGAGGCCTGCATGCCGACCTCACCGTCGATGCGCACACCGGGCACCACCTGCCCCAGCGCCTCCACTGCACCCAGCATGACTGAGTCACCGATCGCGGTCACGGCCGCATCTCCCACGGGGAGTACCGATTCACCCGACGGCCGCGGGTCGTCGTCCCCCGGTGGTAACGGCACGGACGCCGAGGATGGAGAGACCAGCTCCGGATCGGAGCCCGGTGCCTCGCTGTCGTTTAGCGATTCGTCATCACCTGATGGCGGCACCGAGACGCTTGATGGGCTCTCTTCTGAATCTGACACTGGTGGAGTCGCCACCACCTCATCGCCGGTGCCCTCACCGGGCCCGCCGGATGTCGGCGGATTCGCCACCGAGGCTGACTGCGGGAAGAAGGTGGGGGTCATGACCTCAAACGGAAGAGCGTCCACGATGGCGCCCGGAATCGCTCCCGGCGTGGGTGCGGGATCCAGGTGGGGTGCCAGCGGCCCTCGCGAGGCCTGCGACCCCACACCGTTCGGGTC
>JBJHDC010000086.1:0-12334 GCA_050486345.1 Dehalococcoidia bacterium | reverse complement strand
CGCCGGTGCTGTGCGCGATCAGCGTGGGCACGCGCACCTGGGGCAGCAGGTCGATGGCGTTCAGCGCGAAAAACGCTTCGAAGAAGCGCACAGCATTGTCAGTGGAGGTGGAGACCCGCTGCAGGTCTGATAGCCACTGGATGTGATCGGATGCGCCGCCCGGCAGCATCACGTTCGAGAACACCTCGCTAAACACGCTGCCTGACTTCCCCCATCCGGCCCGCACCAGTCCCAGGATCAGCTCCGCGCTCTGGCCGCCCCGTGAAACGGCATTCCCGTCCACGAATGCGCCGCTGAGGATCAGGTGGCTGACCCGCTCCGGGTGCCGGACCGCATAGGCGACCGCAACAGCGCCCCCTTGTGAGATACCCAGCAGCGGAAAGCGCTCCAGCCCCAGCGCATCCACCGTGGTCTCCAGGTCCTCCACCCAGACGTCGAGTCCGAAGTCACCGACGTCCCAGTCGGAGAGTCCGCAGCCCCGCTCGTCGTAGCGGATGAACTGTCGACCCTCGGCCAGGTCGGTCATCAGGTGCCGCCACACCGGGCTCTGGAGGTCGTACTCCAGGTTCGTCAGCCAGTTCGCCGCCTTCACGAACGGCGGCCCCGCGCCCACCGTCGCGTACGCCAGGGAGACCCCATCCGAGGTCGTGCAGAACCGGATCTCCTGCCGCGATACAGGGGCAGGGGGTGCATCAACCGTGGCGATGGCCGGAGCCTGCTCTGCCGGCTCGTCCGCAGGGACCGGGAGGCCCACGGCAAGGTGCTCGTCAACCTCGGCGACAAAGCGATAACCGCGCCGGTGGTAGGTGCGAATCACACGCTGTGCACGGCCGTCGTCACCCACGCCCTGCCGGGCCTCCTTGATGCGCGTGGTCAGCGCCGCGTCGGAGATGTAGGGCGTCTGCCAGACGTGCTCAATGAGCTCCTCCTTCAAGACAACCCGTTCGCGGTGCGCCAGCAGGTAGGTGAGCACCTCGAAGGCCTGCGGTTCCAACAGGTACAGGGCGCCGTCACGGCGCAGCTCGCGGGCTTCCGTGTCCAGTTCACAGGTGTCGAACGAGTAGACAGTCATCGCTGTTCCCGGGGACACGGACGCGCGCCTCGTCAGCGCAGCGGGTGGGTCCATCGGGATGATAGCAGCAGACGCGTACCGCAGTGCGGTGTCGTGTGTCTCTGCGCATCGACTACACTCGCGCGGGCGCTATGCACTGGGAGGACCCATCAACGATGGAACTACGCGAGATCCTGCTCATCATCCACATCGTCGCGGCACTCGGGGCAACGGCTGGTTTCGGCGCTGTCATCTTCGGACGTCTGAGCGCCGGGAGCAGCCCCGATCTGGAGACCATCGCACGAGTCTCGCGGCTCCAGTCGCTCGGTGGGCGGACGACGGCCTTCGCCATGGTCGCAGTGGCCATCTTCGGCACGTGGCTGGTGCTCGAGACCGCGTGGATCGAGTTCAGCCAGGCGTGGATCTCGGCGTCCTACGCCGTGTGGATCGTCGCGATGGGTATCGGGGGCGGCATCATGGATCGCTCCGCGCGCCGCACGCGGGAGGCGGCAGAGGCCGCGCTCGCCGGCGGCGAAGCCACGAGCGCCGAAGTGCAGGCACTCTGGGCAGCGCCGCTACCGCGATACGGCATGATCGCGCTGGCAGCAGCCTTCGTGGTGTTCGTCTACCTGATGGTGTCGAAGCCGGGCCTGTAACGCCCAGCCCAGCTCGCGTCTCGAGTCTCCGGGGTCAGGCCTCCGCCCGGACGGCTGGTCTCGTGCGCTCGAAGACGGCGCGAGGCAGCACCCAGACCTCGTGACCGGCGTGCTGGCGTGAGCGCGCGCCGGTGGCGGTGAAGCCTAGCGTCTCGACGAGGTGCACGGAGCGCGTATTCGTCGGCTCAATCTCCGCGGTGACGTACCGCACCCCTGGGTGCCCGTACGCATAGTCGAGGAGCGCCGCAACGGCTTCGCGCGCGTAGCCCCGCCCCTGGTACGCATCGACAAGCCCGTAGCCGACCTCGACGCGGCCATCCGCGGTGGGCCGGCCCTTGAGATTCGCACTGCCGATCACGATCCGCTCATCGCGGAGCACAATCGCGCGCCCCTGCCAGGCAGCGACGGAAGGATCGAGCTGGAGTCCGGCGATATAGCCGGCGAACGCGCCGCGTAACTCCGTCTCCCGTGGCCAGCCTCCGAGGTCCGCGCCCAGCATCACGCCGGCCTGGTGCCGCTCGCCGGCGAGCACCGCCTCACAGACCGCGATGCTAAGCGGCAACAGCTCCAGCCGTTCCGTCCGGATCACGCCCTCCGCCATCATGTCGTGCACGCTCATGGCCGGGCCACGTCCAGCGCCAGGTTCACCACCTCGCGGCCGTCGATGGTGACAATCGCCTCGTGCGGTCCGTACGCTTTGAATTCGAGGGCGAGGAGGTCCACCAGCAGGTTCGCCTTCGCCGTCATGGTCCCGTCCGCCAGGCGGAGGCCAATGTTGCCCTCCACCGTACGCCCCACGGACTGCCCGTCTGCGTCAGACACGCGGATCGAGAACGGGTGCTCGCCCACATCGTCCGGGCCGAAGGTCATGCGCGCCACAAGCATGATCCGGTTGTGCACCACGGGAACGTTGGGCGCGAAGAGGCGATCGATGCCGATGCCCAGCGCGTTGAGCTTGCCGCTGTGCTCCGTGGCGGCATCGCACAGGAAGGCGAAATCAAGCTGCATGTGTGGCTCCCATCTCCGCCAACGTAGTGGTCAATGTAGGGGGCGATGTAGAAGTCTGCACCTTCCCCGCGTTCCCGACTCGCGCGATGATGGAACGCATGACGGCGGAGACCCCGAACATCGCCCCGCACCCCTCGGACCGCGCGGCCATCGATGCGATGGCCGGGGTGGAGCGCGTGTACCTGAACCACTCCCGCTGGTGGCAGAACGCCTCGTTCGCGCTGCCGCTGCTGGCAGCGGTGGCCACGCTGGCCATCGGGCTCATCTTCGGCTCCACGGAGGCGCTGGGATTCGGCATCTTCGCCTCCGTGGTCACCCTGATCATGGTGCCGGTGGTGCTCCTCACCTGGCGCAGCACCTCCACGGCCATCGCCCTCACGCAGGACGGCGCCTACGCACTGCACCGCGGCCGCGTCATCCACGAGGTGCCCTGGGCCGAGCTCCGCCGCATCGAGGTAGTCGAGTACCTGGGCAACAAGCGCTACAAGCTGGTGCACGGCGAGGACGAGCAGTTCCTCTCCGTGGAGAGCGAGATTGAGGAGCGCGAGGATCTGGTGGAACGCGCCTTCGCCCTCTCCGGCGTCCCACGCCAGAATCCCGACCTCCAAGTGTGACTGCTGTCGGGACTCTGCAATCGCCGATCCCCCATCGAGTCCGCGTTAGGCTGAGAGCATGAGCAGACCTCGATGGATGCGGTTGTCCCTGGTCGTGCCCATCCTCCTCGCGTTGCTCGTGGCCGTTGCGTGCAACGGTGATGACCCGACGCCAACGCCATCCCCGACGGTGACCATCGCCCCTGAACCGACGCCAACCGAGACCCCGACCCCACCACCGACGCCCGAACCCACCCCGCCGCCTCCCCTCGCGCTCGCCACCGTCGTCCCCGGTGACATCGAGGGCCTCCAGGTGATCACGGACAGTGTGCAGGGCGACCCCTACCGCTACTTCGCCACGCACCCGGAGATCGATGGCTTTCCGCTGCTGGGGGACACGCTGAACGCCGCCATTGAGGCGGAACGGATGCTGTTCGAGGACATGCGTGGCCCGTTCGAAGCTGTCACCGCCGAGGCGGCCGGACCGAGCTTCAATGTGTCGTACGAGTTCCTGGTTGCCTCGGGTGACGTGCTGGGCGTGCAGCTGATCTACTACGAGTTCTTCGGCGCGAACGGGATCGATCGCTCCGCGACGTTCTGGTTTGACCTCGAACGCGAGGAGGCCCTCGGACCTACGGCGTTGTTCGATGGTGACGCCGCCGTGGCCTCGGTCGTGGATGAGCTACGTGAGGCAGTGCTGGAGGGGTATCGGCACCTCGTGTTCCCGGAGGATCTCGAGGCCGTGCTGGCTGACCCGGACGAGCACCTGCGCACGATAGGGTTCTCGGCAGCTGGTGAGCTGGTCGTGATCTTCGCTCAATACGCCATCGGCCCCGGTGCGCTGGGGACGCTGGCGGTGGCCCTCCCTGCCCAGGTGGTGGAACCGCACCTCTCGGACTTCGGGCGGCGCGTGCGCGCGGAGACGCTAGAACCATCGGGACCGCCGAGGATCCCCACACCGACCGCCACGCCCGATCCGAACCCGACGAACACGCCCACCCCGGCGCCCCCACCGGACGTGGATTGCGGTGAGGTCCAGTGCGTGGCGCTGACCTTCGATGACGGCCCTGGGCCACTCACGGGCGAGTTGCTGGACATCCTCGGAGAGGCAGATGCCCCCGCGACGTTCTTTGTGCTGGGCATCATGGTTCAGTGGCAGCCGTGGATCCTCCAGCGGATGCTCGACGAGGGCCACGAAATCGGTAACCACACATACGACCACCGCGACCTGACGACGCTGAGCGAGGAAGACGTGATCGCACAGTGGACATCGACGAACGAAATGATCGAGCAGGCGACCGGCATCACGCCGGCCCTCTACCGCCCGCCCTTCGGCGCACGTGACGAGATGGTGCTGGAGGTCACGGACGGGCCGCTGATCCTCTGGTCTCTCGATCCGCGCGACTGGCGAGATCACGACGCAGAACTCGTGGCGCAGCGTGTCATCGATGACGCTCGTGCGGGCGACATCGTGCTGCTGCATGACATGTACCAGAGCACGGTGGACGCTATCCCCGCGATCATCGAGGGTCTGCGCGAGCAGGGTTTTACCCTGGTGACAGTGAGCACCCTGTTCGGCGGGACGCCGGAGCCGGGTGCCACCTACACGCGGCGCTGAACGTCCGGTCAGAGCGCCACGGAATCAGTTCGGAGGAGAGGAGAACACATGGGTGAGGTGCGAGGCGTCGTCACCGGCACATTCAAGGACAACCATGCGTTCTCCGCGCTGGTTGAACGCGTCTGTGCAGTCGTTGAGGCTCACGAGCCGTCCGGCACTCCGGTGTTTTGGCAGGCCACGAGGCACCAACGCTGATTCTCCTTCGCCATCACGAACAATGGACTGCCCTCACCCTCGGACTCAGACGGCTCCCCGTCGCTGCTCGTGTAGATCTGGCGGACCTTTACGGCGGCGACGTCGGGTCGAATGAATAGGACGTGTACCACCTCCATAGTCAACACGAGTCCCGTCATCCCCCCGGGCAGCACCTGCCGCGTGAACGCGCTGATCTCATCTACGCCGAAGAGCCGCTTGCCCCCGCCTGTCGTCCAGATCGCGTCGGGCCGAAACAGGGCCAAGAACTCATCGACTAGTTCATGCTGCTGGGCGTGCCGGACCGTGGCTACCACCTGCTTGATGGCCTCGATATCGGCATCGCGTGTCTCGTGATCCGCCAGTGTGTTCTTCATACCTACAACCGTAAATATTGAAGTGCACTTGAAGTCAAGACCGTCGGTGGGATCACGCTCTGCCAGCAGTTGACAGCTGAAGGCACTCTCCGGCATCCGGCGCTATGAGGCGGTAGCCCGCATCCCGAATGCCTCAGCCACCAGCTCATACGATCGCAACCGCGCCGCGAACTCGAACGTGGTGGTGAGCAGGATCAGCTCCTCCGCGCCCAGGTCGGCCGCCAGCGTCTCCAACCGCTCCCGTACCTGCTTCGGCTCGCCAATCGCCGCACGAGAGCGCGAATGCTCCACGTAATCCAGCTCGGCGGGCGAGTACTCGAAGGCCAGCGCATCCTCCACGCTGGGGATGCGGCCGCGACGGAAGCGCCAGCAGAAGCGACTCCAGGAGAGACGCACGGCCTCTTCCTCGGTGGGCGCGCAGAGCGTGATCACGCCCGCGGAGACGCGCGGCTCCGGGAACCACTCGGAGGGCTGGTAGCGGGTGCGGTAGAGGTCAACGGCCCGCTCGCCGATCTCGGGATTGATGAAGTGCGCGTAGGAGAACGGCAGCCCGTAGCGCGCGGCGATCACGGCGCTATCCAGCGAGGATCCCAGGCACCACACCTCGGGCAGCCCCTCGCCCGTGGGCATCGCGTGAATCGCCGCGAACGGGTGGTCCGCGGGCAGCGTGTCGGTGAGGTACTGCACGAGCTCCTCGACCTGCCGCGGGTAGACCTCGATCGGCATCATGCCGCGCCCGCCGGAGAGCGCGTGCGCGGTGAGGCCGTCACTCCCCGGCGCGCGACCGATGCCGAGGTCGATGCGTCCCGGGTGGAGCGTCTCCAGCATGCGAAACTGCTCCGCGACCTTCAGCGAGGAGTAGTGCGTCAGCATTACGCCGCCGGACCCCACGCGGATGTTCGAGGTGTTCGCCGCCACGTGGGAGATGAGCACCTCTGGCGCGGCGCAGGCCAGCCCAGTGCTGTTGTGGTGCTCCGCCAGCCAGAATCGGCTGTAGCCGAGCGCCTCCAGCCGTTGCGCCAACACCGTGCTCTCACGGATGGCGTCGGCTGGAGTACCGCCTTCGCGGATCGGCGCCTGGTCCAGCGCGCCCAGCCGGAAGGTTCGTGAGCCAGTAGGGATGCCCTCGGTCGTCATGACTGCTCCTCCGTCGGCGCCTGTTCGGACAGCGCATGCCAATCGTACCCGTCCTCGCCGTCACGCGAACGCCCGCGGTCGTCCTCGGTGGAGGGGAGCAGGTATCGTGGAGGGCGGACACGCGGGCAGGCAGCCCGACAACGGACAACAAGACGGCACGGAGGATCCACCATGGCGGAGGGACCGGTCTCGAAGATCGAGAAGACCGACGAGGACTTCATCAAGGAGGCGATGCATGAGCTGCCGTACGGCATCTACGTCATTGGCTCCACACGGGACGACCAGCCAAACGCGATGATCGCGGACTGGGTGATGCAGGTGTCATTCAGCCCTCGACTGCTCGCCGTCGCCTTCGAGCGCGATTCCTCCTCGCTGCAGCGCATCCGTGATCACGGCTACTTCACCGTGAACCTGCTCAACCAGGAGGGCAACGGCATGGCCCTCGCGCGCCAGTTCGTGCAGCCGGCGAACGCCGCCAAGGTGCGCGGGCGCAGCGAGGCCGCCGCGGCGCAGCAGCACGACAAGCTCGCGGGCGTCGACTACTGGCGCTCCGAGCGCGCCCTCGGCTGCCCCGTGCTGGAGGATGCCCTCGCCTACGCAGAGTGCGAGGCGCAGCAGTTCCTCGAGGTCGGCGACCACGTTCTGGTGACCGGCCGCGTCCTCTACGCGGAGGTGCTGAACAGCGGTGAGCCGCTGACCTCCACCTACACCGGCTGGAGCTACAGCGGCTAGCGTGCCACGTTCGAGTGATCACGAGACGTATGCAGGAGAGACCCGAACGAATCCCCGTTCCCCGTTCATCCTGAGCCTGTCGAAGGACGCGCCCAACGGGCGCGCGGGAACGGGGATTCGTGGTGTGTAACCGCCAGCGCTTCGTTTCAGTGAGCGCTACCCCAGCTGCGCCACCAGGAACGCCCGCGCAGCCTCGATGAGCTCGGGCGGCGCATCGCCGTGGCCGCCGTCGAACCAGTGCAGCTCCTTCGGGTCAGACAGCGCCGCCTGCAGCCGCTCCGCGGGCTCGAGGCCGACGGTCTCGTCGCTGCGACCGTTGGCGACGAACTTCGCCACGTGGCCCGTGAGCGGTGCAAACGTGATCGGATCAGTGAGGGTGAAGACGCGCTGTTCCTCGTCGGCGAGGTCCGCGAACTCCGTACCGGCCACCTCGAAGCGCGAGTACGGCCCGGATCCCCCCACGAAGAGCGAGGCGGCGCGCACGCGGCGGTCGAGGGCGATGAACGGCACGCCGATGCGCGTGCCCATGGAGATGCCGTGGTAGCCGATCGCATCGCCGCGGATATCCTCGCGCGTCTGCAGGTAGTCCACGGTACGCATCAGGTCCTGCACCGCCTGGATGCGCTGATCCCGCGTGCGGTACATGAGGTCCGGACGCGTCGGCACTAGCCGCCCGCGGTTATCGGGCGCTTCGCGCGAACCGAAGCCGTAGGCGTCCACGCTCACGATAGCGCACCCTCCCAGCGCCCACTGGTACGCGAGCGGCCGAGGGACGCCGGGCGTGGCGGTGGCGTACGTATGGCGACCCGCAGGCGTGGAGCCATGCTGCACGATGATGGCGGGGAATGGCCCACCGGCGTCGGGCAGGGTGATGGTCGCCAGCACGCCCTCATCGTGCGTGGAGCCAAACGTGACCCGCTCGCGGCGCAGCCCCGGCACCGGCTCACGCGTCGCGCCATCGAGGACCGCCTCCACCTCGCTGGTGGGCGTCAGCGGGAGCGTGCGGTCGTAGGCGAAGACGTGTCGCAGCCAGCCTTCATCGATGTGGTGTGGATCGGACATCCCGGCCCCCTCGAGTGGATCTCGTATGAATCTCGCAAGGACGGTGCATGCCGTCGATCGGCGGCGTTCTCGCGCGGGCACTATACGACGAGGGAGAGGGCGTGCGAGCGAGCAGTGGCTACCAGAAGCCGGGCTTGTAGCGGTGGCCGCGGTGCTCCCAGCCGTTCACGCCCGCCTTCTGCAGCCGTTGCATATGCTTCGTGCAGACGAGGATCGTCAGGCGATCTCGATCATCCGGGTCACTGACCCAGCGAGAGATCGCGATCTCCTGTGAGGGGCGGGCGGTGCAGAACTCGCAACGTTCCATTGGCATGCGCGCATCGTACCCCGGGCGGGCCGAACGGTCGCGGAGCAGTGTGCGAGTGTGCGGTCGGGCGGGAGGTCCGGCTCAGGCGGACTTGGTCTTGGCCGCCGCGCGGGGGATCCAGGTGCGGCCGGTCGCGTTGGAGAATTCCTTCTCTGCGCCGCAGTGCTTGCAAGTGCCGAGGCTGGTCGGGCCGCCGGGCGCCGGGAGCATCCAGTGGTGAGTGTCACACTGATTCGTACCGGTGCTCGTGGTCATCGTTTCGCCTCTCGCTGTCCGCACAGGGGCTGTGCGGAAGTCAGTCTGGTCCAGTGTTGGCGGTCGAAGCTCAGCGGTCTTCGCGCCCTCGCAAGATAACAGATCTCGAGAGACGGCATCACAATTTGTTCACGGAACAGGCGAGAGCTGCCTCCCGAAGCGCCTCAGCGCCCGGGCGGCTCCCATGAAATCACGGCGATGTAGTTCCGCGCTGCCGGCAATGCGAGGTTGCCGTCGGGCATCCCGTACCACTCGTGCAGCAGCTCGCGCATCCGGCGGTCCTTCTCCGAATCCGGCGACAGCCACATCATCCGCCGCACCATCGCATACGCCTCCTCCGGCTCGGCGCGGGTGGTCGGCTCGTAGCGGCCGGCAGTGCGCACCTCGTATCGTCGTCCGCGCGCACCCAGCAGGGTGGTGAATTCGCGCGCCGCGGGCAACGAGATGTACGGCTCGCCGTGCAGTTCCTGGAACAGCCGCGCGTACTGTGCTCCGCGCGACAGGTCACCCAGCACCGCCACGCAGAGCCGGCGGCTGTGCTGCTCCATCGCGTCGAGGAAGCCGCCGATGTCGCGAATGTCGTACACGGCGTGGGCGGCCAGGGAGACGTCCAGGTCTTCGTCCCAGTCCGGCACCGGCCAGCGTGCATCGCGGAGTTCGAGGTTCGTGCAGCCGGCCTCCCCCGCAGCCTCCGTCATCGTCTGGCGCATCGCCTCCGAGGGATCGACGGCGATCATCCGCTTGACCTGCTGAGCCAGCGGGATCGTCAGCCGCCCGCCTCCGGCGCCGATGTCCATCCAGGTGTCGTCTGGCTCCGCGAGCTCGAGGAGCGCGGGGAGCTCGACCGATTCGCGCACGCCGGGGCGGAAGCGCCCGGCCACCGGCGCATAGAAGTCGGCATCGGGCTCCGGCTCACGCACGCGGCCCACCTGTTCGCCCTCGGCGACGATGAGCTCCTCCCAGGCGCGAAGGGCATCCTCCTCGGTGGGGCGCAGGGCGATGTACGGGGTCTCGTCTGGCATCTCATCCTCTTCCGGTGCGGCTCGATGATACCCGAGAAATAGTAATTGATACTATGTATCATAATGGATGACGCGGGGCAAATGCTCAGTGCTGCAGCGACATCCGTTCCACGCTACAGCGGCAGGCCGCGGCCTTCCTCGCGCAATCGTCGGCGGAGGACGCGGTGGTCCGGGAGGATGCCGTCGACAACCGCCCAGAATTTCGGGCTGTGGTTCGCCTGTCGCAAGTGCGCGAGTTCGTGCACCGCGACATAGTCGATGAGCGCCTCATCGAGCATCACCAGGCGCCAGTTGAGACGCAGCGTGCCGTCCGGTGCGCACGAGCCCCAGCGCCGCTTCTGGTTGCGCACCAGCACGCCGCTCGGTGCGCGCCCAATGTCTGCCGTCCGCCGCTCGACGTAGCCGGGCAGCACCTCACCCGCCAGCCGCCGCAGCCACGCCTGCAACGCCTCGCGCGTGGCATCCTCGTGCTCCGGAAGATCGAGGTCGACCGGCAGCGTGACCCGCAGCCCGAGCAGGTCGCGCTCCACCTGTGCTCTGCGAACCGGGCCGGTGGTGACCTCAAGTGCCAGCGGGCAGCCAAGGACAGGGATCTGCGTGCCGCTAGCGAGCAGGGACGGCGGGCGCTCGGGCCGATGGCGTGCGATCCACGCCGCGCGCTGCCGGATCAGGTCCTCGATCTCGCGGTCGGAGGTGCCCTGCGGCGCGCGCACGACCACCGCGCCGACTTCGAGCGACAGCTCGATGGTACGCTTGCGCCGCTTGCTGCGGATCACGCGGTACTCGATGGTGCCGGTCGCGCTGCCCTCGAGAAGGCGAGCAGACAGAGGCTCGGCCGGCTCAGTCACGACGGCCAGCACCCGACACGAATCGATCGGGACGGAAGTCACGGAGCAGCTCGTCGGGATGCGCCCCGGTGACCTCGGAGGCGATCAGCCGGCCCAGCAGTGGCCCCAGCGTGACGCCGCTGTGCGTGACCGCGACCCAGGCATTGGACACGCCCGGGATGCGGCCGGCGATGGTCACGTCATCCTCCGGGATGGGGCGCACGCCAATCAGCGCCCGCGCGACGCGGGTGGATTCCAGCACTGGCAACAGAGGGACGGTGCGCGCGAGCACGGCGTCGGGGTCCTCGGTGCTTCCGCCCTCGTCCGGGGTGGCGACCGCGGAGCTCACCGCGCTGATGCGGATGCCGCCGCTGATGTCCGGTCGGATATCGGAGCGCCCCGGAAGCACGATGCGACCGAGGGTACCCGGTGGCACCGGTGACGTCACAACGATCAGCCCCGGCGATCGTCGCACGGGCACCCGTGCCCCCAGCAGATCCGCAACAGCGGGCGTGCCGGTCCCCGCCGCGACCACGAGGGAGTCAGCGTCGATGGTGAGCCCGCGCGCGTGCACAGTAGCGACCGCGCCGTCCGAGAGGTCGATCGCCTCAACCGGCGCGCCCTCCACCAGCGTGATCGCATCTCCGGCGGCGTCGAGGAGCGCGCGAATCACCTGGGGCGGATCTACCCACCCGTCGTCCTCGTACAACAGCACCCGCTCCGCAGCGGCGGGCAATCGGAGCTGCGGCTCAAGCTCCTCCGCCTCGCCGCGCGTGATCCAGCGCGCAGCATGCCCGAGGCTAGTGAGCCGAGCTCGCCGCTGTTCGAGCACCTCGTCGTCGTCGGGTGTCTCTGGCCACCGCAGCGCGCCGGTCCGATGGACCTCGACACCCGGCACGTCGCGCGCGAGTACGCCGTATTCGGCCATCCCGGCTGCGTTGAGGCGGTGGTAGGGCTCGGGCTGCTTCTGCTCGGAATTGAACCAGGCGAAGCTGCGGCTGCTCGTCCCGCTGGCCGGCGTGTTGGCCTCGACCACGGCGACCCGCTGGCCACGCTCCGTAAGCCGAAATGCGATCGAGGTGCCGACGATCCCGGCCCCCACCACGACGGTGTCGAAGTGCTGTCTGCTGCTCATCCTGCGCGGCTTTCGGCTCTTGCTTCTGGCTCGTGAGGCATCAGCGTACCGCGCGGCGGTGGTTTCGCGCCGATTCTTGATGCTTCTTACCTCCAGGTGCTTCCATCGACGCGAGGAATAAGGCACGCTGCATCCGTGAGCACATGGACGCCGGAGATCAGCGCGGGGGAGGAGGAGCGCGAGCGACCTCCCGGCCCGGGGCTGTCCTCTGCGCAGGCTCGCCAGCTCGCAGAACAGGGCTATCTGAACGTCGATGGTTCGCGGCAGCGGCGTGACCGGGATGTCGTCCGCCAGAACGCGCTCACCTTCTTCAACGTCATCCTGGCCGGCCTCATCCTCGCGCTACTCGCTGTGGGTGAGTT
>JBJHDC010000085.1:0-12627 GCA_050486345.1 Dehalococcoidia bacterium | reverse complement strand
GCCCCGCACCACGCACTCATCCCCCCTTCCCGCTCCCTCCGCCTCCCCTCTCCCGCGAAGTGGGAGAGGGGCCGGGGGTGAGGGCCCGCACCACGCGCTCATCCACCCACACCCACTCCCTCCGCCTCCCCTCTCCCGCGAAGTGGGAGAGGGGCCGGGGGTGAGGGCTCACCCCTCCTCCAACCCCCGCGCAATCTTCTCCGCAGGGGTCAGCACCCCCTGCACACCTCTATCCCGCCGATCCCGTCCCGGCGCGCCCACAGGGAAGCCGCGCGTCGAGGTCTCGTCGCGGACTCGCTCCCGTACCCGTGCCACCACCTCGCGCGCGGAGGCAACGGCAGCATCGAGGTCCTCGAGCGTCTCTCCCTGGACCAGATCAGGTGGCAAATCTGGCTCCGCCACCAGGATCGCCTCCCGGTAGCGGGCGAGCACGGCACGCGCCTCCGCACGATGGCGAGCGACCTCGCGCTGCGCATTCGCCAACGCCTGCTCTAACTCGCCGTCGCCATCGAGGTCTGAAGCGGCCAGCGCCTGCAGCTCCGCCTGCACATCGTCCGGTAGCCCTCCATCCTCCATGGCCTCATCAACGAACGGATCCCCGAAATCCCCCGCGCTCTCCTCGTCCAGAGACTCCGCGAACGAATCGTCCACCGAAGCAGCATCCACCTCGATCAGGTCGTCGTGTTCCGTATCTCTCGCGTTCATGTCATCCCCTCCCGCATCAGTACTGCCCCGATAGAACCGCAGAGGAGCGAGGGCGCAAAGGGGGAAATGGCGCGATAGGGTACTCGACGCCTGCTTGCCTTCCCATGCCACTGATTGCAAAATGCAAGCATGCCGAACGTACTCATTCGTGATGTCCCGGAGGACACTCACTCGCTCCTACAGCGCCGCGCACAGGATGCCGGGCAGTCGCTCCAGCAATATCTGCTGACCGAACTCACGCGCCTCGCCGCCGCCCCCACCCTCAACCAGGTGCTCGATCGCATCGCCAGCCGCCAGGGTGGACGCGTCGGCCTCGCTGTGGCGGTCGCTGACCTCGAACGCGAGCGCGCCGACCGATGATCGTGCTCGATGCCTCGACCCTCGCCAACGTCATCGGCGACGACGGTGTCAGTGGCAATCGGGCACGCGAGCGGCTCCGGACCGAAGGTGAGGCGGCAATCCCCGACCTCGCCGACGTCGAGACCGTGGCGGTGCTGCGCAAGCGCTGGCTCGCCGGGGACCTTAACGACGAGCGGTTCGCCGCAGCCATCGAGGATCTCCTCGACCTTCCGCTCCTCCGCGTACCAACCGGGCAGCTAATGCGCCGCGCGTACGAGCTGCGGGCAAACGTCACCGCCTATGACGCCAGCTACGTCGCACTCGCAGAGGAACTGGACTGCCCGCTGGTGACCGCGGATGCGCGCCTCGCTGGCGCACCCGGGCTACGCTGCACAGTCGAGGTGATGAGCACGTAGGCTCGCCGAGCTCTCGCTACCCGATCACCTCAACCGCATCGCCGAGGCGAATCGTGCCGCCCTCGCCCGCCGGCAGCATCAGCACCCCAAAGGTCGGACGTTCGTGCCCGAAGGTGCGTGTCAGCGTCGTCAGCACCTCAGCGTCGCGTTCGCCAGTCTCAGGATTCGCGTGCGTCGCGAGGCACCGGATCACCGGGCTCTCCACGCTGAACTCCACCTCACCGATGCGCACGCGCCCCACCCAGTCGAGCTCCGCCCACGGTTCGATGCCCTCCACGGCGATGTTCGAGCGGAAGCGCGTCTCATCCAGCTCGGGATCCTCAAGGACCTCCGCCAGCTGCAGCAGACTGCCGCGTCCGTGCGCTGTGATGAACCCGCGAGGCCGGTCCTGGAACCGCGCGCTCACGCCGTCACCCTCCAGCACCAGCGGCAGCGCACCCTCTCGGCGCACCCGTGCAGCCTCCGGCAGCGCACGCGTGTACACTCCCACCGCCTCAGCGAGAGCTACCCGGCCCGCATCATCGAGGCCCGCTTCCACCAGCACGCTGCCGTCGACCGTAATCGACACGCGGCGCGCCTCATCGTCGTAGCGCAGCCGCAGCCGGGCGATGCCCGGGTACTCCTGCAAACAGACCATCTCCCGTTTTGGCCACCACGGGGTGCCATCCTCCAGCGGCATCCCCTCGGCATCCCGGAGCCGGAACCCGAGCACCCGGTCCCCCCGGATGCGCCCGTCCGCCTGCACGGTCAGCGCCTCGCACGACTCGGGCGTGAACCCCTTCACCGGGTAGCGGTAGAGCGCAGCAACGTGAGCCATGGCGCGATGCTATGTCCTGCCGCGCACGCGCGCGAGCGACCGTACACTAACGCCATGCTGGCAAAGGTGACCCACCAGATCGCCGTGCGCGACATGACCGCCGAGGACATCCGCGCCGTCCGCCGGATCGAACGCGCCGCCTACCAGGACGCCTGGCCGTCGCGCGTCTTCGAGCAGGAACTCGAGAATCAGTTCGCGCACTACCGCGTCGCGGTGGTCACCTCCGGCGAGGAGGCCTCAACAAACCCCTGGACAGTCCTCCGACGTCGCTTCGGCGGAGGCGACGAGAGCCTCGTGGGCTTCATGGGCGTCTGGTACATGGTCGACCAGATGCACCTCGTCACCATCGCCAGCGACCCGCGTCATCAGGGCCACGGCATCGGTGCACGGCTCCTCCTCGATTGCTTCGACCTGTGCATCGAAGCCGAGCTCCCGTCGATCGCCCTCGAGGTCCGCGTCAGCAACGAGCGCGCGCAGCGACTCTACGAACACTTCGGCTTCCAGCGCATGGGCATCAGCCGCCAGTACTACCAGGACAACGGCGAGGACGCCGTCGTCATGCTCGCAGAACACCTCAAGACCCCAGCCGGCATCGAGGCCCACCGAGAACGCTGGCGCACCTTCCAGGAACGCTACGGCGAAGCATTCGCCAATCCGGCTCCCCCACTCCTCGAAGAAGGCGAGCCCACCACAAAATAACCAGGCACCTCCGCCACCTCTCCGCCTCCCCTTCCGCTTCCCCCTCTCCCGCGAAGTGGGAGAGGGGGCCAGGGGGTGAGGGTCCTCACCTCCGCTAGCCCACATCGCACGCACCTCGCATGCTGTAGGCGAATCCGATCTGTCCTTGCACCGGGGAGTTCACCGTGAAAGCTGCCGTCTTCCACCGCATCCACGAGCCGCTGAGCATCGAGGACGTCACCCTCGACGCACCACGTGACCGCGAAGTGCTCGTGCGCACCGTGGCGACCGGCGTCTGCCACAGCGACCTCCACTACGTGGACGGCCTCAGCAAGCCACCGACCCCCAACCCGATGGTGCTGGGTCACGAGGGCGCAGGCATCGTGGAGGCCGTGGGCGACCAGGTCACAGACTTCAAGGTCGGCGATCACGTGGTCGCCTGCCTCTCCGTCTTCTGTGGCTCCTGCCAGCAGTGCCTGACCGGGCACCCGAACCTCTGCACCAACGCCTACGTCAGCCGCCCAGCTGGCGAGCCGCCCCGCATCTCCGTCAACGGCACCCCCTACGCACAGATGCGAGGCATCAGCAGCTACGCAGAGCAGATGCTCCTGCACGAAAACTCGCTCGTGAAGGTCGATGACGACCTGCCGCTGGAGAGCGTCGCGCTCATCGGCTGCGGCGTGCTCACCGGCGTGGGCGCCGCGCTCAAGACCTCCGGCCTCCGCGCCGGCGAGTCAGTCGCCGTCTTCGGCTGCGGCGGCGTCGGCCTCTCCATCATCCAGGGTGCGCGCATCGGCGGCGCACGGCAGATCATTGCCCTCGATCGCTTCGACTCCAAGCTGGAGCTCGCGAAGCAGTTCGGCGCCACCCACACCGTCAACACCTCCAATGTCGACGCCGTCGAGGCCGTACGCGAGCTCTCGAAGGGCGGCGTAGACCACTCCTTCGAGGCAGTCGGCATCCCCCTCCTCGTGCGCCAGGCCGTAGAGAGCCTCGGCATCGGCGGCACCGCGACCATCGTCGGCGTCATGCCGGCCGGATCGATGATCGAGTTCCCCTGGGAGGCCCTGCGCCCGGAGTGCAGGGTGCAGACCTCCCGCATGGGCTCCAACGCCTTCCGCGTGGACATTCCCCGTTACCTGGAGCTCTACCGCCAGGGCAAGCTCATGCTGGACGAAATGGTCAGCCGCCGCGGCCGCCTCGAGGACGTCAACGCCGCCTTCGAGGCCATGTCCACCGGCGAGGTAGCCCGCTCAGTCCTGCTCTTCGACCAGTAAACACAGCGGAACGACGCGGTTTCTTCAGAACCACTCGCCACGTTGGGTGTGCGCGCGGTTATGCTGGAAAGACTCCGCAACTGCCCCGGCCGCGCGTGTTCCCACACGCGCGGAATGGACTCCCGTGATCAGGAAACGTTCCGATCGCGCACTCATTCCCAGGCCGGGCACCCGGCCTCCTCGCGCGCGCCCGGGATTTCGATTCGGTGGCTACGCTCTCCGGTTCGCACTCGTAGGCGCACTCAAGACCCTGCTGGACTTCGCCACCTTCAACCTCATCCTGCTGTTGGCCGACGCGAGCAGCACCGCCATCATCGCCGCGAACTCAGCCGGGTTTGTCGTCGCCGTGATGGCGAGTTTCCTGCTCAACGCCCGCTTCACCTTCCGCGTCCGCGCCGCCCGTGGCCAACTCCCCCGGTACGTGGCCGTCTCACTGTTCGGCCTGCTCGTCTACAACGCCGCCCTTGGCGTGCTCCTCGTGCTGTTCGATCCCGACGATTCGATCGCCCTGAACCTCGTGAAGGCGCTCGCCCTCGCTGCCTCCATGACGTGGAACTTCATCGGCTACGCCTGGTTTGTCTTCCTCCCGGCCCGCTCCTGTCGAGGCGGTGAGTCCGAAGGTGGCCCGGACCTCACTGTTCGCTAGCACCAGCGCAGCGCCCCACACCAGCAGCGGCAGCCCGAACTGCACCACCACCGGCCACAGACGCGCCTCTAGGAGCGTCGGCGTCCCCCAGTCGTAGCGGTACTGCTCAACCGGGTCCGGGAAGAGATTGCAGAGGCTGATCGTCACGAGGAGGGCAACATTCCAGCCGGTAGGACGCAGCGCCAACAACGCCACTGGCCACAGCAGGTACCACGGCCGGAACCACGCCGCCGCAATCACAAGGTACAGGAACGTCAGCGCGAAGCACGCCACCAGCAGCGCGTCATACCCGCGCCGCGCATGCCACGTCACCGGCGCCGCAATCGCGAGGAACGCCAGTGTCGTCACCCATTGCGCAGTGCTGAGCGCCTGCGCATCGCCCATCGATTCCCTCCAGTGTTCGCGCAACACATCCGCGATCGAGGTAATCGTCTGATCGGCCTGCCCTCGAACCGTCGCGAAGGTCTCCGCGCCCGCCCAGAAGGGCAGAAACGCGAACACCACCATCCCCGCCCCCACCAGCATCGCCGGCGCGAGCGTCCGCACGCGCTCCCGCGGTGTGCCTTCCACCTGCATCCACGCATACAGCAATAGCGGCGGACCGAGGAGCGCCGTGCTGTACTTGATCAGCACAGACAGCGCGAGCATCAGGAACACCAGTGCCCACAATCGGTGATACGCCAGAAGCAGTGCGAGCAGCGCGAACGCCATCATCGTCAGGTCGTTGTGCCCGTTCCCGACCACGCGCAGCAGCACGAACGGATTCCACGCGAACAGCACCAGCGCCAGCCACTCGCGTCCGGGCAGGGTGATCTGCACGATGCGCCAGATCAGGTACGTACACGCGCCGAAGCTCGCACCGGCCAGCAGCTTCAGCCCGATCAGCGTCGCCAGCCCGTGGTCACCCCAGATCATCAGCGGCGCCAGCAGCCCGGTCAGCACGGACCAGATCGGCCCGTACGGCGACGGCTGCTCCGCCCAGCTGATCCCGATGTGGTACCCGGTCTCCGAGGGCGGCACCACCAGCGGATTCAACCCGAAGATCCAGAGCGTCCGCGCATCGGCGTGGTAGTGGAACATGTCCACTGCGGTGGGCGGATACATCAGCAGCAGCGCCAGCACGAAGAGCGCCGGGAACGCCACCCACAACCACCGCGGCACGTGCTCGCGCCACTGCCAGGCCACCAGCAACGCCACCAGGTAGAACACGCTCGCCGCACTCGTAAGCACGATGTATGCGACGGCGGGCTCACGCCGTCCCGGGCCGAGCATCGAAATCCAATCCAGGCTTACGCCCGCGGAAGGAAAGTGCTCGTACAGCGGAATCCGATACGTAGCGTAGGCGTAGAGTGCCGTCAGCGCCGCACCCACGCAGACGAGCACAGCCACACTCAGCAGCGATGCCGGGGATCGAGCACCAGTTGTGATGATCGAGGGCCTCCTGCACCGCCGATCCTGACAATGCGTGTTCGATCGTACGGCATCGCACGCGCACGCGGACCACGTCCCGAACGCGCGGCAGCAGCGGCGCACCCGCCCGGTGCTACGATCGCGCCGTCATGCCACCCTCCATCCGCTACGCCACCACCGCTGACGGCGCGCGCATCGCCTTCGCCTCCATGGGCGAGGGCCCGCCGCTCCTCTGCATGCCGCCCGTCCCCTTCAGCCACATCGACGCCGGCTGGCGCATCGACGGCCACCGGCGCTGGTACGAGGGGCTCGCCGAGCACCTGCAGGTCGCGCTCTACGACAGTCGCGGCACCGGCCTCTCCGACCGCGATCGCACCGAGTTCACCATCGAGGCGATGACGCAGGACCTGGAGGCGGTGGCGGACCGCCTCGGCTGGGAGCGCTTCGCGCTCTGCGCACTCTTCAACGCCGCCCCGGCCGCGATTCACTACGCAGCGCACCACCCGGACGTCGTGACCGAGCTCATCCTCTGGGGCGGGTTCGCGAAGGGCACCGACATCCTCCCCCTCCCCATGCCGCCCGCCGATCCCGAAACCGTCGAGGTCTTCTGGCCCGTAATGCTGGAGAGCGCCGCGCGCTCATGGACCTCCAGCGGCAGCGCCGGCGAGGTCTCCGCCTACTTCCGCGAATGCGTAGACCCCTCCGCCGCCCTCCACGCCTTCGCCGACGCCCGGGCGTACGACGTGGAGGCGCTGCTCCCCCGCGTCACCGTGCGCACGCTCGTCATGCACCGCCCGGCCGCCCGCGCCCAGCGCGCCGACCTCGCCCAGACGCTCGCCTCCAGCATGCCCAACGCCGAACTCGCGCTCCTGGAAGGTGACGCACCCTCCCCCTTCGACGGCGACATCGAGGCCAGCATCGCGGTCATCGAGGGATTCCTCGGCCTCACCTCCACCCACCGACAGCCGGCCGCCGCATCGCCCCCGGATGTCGGGCTGGATCACCTCACCCCGCGCGAAGCCGAGGTGCTGCGCCTGCTCGCACGCGGGATGGCGAACAAGGAGATCGCGCAGGCCCTCGGCCTCAGCATCCACACCGTCGAACGCCACCTCACCAACCTCTACCCCAAGATCGGCTGTCGCAGCCGCACCGAGGCGACCGCCTACGCGCTCACCCACGGCTACGCCTGAGTCCAGCGCGCACGCGACCTGCGCACTTTCCCTACGCCCACCTGCGAGGTTTCCGCCACGTGCCTTGCCTCCGCGTGCGTACCATTGAGGGTAGAAACTACCCACCGTGGAGGTGTGAGATGAAGATCGCAATCACAGGCAGCACGGGCATGGTCGGCCAGGCGCTCACACAGCGACTGGAAGCGGCCGGGCACCAGGTCGTGCCAGTGCTCCGCCCCCAGACCAGTGACACAACGGATGCACCCGGCACGGCAGCCTGGGACCCGGCCGCCGGCTGGATCGCCGAGGGCGCCCTCGACGGCTGCGATGCCGTCGTCAACCTCGCAGGAGCATCTATCGCGAAGGGCCGCTGGACCGCCAACCGCAAGCGCGTGCTCCGAGAGAGCCGCATCAAGTCAACCAGGCTGCTGGTCAATCACATGGCCGCGCTGCCCAACGGCCCGCGCGCGCTCATCTCCGCCTCAGCCATCGGCTACTACGGCGACCGCGGCGAAGAGCGCCTCGCGGAGGATGCCGGCCGCGGCAGCGGGTTCCTTGCGGACCTCTCAGTGGAGTGGGAACAGGAAGCACTGGCCGCGGAGCAGCACGGCATCCGCGTCGCCACCCCCCGCTTCGGCGTTATACTCTCCACCGAGGACGGCGCGCTGCCGCGGATGCTCCTCCCCATCAAGATGTTCGCCGGCGGCCCGCTCGGCAGCGGCAAGCAGTGGATGCCCTGGATCACACTCGACGATGTGACGCGGGGCCTCGAGTTCCTCGTCACCCACGAGGTCCGCGGCGCATTCAACTTCACCGCACCGCAGGAGACCCGGAACAAGGAAGTGATCAAGGCCATCGCCAGCGAACTCGGTCGCCCCGCCTTCTTCCCCACCCCGGGCTTCGGGCTGAAACTCGCTCTGGGGCAGATGGCTGGCGAACTCCTGCTCACCAGCGCCCGCGTCGTCCCCGACCGGCTGCAGGCGGAAGGCTTCACCTTCGCACATCCGACGCTCGACACCGCCCTCCCGGTCGTGCTGGGCAAGAAGCAGGCCCCGGTGGCGGCTGCGTAGCGCATGATCGGGGAACGGTCGCAGGCTCCGCCCCACCTGGGTACGTTCGAGATCATCGCGCTCGGCTCGTTCAACACGCTCCTGCTCGTGCTCCTTGCGGCCGTGGCAGCGCTCGCCCGGGGCGGTTCCATCGGGTTCCCTCAGGGAATGCATCCCGCGTTCGCCATCGTCGTGCTGCTCGCCTTGTGGCTGCTCACCTGCTGGACAACCGCCCGCGCAGTCAGAGGCCACCAGCGCACCCCGATCGATTCATGGGGATCGACGTGGGCACGGGGCATTCAGCACGGAATCAAGGCCGGCGCCATCGCGATCGCCGCCCTGTTCCTCCTCCTGATCGTCCGCATAATCCTCGACGACAGATTCACGGGGGAGACTGCGACGGCGGTCTCGTACACGATGCTCTACGTCTGGACGCTCGGCCTGATCGCCGCACTCGTCATCGGCGGCGCGGCCGGGTTCATCGTCTCCACCGTCGACCGCGTCGTACTCCGATCCCTCCGCCGCGCTTGACGCTGCCCCCGCCTCCCGATATCCAGAGGAGCACGACAGACGCAGTGCACACCTCCGGCTGCGCTGCGTGGAGTATCGATGGGGACCAACATGCCTGACTTTGAGCGCCTCCTCTACGAACGCCGAGGGAAGATCGTCTACATCACCCTCAACCGCCCCGAGATCCTCAACGCCTACGACGATCAGATGGGCGAGGAGCTCATCGAAGCGTGGTTCCAGTTCGACTCGGACCCGGAGGCGCACGTCGCGATCATCTCCGGCTCCGGCCGCGCCTTCTGCTCCGGCGCGGACGTGCGCCAGCGGCAGCTCCGCCCCGTCGAGGAGCTCCGCGCCTTCGGCGGCCCCGCCGGCCGCAAGGCGCGCTACGACGGCCGCAGCGTGAACTACAAGCCCACCATCGCCGCCATCCACGGCTACGCCTACGGCATCGGCTGGGGCACCGCGAACCTCTGCGACTTCATCGTGGCGGCTGAGGGCACCCAGATGCAGATCACGGAAACGCGCCGCGGCCTCGGCAGCGCGCCGGGCTTCGCGGGCGCGTGGTTCTTCAGCGCCTCCCGCTTCGCGAACGACATCGCCATCACCGGCCGCTCATTCACCGCCGAGGAAGCACTCGAGCACGGCCTCATCAACAAGATCGTCCCCACCGACCAGCTCATGGACGCCGCCGAGGCCTACGCCGCCGAGATCCTCAAGAACCCGCCGCTGGCCGTGCGCGCCACCGTGCAGGCCTCCCGCTGGATGCGCTCCGAACTCGGCCGCTCCGCCCTCCTCTTCCAGGAAGGCCAGCGCCTCTACCTCACCGACGACTTCCGCGAGGGCGCACGCGCCTTCATGGAGAAGCGCGAGCCGGACTTCAAGGGGCAGTAACAGAGAGAGAGACTGCTCCACTCGTTCTCCACCGATGCGTCGATCTCGCTCCCCCTTCGACAGGCTCAGGGTGAGCGTGTCGGGATCAAACGGACAGACTTCCGACCGCTCCCCTGCCGCATTGACCCACCGCCACTGGATCGCCTCGCTCATCCTGAGCCTGTCGAAGGAGGAGCGAGGCGCAGTACGGCACCGTACGCTCTCAAACCACTGATAGGATCCCCCTGCACACCGCGCCAGGCAGGGGGACCTCTACATGCAGATCACGGATCGCCAGCTCCGCTTCGGCTTCGCCTCCGGGCAGCAGCACACGACCTACGCCGACTACCTCGATCTCTGGAAATCTGCGGAGGAACTCGGACTCGAGTGGGGCGCGGTCTTCGATCACTTCGTCCCGATCATGTCCGACCCGGAAGGCCCCTGCCTGGAGGGGCTCACCATGCTCTCCGCGATGGCCGCGCAGACCTCGACAATCCGCTGCGGCATCCTCGTCGTCGGGAACACCTACCGCAACCCGGCCATCCTCGCGAACATCGCCACGACCATCGACCACATCTCCGGCGGTCGGATGGAGCTCGGCCTCGGCGCCGGGTGGTGGGAACTGGAGCACCAGCAATACGGCATCCCGTTCCACACCACCGGCCGACGCATCCGCGCCATGGGCGAGACCGCCCAGATCCTCCAGAGCCTCTGGACCCAGCACCGCACCACGTACGAGGGCCGCTACTACCAGATCACAGATGCGCTCTGCGAACCAAAGCCGGTCCAGAACCCGCGCATCCCCCTCTGGATCGGCGGCTCAGGCGAACAGCTCACACTGCGCGTGGTCGCCGAATCCGCGGACGGCTGGAACACGTTCCTCACCTCCGTCGAGGCCTACCGCCACAAGCTCGATGTGCTCGCGCAGCACTGCAAGACCTTCGACCGCGACCCCGCGGACATCCGCAAGTCGCTCAGCATCACGACCCTCGTGCGAGAATCGCAGGCCAGCGTGCAGGCCGCCGTTGACACCATGGCGGAGCAGCGAGGCGTACCCGCGGATCAGCTCACCGGCATCTTCGGCACGCCAGATCAGGTCGTCGAGCAGTTGCTACCGTACGCGGCGCTCGGCGTCGGCGACTTCATCGCCCAGGTCCGCGCACCATACGATTTCGAAACGCTGGAACTCTTCGCCACAAGGGTCGCCCCCATGCTGCGCGAACGAGTGGGAGCGTAGGGCTCGCAACCCCTCCGGAGCCTACGTTTCCGTGTAGGGGCGCAGCGTGCTGCGCCCCTCTGCCGCCCCAACGCCCGAGGCCACCGCTCCGTTCACCCGGAGCCTGTCGAAGAAGGATGTTCCGGAACTCGCGTCACGCCCCGCGGTACGCCTGGAACATCCCCGTCGGGTCCCACGCCTGCTTCACCTCGGCCAGCCGCGCCGCAATCTCCCCCGCCGCGCCATGCCCGCCCGGCGTCTCCGCCGCGTCGGCATCGAGGTTGCCGTAGGAGCCACCCGTCGAGAACGGCTCCATGCTCCGCGCCACACGGCGCGCCCACTCGATGTTCGGGCCGGCCTCCGCCGGGTCCTCCCAGTTCGACTCAATGCCGATGAGGTACGGCGCCCCACGATGCGGGAACGCCGTCTCCGCCGTCCCGACCCGGTCGATGGCGCCACCCAGGTTCCAGACATCGATCGTCGTCGCCGCTGACGGCACATCGACGAAGTCGCGCACCAGCGCCTCGATCGCCTCATTCGAGAGTGCATCGATGTAGGTCGACTTCCAGTAGTAGCAGTGCCCTGACGGGTAGTCCTCATCGAGGAGCTGCTGCACCTCCACGAACGGAGCACGCATCGAGAGGTCCGCAATCGGCTCGCCCATCTCCCGGAGCGGCGCCATCGCCCCCTCCGCGGCGTCGAGGTCTCCAATGCCAACCAGCAGGAAGACCGCCGCCTGCTGCCCCCACGCCGCCTCCGGGAAGTCCTCCCCGGACGGCACCGTCGCCAGCAACGCGAAGCCGCTGATCTCCTCTGGCGCCGTCTCCGAGAACGTGCGGAACCGGGTCAGCACCTCCGTCGCGCGCTCGATCGGATACCAGGTGAACGTGACGGCCACCTCCGGCCCCACCGGGTGCGCCTCAAACTCGAACGAGGTGACGACACCAAACGCGCCGCCACCGCCGCGCAGGCCCCAGAACAGGTCCGGGTGCTCCTCCGCGGACGCGCGCACCACCTCGCCCGCCGCCGTCACCACCTCGGCGCTCCGCAGGCTGTCGATACTGAGTCCGTACTTCCGCCGCAGCCAGCCGAGGCCGCCGCCCATGGTCAGCCCCGCCACCCCCGTCTCGGACACCACGCCCATCGGCACAGCCAGCCCGTGTGCCTGGGTCGCCGGGTCCAGGTCCCCCAGCGTCGCCCCGCCCTGCACCCGCACCATCCGAGTCCGGGCATCGACCTCAACGCCACGCAGCGAGGAGAGATCCACGACAAGCGCACCCTCGCCAATCGCGCCACCACCCACGTGGTGCCCACCGCCGCGCACAGTCACGCGCAGGCCTGCGCTCGCGGCATGCTGGACCGCCGCAACAACATCGTCGGTGGAGGCGACGCGCACGATGCCCGCGGGGTGATGATCGATCATCCCGTTCCACACCCGGCGGGCGACATCGAAGTTCGCGTCGCCGGGCAGGAGGACCTCACCCCGGACGGCGTCGCGCAGGCTTCTAAACGATCCATCACTGTC
>JBJHDC010000084.1:0-12906 GCA_050486345.1 Dehalococcoidia bacterium | reverse complement strand
CCGTGATCGAGATGGGCATGTACACCCGTGGCGAGATCGCCCTCCTCTGCGAGTGGGCACGCCCGCGCACCGGCATCGTCCTCAACGTCGGCCCGGTCCACCTCGAACGTGCCGGGACCATCGAGAACATCGCCCTCGCCAAGCGCGAGATCATCGAGGACCTGCCCGCCAGTGGCCACGCCATCCTCAACGCCGACGACCCGCGGGTGCACGCCATGGCCGAGCACACCGCGGCCCATGTCTGGCGCTTCGGAACCGGCGCCGATGCTGATGTGCGGGGAAGCGACCTCGACTCACACGGTGCCGACGGCTTCGCCTTCACCCTCTCCTATCGCGACGAGGAGCGCCGCATCCACGTGCCCCTCGCGGGCGGCCACCTGCTCTCGAACGTGCTCGCCGCAGCCACGGCAGGCTTCGCGGATGGCCTCACCTTCGACGAGGTCGCCGGCGCTCTGGAATCCCTGCACGCACCGCTGCGCATCCGCCACATCACCCTGCCGGAGGGCACGCGACTCCTCGATGACACCTACAACGCCCAGCCCGCCTCCATGCGCGCCGCACTCGGACTCCTCGCGGAGACGCAGCCGGGCCCCGGCGGGCGTCGGATCGCGCTGCTCGGCGACATGTTGGAGCTCGGCCCCGTCTCCCGCGCGGAACACGAGGCAGTAGGCGCCATCGCTGCCGGCATCGTCGATCTGCTCCTCACGACCGGCGCCGAGGCACGCGCACTCGCGGACGGCGCACGCACCGCTGGCCTGAACGCCGTGGGACACCTCGAAACACGCGAAGCAGCCATCGAGCGCCTGCGCGCTGAGCTGCGACCGGCCGATGTCGTGCTGATCAAAGCCTCGCACGCGCTCGGCCTGGAGCACGTCGTCGCCGCGCTGACATCGACCACCGCGGAGGCATCGCGATGATCGAAGCGCTGCTGACCGGTGGTGCCGCCTTCGCCCTCGCCCTGGTGCTGGGACGGCCGACCGTGCGCTACCTGCGCGCGAAGCGGTTCGGCAAGCTGATCTCAGAGGATGCGCCCTCCACCCACTCCGTGAAGGCCGGTACGCCTACGGCTGGCGGGCTCTTCATCTGGGGCACGGTTGCCATTCTCACGCTCTTCGCGAACCTCCTGGAACTCCAGGACGGCTCGTTCAGCATCGAACGCCGCTCCATGCTCCTCCCCCTCGGCGTGGTGGTCGTCATGATGGCCATCGGCTTCTGGGATGACCTGGGCACACTCGTGGAGAGCCGGCTCGCACGAGGGCTGTCGTGGCGGGTGAAGTTCGTCTTCATCGCGGTCCTCTCCGCCGTGGTCTCCGCGGTCCTCTTCTGGGCGCTCGACGTCAGCAGCATCAACGTCCCGTGGCTGGGCCAGTACTCACTGGGCTACGCCTACCTGGCGATCGCGTTCGTCACCCTCTTCGCCACCACCAGCGCTGTCTCCATCACAGACGGCCTCGATGGCCTGCTGGGCGGTACGGCGGCCCTCGCGTTCATGGCCTACGGCGTCATCGCCTTCACCCAGGGGCAGGAGTTCCTCGCGGTCTTCTGCTTCACCGTGGTCGGCGCGCTGCTGGGGTTCCTCTGGTACAACGCGCACCCCGCCCTGGTCTTTATGGGCGATACCGGCGCGCTGCCCCTCGGTGCGGCGCTGGCCACCGTGGCGCTGATGACCGGCCACTGGCTCCTGCTACCCGTCGTCGGTGTCGTCTTCGTCGCCGAGGCACTCTCGGACGTCATCCAGATCGCCTACTTCAAGACCACGGGCGGCCAGCGGCTCTTCCGCAAGACTCCCCTGCACCACCACCTCGAACTGCTCGGCTGGAGCGAGCCGCAGGTGGTGCTGCGCCTCTACCTGTTCGGGATCGCAGGCGCGATGGTCGGCATCGCGCTGGCGCTGTCGGTGTAAGGGAGGAGGACACCGATGAGCATCCAACGAATCGCAGACCGCATTGCAAGTCCCTGCCATTCGCGCGCCCTGCGGCCGGCAAGCACCTCCTGCTCTGTCAGGGATCTCCGAGGTGTGATATACCGTGTGGAAGATCAATTGGCTCACCCGCTATGACAAATATGCATAACTGGCGGGAGGCACGGGTGACCGTAGTCGGGCTCGGCATTGAGGGCATCGACCTCGTGCGTTTCCTCTCCGCGGAGGGAGCGCGCGTCACCGTGTCCGACGCACGCCCCGCCGAGGACCTCCCCCAGGCCCTCGAGGCCATCGCCGACTGCGATCAGGTAGAACTCTCTCTGGGCGCGAACCGCGTCGAGGACACCGTGAACGCGGACGCCGTCTTCGTCTCACAGGGCGTCCCGGACGAGCTCCCTGCCCTGCGCGCCGCCGAGGAGCGCGGCGTGCCGGTCTCCTCCATGCTCGGCCTCTTCCTGGAGCGCTGCCCCGCGCCCATCACCGGCATCACCGGCTCCTCAGGCAAGACCACCACCACCGCCCTCGTGAGCGCGATGCTCGATGCCGCCGGCACGGATCACGTCACCGGCGGCAACATCGGCGTGGGCCTGCTTTCGCTGCTCCCGAGCATCACGCCGGACACCACCGTGCTGGTGGAGATGTCGCACACGCAGCTCGCCCGCGTCGCGACCAGCCCCCGCATCGCCTGTGTCACCAACGTCACCCCCAACCACCTCGATCGCTACTCGTGGGACGACTACGTCGACCTCAAGCGCCGCATCTTCCAGTTCCAGGGCCCGGACGACCTCGCGATCTTCAACCTCGACAACCCCGTCACACGCGGGTTCATCGATGAGGCCCGCGGCAGTGTCGCCACCACCTCCCTCCACGAACGCATCCCCGGCGACGGCGCCATGGTCGATGGCGACCGCATCGTGCGCGTGCTGAACGGCGTACCGACCGAGGTAATGGAGCGTGCCGAGGTCTCCCTGCGCGGCGAGCACAACCTGGAGAACATCGTCAACGCCGTCGCCGTCGCCGCTCAGCTGGACGTGGACATCGAGGCGACCGCAACCGCGGTGCGGACCTTCACCGGTGTGCCCCACCGCCTGGAGCCCATCGGCGCCGTGCGCGACGTGCTCTACGTGAACGATTCCATCGCCACCACCCCGGAGCGCACCGTCGCCGGGATGCGGGCGTTCGATGAGCCGCTCGTGCTCCTCCTCGGAGGCCGCGACAAGCATCTGCCACTGGACGATCTCACCGCTGAGATCGCGCAACGCTGCCGTGCAGTGGTCACCTTCGGCGAGGCAGGCGAGCTCTTCGCCAGCGCCGCCAGCGCCGGCTCCCCGGACGTGATCGTGCGCCTGGTCGAGACCGTCCACGATGCCGTCCACGAAGCCGCCGCGCTCGCGCACGCCGGGGACGTGGTCCTCTTCTCACCCGCCGGCACTTCGTTCGACGCCTTCCGCACCTTCGAGTTCCGCGGGCGCGCCTTCCGCGAGGCCGTACAGCAACTGGGAGGTGACACGTGACCTTCCAGCGCCGCACCGTATCGAGGACCGGCAGCCCGCCCTCAAACAACGGCAACCGTCCGCGCGCCCACGCGCCGGACTACCTGCTCATGACCTGCGTGCTGATCCTCTCCATCGTGGGGCTCATCGCCGTCTACTCCTCCTCCTACACCCTGGGCGAGGTGGAGTTCGGCGACGCGAACTACTTCGTGAAGCGTCAGGCCGCGGTGCTGATTGTGGGGCTCGTCGTGATGGCCGTCGCGATGCGCGTCCGCTACCACACCCTCATGCGCGCCAGTCCGCTCTTCATGCTCGTGGCGCTCATCGGCCTCGCGCTGGTCCTCGTGCCGGGCATCGGGTACGAGGCAAACGGCGCACGACGCTGGATCCAGGTGGGCTCTCTGCCGCCCCTCCAGCCCTCCGAGTTCGCCAAGCTCGCGGTCGTCGTCTACATGGCGGCCTGGCTCACCGCGAAAGGCGACATCCTCCGCGACTTCTCGCTGGGGGTGATTCCGTTCGTGGGCATGGTCGGCGTGATCGGCGCGCTCATCTACCTGGAGCCGGACCTCGGCACCGCCGTGATGATCGGTGTCATCACCGGGACCCTCTTCTTCCTCGCCGGTGCGAGGCTCTTCCACGTACTCGTGCTGGGCGCCAGCGCCCTGCTCACCATCGCCGTCCTCATCGCTGCTGGCGGCTATCGCATGGACCGCATCCAGGCCTTCCTCGCCGCCGAGGAGGACCCCACCGGCGTCGGCTTCCACGCCACCCAGCTGATGGTCGCCTTCGGTTCCGGTGGCATGACCGGCGTAGGACTGGGCGAGTCGCGCCAGAAGTTCTTCTACATCCCCGGCGCGCACACGGACGGCATCTTCGCGATCCTCGGCGAGGAGCTCGGTTTTGTCGGCCTCACGCTCGTGCTGGGTGTGTTCCTGGTCCTCTTCATCCGCGGTTGGCAGATCATGCGCAACGCGGACACGCAGTTCGGGTCGCTCATCGCTGCCGGCGTCCTCGCGTGGCTCGCCTTCCAGTTGCTGATGAACGTGGGCGGCGTCACGCGCCTGCTCCCCCTCACCGGCATCCCCATGCCCTTCATCTCCTACGGCGGCACCGCGCTGCTCGCCACGCTCATGGCCACCGGCGTCCTGCTCTCCGTGAGCCGCTACACCCGCGTACCCGAGACCGCCCCCGCCCCGGAGGCAACGCCGCATCGCGCGCGAACCTCAACCCCTCGCCCGGCCGGTGGAGGTGCGCGATGAGAGTCGTGCTTGCCGGCGGCGGCACAGGCGGCCACGCCTACCCGGCCATCGCGGTCGCGGAGGAGCTACGCCGCGATCCGTCCACCGAGCTGCTCTACTACGGCACACCATCCGGCCCCGAGCAGGAGATCGCTGAGTACGCGCGCATCCCCTACCGCGCCGTGCCCGCAAGCCAGATCCGAGGCCGCTCGCCGGTCCGTACCTCGCGCGGGCTCTACCAGCTCTGGCGCGGTACCCGAGCAGCGCGCGAGTTCCTGCGCAACGACAGCCCAAACGCCGTCTTCGCCACCGGGGGCTACGCCGCAGCGCCCGTGGGCCGGGCCGCGTCACAGGAATCGATCCCCCTGGTGGTCTTCCTCCCGGACGCCTACCCCGGCTGGGCCGTCCGCTACCTCTCCCGCCACGCCACCATGGTCGCCTGCTCCGTACCCGCCTCCCTCGCGCACCTGCCCTCCGGCAAGGCAACCGTGACCGGTTACCCCGTCCGCCGCCAGTTCATCGAGGCCACGCGCGAGGAGGGCCTGCGCCGCTTCGCCCTCGATCCCACACTCCCCACCGTGCTCATCGCCGGCGGCTCGCTCGGTGCGCACCAGATCAACCTCATGGTCTCGGAGTCCCTCCGCGATCTGCTGGAGCGTATGCAGATCATCCACATCGCCGGGCGCGACGAGGAGTATTGGCTCTCGCGCGAACGCGACCGCCTCCCCGCCTGGCAGCAGGACCGCTACCGCCTCTACGCCTACACCGAGGAGATGGCCTACGCGATGGCCGCCGCCGACCTCGCCATCACCCGCGCCGGCGCATCCACGCTGGGCGAGCTCCCGGTCACGGGCCTCCCCGCAATCGTGATCCCCGGGGGCTTCTCCGATCAGCACCGCAACGCCGCCTACCTCGCGGCGGAGGGCGCGGCAATCGTCGTGACCACCGCCGAGATCGACTCGGTCCCCTCCCTGGTCCTGCGCCTGCTGGAAGACGACGTGCGCCTCATCGGCATGGCGGAGGCTATGCGCTCCCTCGCCCAACCAGACGCCACCGAACAGCTCGCCGCACTCGTGCAGGAGGTGGCGCGATGATCGGCCTCCGCACCCGCCAGTCCCCGCGTAATGACGATGACCTGCCCGCGCGCATCCACCTGGTGGGCGCCGGAGGCATCCACATGTCCGCCATCGGCCAGGTCCTCCTCGCCCGCGGTCACCAGGTCACCGGCTCCGATCTCACCCTCTCCGAGTACACCGAGCGGCTCGAGGCCAGCGGCGCAACGATCTTCGGGGATCACGCCGCCAGCCACCTGGGCGAAGCACAGCTGGTCGTCACCACCGCCGCCGCCAAGCCAGACAACCCGGAGCTCCTCGCCGCCCGCGAGCAAGGCATCCCGGTGATGTCGCGTGCGGAGATGGTTCAGCGCCTGATCGCGGATCGCTCCGTGATCGCCGTCGCCGGATCCCACGGCAAGACCACCACCTCCTCGCTGGTGGCGCTAATGACCGTCCGAGGTGAACTCGACCCACTCGTCCTCCTCGGCGGCGACGCACGCGATCTCGGCAACACCAACGTGCGCGCCGGCGATGGCCCCGTCGCCGTGGTGGAGGCAGACGAGTACGCCGAGGCGTTCCTCCAGTACGAACCACGTGTCACCGTGATCACCAACATCGAGGCTGACCACCTGGACTACTACGGCTCCGCCGACGCGCTGCGGGCCGCGTTCCGCCGCTTCGCGGAGCGAGTGCAGCCGGACGGTGTCCTCCTGGTCTGCGGCAACAACCCGTGGGCGCTGGAGCTGGGTGCGGAGCGTCGCAGCGCCGGCGCACGTGTCGAGCGCTACGGCATCGACCTCCCGGACGCAGAGTGGCGCGCGACGAAGGTGCGCGGCAACGATCGCGGCGGACTCGACTGCACCGTGCTGCTCGATGGCTCCGAGCTCGGGCGCATGTCTCTCCAGGTGCCCGGCCGCCACAACATCCTCAACGCCCTGGGCGCACTCGCGGCCTCCATGCGCGCCGGTGTCGACTTCCACCGTGCCGCCGCCGCCGCCAGCGAGTTCACCGGTGCGCGCCGCCGCTTCGAGCTCATCGGCGAGGTCACACTGCCCGAGGGCCCCGTCACACTGGTCGATGACTACGCGCACCACCCGACCGAGGTCCGCGCGACCCTGCAGGCGGCGCGCCAGCGCTTCCCCGGGCGGCGCATCGTGGCCTGCTTCCAGCCACACACCTACTCCCGCTCCAGCTACCTCCTGGAAGACTTCCGCACCTGCTTCGAAGGGTTGGACGCGCTCTACATGCTGCGCACCTACGAGGCGCGCGAGACGCCGGATCGCGGCATGGATGCACGAGCGCTCGCTGCCGAGATCGGCAAGCCGGAGGCCATCTACGTCGACAGCTTCGAGGAGGCCGCCGACCGCATCGCCGCCGACCTCGCCCCCCGCGATGTCTTCTTCACGCTGGGCGCAGGCGACGTGACCGAACTGGGACCGATGGTGCTGGAACGGCTGGAGGCGCGCGCATGAGCGACCGCCAACGCCTGGCCGTCATCTTCGGTGGCCGCTCCGCCGAGCACGAGGTCTCCGTGACCTCAGCCCGCGGCATCATGCGCGAGGCCGACCCGGAGCGCTTCGATGTCATTCCCTTTGCGATCACAAAGCACGGTGCGTGGCTGGACCCCGTCGAGTCCCTGCAACGCCTGGACCGCGTCTCCGCCGGCGATCGCCGCGACGTGGGCGATGACCCGGGCACCGGCATCTTCGCCGACCCGGAAGTCGTCGCCGCGCTACACCGGGTGGACGTCGTCTTCCCCATCGTGCACGGCACCTTCGGCGAGGACGGCACTATGCAGGGGCTGCTGGAGATGGCGGACCTGCCCTATGTCGGCCCTGGCGTCGCTGCCAGCGCCGCCGGCCTCGACAAAGTGATGATGCGCGCACTCTTCGCCGCGCATGGCATCCCCCAGGCCCGCTACCTCGTCCTTCGCGACGAAGAACTCACCCTCGACGACCCTGCCCTGCTGCAGCGCGTGGAGCACGAGGTCGGCTACCCCTGTTTCGTGAAGCCCGCCAACGGCGGCTCCTCCGTCGGCGTCGGCAAGGCACGGTCGCGCGAGGATATCGCCTCGACCGTTGCCGCCGCCGCGCGCTTCGATCGCAAGGTGCTCGTGGAAGAAGCCATCGAAGGACAGGAGGTGGAATGCGCGGTGCTCGGGAACCGCGATCCGCTCCCCTCCCCCCTCGGCGAAATCCGGCCCACCACCGAGTTCTACGACTACGACGCGAAGTACATGGACGACTCCGCGGAGCTCATCGTCCCGGCACGCGTGGACGAGGCCACGGCGGAGCGCATCCAGGATCTGGCCGTGCAGGCGTTCCGCGCGCTGGACTGCGCCGGCATGTCCCGCGTCGATTTCTTCGTGGAGCCCTCCGGCGACCTCAAGTGCATCGAGGTCAACACACTGCCCGGCTTCACGCCGATCTCCATGTACCCCCGCCTCTGGCAGGAGGCCGGCGTCTCCTATCGCGAGCTCATCTCGCGGCTGGTAGACCTCGCGCTGGAACGGCACGAGGAGGTGCGCAGCCCTGCGTGATCTCTTCGGCAACCTCCGTCTCCCCGGCCGCCGGCCAAAGCGCGTGCACCGCCGCCCCGCCGTGGGCCGCCCCATGCCGCAGCAGCGCCAGTTCGGCCTCGGTCGCATCGAGCGCCCCGCGCCCAAACGCCAGATCACCATCCCCTGGCGCCGCCTCGGGATCGCCTCGGCTAGCCTCATGGTGACCGGTGCGATGCTCTATGGCGCAGCCTGGCTGGTCACCGGCGACACCCTCCGGGTGCGCGAGATCAACGTGGTCGGCGCGCAGGTCGAGCACCCCCGCGCGATCGCCTTTGCCAGCGGCCTCGGCGGCAACTCCATCCTCCTCGCCGACCTGACCGGCGCAGCGGACGCCATCACGGAGCTGCCGGGCATCAAGGCCGCCCACGTCTCGCGCGCCTGGCCGAACGGCGTACGCATCGAGGTCGAAGAGCACCAGGCATGGGGTTACTGGCAGGTCGCCAACCAGGTGCTGGAGATCGACGCGGACGGCCACGTCCTCCAGCACGCGCGCCCCGCACCGGAGAACGCTCCCACCATCATCGAGCTCTCCGGGCCGCCGAGCCCGAACGATGAGAACGGCACCCTCGTGGACGCCGACACGGTACGTCTGGTCGCCCGCCTCCTCGCAGACGGCGCACTGCAGGACGCCGGCATCGATCCCGTCGGGTTCGTCTTCCGCCGCGACCGCGGCCTCATCGTGCTCATGGAGAACGCCCCCAGCGCCGTCTTCGGCGATTCCAGTAATTACGAGTTCAAGGTCCAGGCCTGGCAGGGCCTGATTCAACAAATCCGGATGCAAGACATCGATGCGCAGGAAATCGACCTGCGCTTTGGACGAAACGTGGTGCTGCGATGACGGGACACACGAAACCCCAGCTCGTGTCCAACCCCGCCATGCCCGATCCGGGTGTGGTGTGCCGTTGGCGGCGATGTGATCACACCGGCGGGAGGTACTCCTGATGGCCGGACAACACATCGCTGCCATTGACGTCGGCACGACCAAGGTCTGCACGATCGTCGCGGAGGTCACTCCCTACCAGGAGCTGCGCATCCTCGGCGTCGGCATCGGACCGTCCGCCGGGCTCTCCAAGGGCATGGTGGACAACATCCACGCCGCCATCGAGGCCATCGCCTCATCTGTGGAGCGGGCGGAGCGCGCCTCCGGCACGCGCATCCTCTCCGCGCACATCGGCATCGCCGGACCGCACATCTCCTCCATGAACTCGCGCGGCATCGTCGCCATCGCCGACCCGCGAAACCCGATCACCGACCACGATGTGGCGCGGGCGCTGGAGAGCGCGCGCATCGTCAACGTGCCCACCAACCGCGAGGTCATCCACGTGGTCCCCCGCTACTACGTGGTGGACGGCCACGACCACGTCGTAGACCCGGGTGGCATGTTCGGCTCCCGCCTGGACGTGGAGACGCACGTGGTCACCTCGTCCACCTCCGCGATGAACAACCTCATCCAGTGTGTGGAGGGCGCAGGCGTCCACGTCGACTCCCTCATCCTCCAGCCACTGGCATCAGCCGAGGCGGTGCTCACGGACGAGGAGATTCAGCAGGGCGTGGTCCTCGTGGACATCGGCGGCGGCACCACGGACCTCGGCATCTACGTGGATGGCGCAGTGGTCCACACCGCCGTGCTGCCCGTCGGCGGCGTGCACATGACACGCGACCTCGTAGTGGCGCTGCGCGTGCCCCAGCCCTCAGCCGAGTACGCCAAGACCCACCACGGCCACGTCATCCCGTCCCTGGTGGACGAGGAGGAGGAGGTCGAGATCGAGTCCTTCGGCTCGGACGGCTCCAAGACCGTCTCGCGACGGCTCATGGCCCAGGTGCTCCAGGCACGCACGGAAGAGCTCTTCGAAATGGTGCGCGCGGAGATCCGCCGTGGTACGGACCCGGAGATGCTCTCCGCCGGCATCGTGCTCTCCGGCGGTGCGGCCGCGATGCCCGGCATCGACCTGCTCGCCGAGGACGTTCTGCAGCTCCCCGCCCGCGTAGGTCGGCCGCGTCAGCTCTCGGGGCTCTCCGACATTCTGCATGACCCGGCGTACGCAACATCCGTAGGACTGCTGCGATGGTCGCTGAAGGAGCAGGAGATCATGTTCCGCTCCACGCCATCGCCGGTGCCCGCTCTGGGCGGGCTGTTCAAGAAAGTAGCGCATTTGATGCGGGTCATCCTCCCCCAGTGAGTGCACACGCCGTGCGCGCTCACGATGACCAGAGGCAAGCCGGCCGGAACATCCGGCGAAGGAGGCAGGAATGACCAACCAGAACGCACAGGGGACCCCGTCCGCCGGTACGCTCTTTGACTACCTGGCTGCGGCGCGCAAGCAGGCGCAGCGGGAAATGGTCGTGGAGCCGTCCCGCACGCCGGCGCCCTTCCCGAAGTCACGACGATCCAGCGACCAGACCACCAGTCCCGCCAGCAACCGCTCGCGCGATCTGGACCTCTCCGCGGACTCTCCGCCACCCGGCGTACGTTCCGAATTCGAGGAATCACCCGCGCGGTCGACCACATCCGTATACTGGACGCCTGCGGTCACTGCGACCTCGGACGCCTCGCAGGAGGCGCCCTCAAACGAGGGGTCGCAGTCGACCTGGAGACAGGTAGCGCCCATGGTTGAAGACGAGAACTTCCTCGAAGACGTGTCCTCCCCGCCGTCGCCACCACCGGCCGCACCTGCCGCCGAATCACCGCGAGTCACAACGAAATCATTCTCGGAAGCCAGGAACATGGACGATTACGAAGGACTCCCGCCGATCAAGGTCGTCGGCGTCGGGGGCGGCGGCTCCAACGCCGTCAACCGCATGATCAACGCCCGCCTGCCCGGCGTGCAGTACGTAGCAATGAACACGGACCTGCAGGCCCTCGAGCACTGCCAGGCCGAAATCAAGGTCCGCATCGGTGACCGCCTCACCCGCGGCCTCGGCGCTGGCGCGGAACCCCTGCGCGGTGCTCGCTCCGCCGAGGAATCCCGTGAGGCCATCGCGGAAGCACTCGCCGGCGCGGAGATGGTCTTCGTCACCGCCTGCCTCGGTGGCGGCACCGGCACCGGCGCGGCGCCCATCGTTGCGGAGGTCGCCCGGGAGATGGGCGCCCTCACTATCGGCGTCGTCACCAAGCCGTTCGCCTTCGAGGGCACCCGTCGCCGCCAGCAGGCGGAAGATGGTGCGCGCGACCTGCAGGAGAAGGTGGACACGCTCATCGTGATCCCCAACGACCGCCTCCTCCAGATCGGCGAAGAAGGCATGTCCATCGTCGAAGGCTTCCAGATGGCGGACGACGTCCTCCGTCAGGGCATCCAGGGCATCAGTGAACTCATCACCGTCCCCGGCATGGTCAACCTGGACTTCGCGGACGTGCGCAAGATCATGTCGGACGCCGGCCCGGCCCTCATGGCCATCGGCACCGGCCGGGGCGAGGACCGCGCCGTAGAGGCCGCCCGCGCCGCCATCTCCAGCCCCCTGCTGGAGGTGGACATCACCGGCGCCACCGGCGTGCTCTTCAACGTCTCCGGCCCCAGCGACCTCAGCCTGCGCGAACTGGATGCCGCCGCCCGCGTCATCTCCAGCGTGGTGGACCCGGACGCGGAAATCATCTTCGGCACCAGCCTGGATGACTCCCTCCACGACGAGGTCCGCATCACCGTCATCGCCACCGGCTTTAGCGGCATGAAGAAGATGAACATGCGCCACATGATGGCGTCGGAGCAGCAGCACCATCAGCAGGAAGACCCGGAGCCCATCAAGCTCGGCCAGCTCCGCCCGGAGACCAGCTCCACCGCGGACTCACTGACCGAGGCTGACCTCCCCACCTTCCTGCGAAGGAGCTTCCCCTCGCGGTAGCTCTTCAGAGCGGAGGTCTTCCTCACGGCGGACCTCCGCAGCACCTCACCCACCAGTCCCCGGGTCCCGCGCTTTGCACCTCTGGCGCGAGACCCGGGGTACTTGATCTCTCCGCCATCACATGCCTGCCGCCCCCGGACCGCCTGGCGTGGATGCGTGTGCACACTTTCCGCCCCCGATGTGGATGCATTCCCCGCAGAGCGCTTGTCTCGCGCGGCCCATCAGCGAATACTGCGAACTCCGGGGTCGTTCCCCACCCCACCGTCTAGGCCCCTGGTCCGGACACCCGTTTCAGCCACACACATCCCTGCTCCCCTGGAGGGTTGCTGCCGCCCGATGAAGTGCCCGTACTGTGGACATGACTCGACCCGCGTTCTCGACTCCCGCACTGCGGAGGCCGGCATCCGCCGCCGCCGCCGCTGCGAGCGCTGCGACGAACGCTTCACCACCTACGAACAGATCCAGCGCGCCGTCGTCATGGTCGCCAAGAAAGACGGCCGCCGCGAAGAGTTCCAGCGCGAAAAGCTCCTCGCTGGACTCCGCATCTCCGCCCGCAAGCGCCCCCTCCCCACCGGCGCCATCGAAGCCATCGTGGAAGACATCGAACAGCGCCTCATGGGCTCCAACCGTAGCGAGGTCCCCAGCCGCGTCATCGGCGAAATGGCCATCACCCGCCTCAAGCCGCTGGACCCCATCGCCTACATTCGCTTCGCCTCCGTCTACCACCAGTTCGTCTCCCTGGACGAAATGCTGGAAGAACTCAACCGCATCGCCACCTCCCCCATCGGCATCGACCCGGAAC
>JBJHDC010000083.1:0-12959 GCA_050486345.1 Dehalococcoidia bacterium | reverse complement strand
CGTCTGGGCAATGGGCCGAATCTTCTCGGAGTTCGGCCTCGATATCGCCTTCCACTTCAACCCACAGAGCTTCGCGATTGCCTACTTCCTCGGCGTCGTAATCACGTTCGTGACCGTGGCGTTCTCCTCATGGCGAGCGGCGAACCTCAACATCGTCGCGGCCATCCGCGATCTGCCGGAGGACGAGTTCTTCCGCTCACAGAACCGCTCCGTCGGACGCCTCGGACGAGCCGTAGTCGCGGTCGTCTGGACGCTGGCCTGGATCGTCATGATCGCAATCTGGGCGGTCGCCGCATTCGTATTCTTCACGATCGGACTCGCCACCTACGGGCTCGGCCTCCTGATCGGGGGCCTGCTCGCCGGTGCATACGTATGGGGTGTGACGAGGATCAACCGCTCGTTCCGCTCACTGAGTTGGATCGAGCGCATCGCCTATCTGCTCTGGTGGGGTGCCTTCAGCGTGATGGCGTTGGTGACGTGGCTCCTGTTCCGCACCCGCGCATGGTCGGCTCGCTACCGCAACAGTGGCGGCTGGGCCATCTGGATGCTTGTCATCGGCGCGCTGGCCATCTGGTGGGGCGGCTGGATCGGCAACCAGCAATTTGCCTATACCAGCGGCACCACGCTGGTCATCTTCTCGCTCGCAATGTTGGCCGTGTACTTCGGCGTTCGCGCGAAGCCTGCGTTCACGCTCGCAAGCATCGTCTCTCTCTGGTACTGGCTCCTGCCACTGCCCTTCTCGCTCTTCCTCGATGTCTCCCTGAGCGATGAGCAGAGCGCGGCTGTCGATCCGATCAACTGGTTCTTCGGACTATTTGGCGCGGACCATGGGGGAATCGACGGCAACATCGAGATGTTCTTCGTTTCGGGCATCGCTATCACCGCATCTGCAACCATCTTCGTGATCTTCAATGCGGACCGGCTGCTGGGCTCGCTCGGGATTCTCACCCGCGTACTGGGCGGCATCACGCCAGCGGTGCGGATGGCGATCGCTTATCCGCTCGCGGCGAAGTTCCGCACGGCCATGACGCTTGCAATGTTCGGGCTGGTCGTATTCAGCCTCGTGGTGATGGCCACGCTCAACCACAACTTCACCCAACTCTTCCTGGGTGACGATGCTCGAGGTGGCTTCCACGTGACGGTGGACGCGAACCCCTCCAACCGCATCACCGACCTCGGTGCTGTACTCTCGGAGGCCGGCTATGACGTGGACGGCGCCATCGAGGGCATCGGCACGCTCCGCACGGCGTTCCCGGAGATGCGTCCAGCAGGTTCAACCGAGCCATGGGGCCAGTACCGGCTGCAAGGTGTGGACGACGAGTTCACTCGCCTGGCGCAGCTCCCCCTCGTCACCCGCGCAGTAGGCTACGAGTCGGACGAAGCAGTGTTCGAGGCGCTCCGCACCGACCCAACGGTGGCAATCATCGATGAATCCCGGACGGCGTCGCAGGACGATCCGTTCGGGGGCGAACCCGGTCAGCAGTTCAGGCTGGGCGTGAACACCGGGCAACTCCAGGCACAGCCATGGGATCCGATCCCCGTGAGTGTCCGTGACCGCGCTACCGGCGAAGTGATTGAGCTGACGGTAATCGGCGTGATCGTGCCGCAGGCCACCGGTGTCATCAGCAACTGGTTTGCGATGTTCACGAACCAGTCCGTGATCGAGGAATCGTTCGGCGGTGGCGACACGGAGAGCTTCTATCTCACCACCCGTGACACCTCCAAGGACGGGGCAGTCACGGTGGCGTCCGAGATCGAAGCGGTGCTGCTGGAGCGTGGCGTGCGTGCCAACTCCATCCAGCAGGTGATCGATGACTTCGCGTCTCAGTCGAACGCATTCCAGTACCTCTTCGAGGGATTCATGGGCCTGGGCCTGATCGTCGGCATCGCGGCCCTGGGCGTGATCGCCTTCCGTACGGTGGCGGAGCGACGGCAGCAGATCGGGATGATGCGGGCAATCGGCTACTCCAGGCGCCTGATCGGCATCTCGTTCTTCCTCGAATCGTCGTTCATCGCTATCACGGGAATCGGGATGGGCCTGGTGCTGGGAGCAGCCCTCTCCTACAACCTGCTCAGCAGCCCTGAGTTCATTGGGGAGAGCGGTGTCGAGATTGACTTCGCGATGCCGTGGGTGCGACTGCTGGTCATCGTGGGCATCGCCTACGTTGCCAGCGCGCTGATGACGCTGATTCCCGCACGCAGTGCCTCCAGGGTGCCCGTGGCCGAGGCGCTCAGGTACTCCGGATAGCGACGGCGCTTCCGAACGCCAGACGTGCAGTGCCCGAGGCACAACAAGAGGGGCGGTCTTCGGACCGCCCCTCTTCGCTTTCAGCTACCGAACCGCCTCCTGGCGCTCCCTACGAGCGCCCAACGCTCCCGGCCGCGGGCCGGAAGCGCGCGAGCATCTGCTGGTGCCGGCGGACGACGGTCTGCGCGCCGTCCTCGGTGATGGCGAACTTGGGCGCCACCTTCCAGAACTTCGGCAACATCAGCCGCCAGTGCCGCAGTGTCTCTGCTGCGCGTACCGAACCGGTTACCTCATGGTGGCGCCGGATCAGCGCCTCCAGCAGCTCGATGTCCTCCGGGTTCGTGACCTGCTCGAGGCCCACGAGCTCCTGGTTCACACGTGAGCGGAAGTCGCCGCGCTCATCGAGCACGAACGCCACCCCGTTCGACATGCCAGCGCCGAAGTTGCGCCCGGTGTCGCCGAGGATCACGACAACACCATCAGTCATGTACTCGCAGCCGTGGTCACCGATTCCCTCAACGACCGCGCGTGCGCCGGAATTACGGACCGCAAAGCGCTCGCCCGCGGCGCCCGCGACGAAGAGATTGCCGCCCGTCGCGCCGTAGAGCACGGTGTTGCCCACCAGTACGCCGCCACTGTCGCGGTAGCCAGCATCGCTGTCGGCGCGAATCATGATCTCGCCGCCACCCATGCCCTTGCCAACGTAGTCGTTCGCCTCGCCGACCAGGTGCATGCGCATGCCTCGAGCGAGGAATGCGCCGAATGACTGACCGGCGGAACCGGTGAACGACAGCTCGATGGTGCCGTAAGTCAGCCCCTGGTCGCCGTACCGCTCGGCAATGGCACCCGCAACACGTGCACCCACGGTGCGGTCGGTGTTGTGGATCTCGTAAGAGCGGGAGACCGGTGTGCGGCCTTCGATATTCGCGCGGATGTCCTGCAGGATACGGTCGTCCAGGCGACTGTCATCGGCGCGGTCGTTGCGAGGCTGGATGCAGCGGTGCGGCTCCTTGCCTTCTGGATCCACTGGCGCAATCACGCGAGAGAGGTCCACCTTCGTCCAGCGGTGCGGCCCCTCGGGCTCGATCTGCTGAAGCAGGTCCGCGCGCCCAATGATCTCTTCCACACTGCGATAGCCCAGCTCCGCGAGCGTCCGCCGCACCTGCAGTGCGACGTGCGTGAGGAACGTGACCAGCATCTCCGGTGTGCCGAAGTACTTCTCACGCAAATCCTCGCGCTGGGTAGCCACACCCACAGGGCAGGTATTCAGGTGACACTGGCGCGCCATCTTGCAGCCCACCGCGATCATCGCGGCGGTGCCAAAGCCGAACTGCTCCGCGCCCAGCATGGCGCCGATCACCACGTCACGCCCACTCCGGTAGCCACCGTCCGAGCGTAGCGTGACGCGCCCGCGGAGGGAGTTCATCACCAGCGCCTGCTGCGTCTCCGCCAGACCAATCTCCCACGGCGAGCCCGCATACTTAATTGAGGACAGCGGCGAGGCACCGGTGCCACCTTCGGCACCTGAGATCTGAATGATGTCCGCGTAAGCCTTTGCCACGCCCGCGGCGATGACGCCCACACCCTCTGAGGAAACCAGCTTCACGCAGACCTTAGCGTTCGGGTTCACCGTCTTCAGGTCATAGATGAGCTGGGCAATGTCCTCAATGGAGTAGATGTCGTGGTGCGGCGGTGGCGAGATGAGCGGGGTCCCGGGCATCACGTAGCGGAGCTGCGCGATGTAGCGGTTCACCTTCATGCCGGGAAGCTGGCCGCCCTCGCCGGGCTTAGAGCCCTGCGAGATCTTGATCTCAAACTCCTGCGCTGCTGCCAGGTAGGCGGGCGTGACCCCGAATCGGCCAGAGGCCACCTGCTTGATCTTCGAGTTCGCATCGCGCTTGTCGCCCTCCGGCGTGTAGCGCCGCGGGTCTTCACCACCCTCGCCGGTGTTCGAGCGCCCACCGAGCTTGTTCATCGCGCGGGCGATATCCTCGTGGGCCTCAGGGCTGAGCGCACCCAGCGACATGGCTCCGGTAACGAACCGCGCGGTGATTCGCTCAACCGGCTCAACCTCGGAGATGTCGATCGGCTCACGATCCGACTGGAAACGCAGCAGATCGCGCAAGGTACCCACAGGTGCGTCATCGAGGACATCCAGGTACGCCCGGTAGGCCTCAGCACCACCGTCATTCACCGCTTCGTAGCCGCTCTGAGCGACGTTGTGGAGCGCGCGCCACATTGCAGGCGAGTACGCATGGTAGTCGCCGTCTCGCCGGTACTTGTACCAGCCGCCGTGCGCCAGCCGCTCCACCTCCGGGAACGACTTCTGATGCCGCTCATACACGTCGGAGGCGATCTCCTCGAAGCCGATGCCACCGATGCGTGACGTCGTGCCGGTGAAGCAGAGATCCACGACCTCCGGCCCGATCCCCAGCGCCTCGAAGATCTGTGCGCCGTGGTAGGAGGAGACAGCGGAGATCCCCATCTTGGACATGATCTTCAGGATGCCGGTGTCCACCGCGCGTGCGTAGGACTCCATCACCTCCTCGAGCGGTTGATCGTCAAACTCGCCAGCCTCGTGCAGCCCATGCAGGGTCGCGAAGGCGAGATACGGGTTCACGGCGCTAGCGCCGAAGCCGATCAGGGCCGCGAAGTGGTGCACGTCGCGCGCGTCGCCTGTCTCAGCGATCAGGCTGGCCTTCATGCGACGGCCGGTGCGGATCAGATGATGATGCACGGTCGAGACCGCGAGCAGCATCGGAATCGGCGCCCACTCACGATCGACCAGCCGATCGCTGATCACGATGACGGTGTTGCCCTCGTCTGCTGCGAGCACGGCCGCTGCGCAGAGGTCATCCAGCGCGCTCCGGAGCGCCTCGGGACCGTCATCGACCCGGAAACGCGCGTGTAGCGTGCTGACCTGCACATCACCGGTCTGCATGCGGCGGAGGGCTACCAGCTCATCGTCGTGAATCAGCGGGCTGCTCAGGTGCAGCAGCCGTGCAGCCTCCGGCGTGGACTCCAGCATGGAGCGCCGCCGTCCGAGGTACGTGTCCAGCGACATCACGATCTCTTCACGCACGGAGTCGATCGCCGGGTTCGTGACCTGCGCGAACTTCTGCTTGAAGTACGTGTAAAGCAGTCGAGGCTCGTCCTGCAGCGTGGACAACGGCGTATCGTCGCCCATGGAGCCCACGGGCTCCTTGCCATCCTCCGCCATCGGCTTGACGACGTACTCAATCTCCTCGTGTGTGTAGCCGTGGAGCTGTTGCAGCGTCGCGAGGTCATGCTCGATTCGCGTCCCGTTGCGGTGGCCGTTGTGCCCGTTCTGCTCGCCACGCTGCAGGTGGACGAGGTTCCGGCGCACCCAGTCCCCGTACGGGCGCCGCGAGGCGATCTCGCTCTTGATCTCGTGGTTGTGCAGGAAGACACGTCGCGAGGTATCCACGGCGATCATCTCGCCCGGTCCGACACGACCGGATTCCACGACATCGGCGGCGTCGAACTCCAGCAGCCCCACCTCGGAGCCCATCACGACGAGGCCGTCGCGGAGCACCTGGTAGCGGGCCGGGCGCAGGCCGTTGCGGTCCATCATCGCCGCCACCTGCACGCCGTTGGTCAGCGCCACAGCCGCCGGACCGTCCCACGGTTCGGAGAGGCAGGCGTGGTACTCATAGAACGCGCGCAACACCGGATCGAGATTCGGCATGTTCTCCCATGCCTGGGGGATGAGCATCATCATGCTGTGCAGCAAGTCGCGCCCGGACATGACCAGTAACTCCACCGCCTCATCAAACGAGGCGGTATCGGAGCCGATCGGCTGAATCACCGGAAGTAGGTCCTGGACGTCGTCGCCCCACACAGGCGAGGCCAGCTCCGGCTCGCGCGCCCTCATCCAGTTGCGATTGCCCAACAGCGTGTTGAACTCGCCGTTGTGCGCGGTCATCCGAAACGGCTGCGCCAGTGGCCATGAAGGTAGCGTGTTGGTCGCGAAACGCTGATGGAAGAGCGCGATGGCCGAGACTACGACCTCGTCACCCAGGTCCGGGTAGAACGCCTCGAGCCGCGGCGCGATCATCAGCCCCTTGTAGACCACGGTCTTAGACGACATCGAGACCACGTAGCCATCGAGTTCCTGCTCGCGCCATGTCTGCTCCGTGCGGCGACGTGCCAGGTAGAGCGCGCGCTCGAATGCCGGTCCGTGCTGGCCCTCGGGGCGCTTCATCAGCAGCTGCTCGATGCCCGGAAGTGACGCCTGCGCCTGGGGACCGAGCTGGGACGGATCGTGCGGTACTTCCCGCCAGCCGATGACCTCAATCCCTACGCGGCGGACCTCGGCCTCCAGCGACTCGCGAGCAGCAGGGCGCTGAGCCTCATCGTGCGGCAGGAACACCATCGCGACGGCAAGATCCTCAGCCTGCTCAATGGGAGTGCCGAGGCGCTCGCAATCCTGGCGGAGCAACTCGAACGGCACGTCGATCGTTACGCCTGAGCCGTCACCCGTCAGCGGATCGGCGTTCACCGCGCCTCGGTGCGTCAGCGCCGCCACAGCCTGGACTGCCAGCTGCACCACACGGTGCGACTTCGCACCGTCGATCTGCGCGATGAATCCAGTGCCACATGCGTCGTGCAACATGGAGGGGTCGACGAGATACGCGGACGTCGACGCTGGCGCAGCCGCGCTCATCGCTCGGGCGAGTGCACCGCCCGATGTTGTCCCAGGGGTGTGATCCGAAGTGGCGACCATGCCGCATCCCGATCCAGTGGGCTCGAAAGAGGAACGCACATCATACCCCAGCGCGTCCCTCGCCGAGCGCATCATGATTGCGCTTTTTGTCACAAGGTCACAGGACTATAACGCAAATGCCGCCGAAATGACATCTCCCCGAAGCAGAATCTGTGTCCACCTCGAAGTCACGCCTCAGCCGAGCTCCACCTCCGGCCGCTCCTCCCAGAGGACCTGCTTCTCGATCAGTTCCTCGATATCGCCCGCCTCGAGTCCAAGCAACTCCGCGAGTACCTCGCGGCTGTGCTGGCCCATGTCAGGCGAGGTGCCGCGGATGCCACCCGGGGTGCGCGAGAGCTTCACCGGGGTGTTCGTGAGCGGCACGGCCCCGAAAGTATGGTGCTCCACGGGTACGAACATGTCACGCTGCTGCACTTGCTCCATCTCGGCGACCTGCTGGATGTTGTTTAGCGGTCCGCACGGCACATCGAAGGTCTCGAGGACATCGATCCACTCCTGCGTGGTGCGCGCCTGGAAGGCCTCGTTCAGCAACGGCTCCAGTTCGCCATGATTGCGTGAACGCGCCGCCGCACTGTGGAAGCGCGGGTCATCGATGAGCTCCGGGAGCCCCAGCTCCGCGCACATCAGCGCCCACTGGTTCGGCACACCCCAGGCCAGCGCGATCACGATCCAGCCGTCCTTCGTGGGGAACGCCTGGAACGGAACGGCCGTAGGATGCCGTGTGCCGAGCGGCTGCGGCAGCTCCCCGGTGATGTGGTATCGCATGAAGGCGTTCTCCTGGATCGCCACCTGGCAATCCAGCATCGAGATATCCAGCATCTGCCCCACCCCGGAACGTTCGCGTTCGTGCAACGCCGAGAGAACTCCGATGGTGCAGTAGAGCCCGGCTGCGACATCACCCAGCGACATCCCAGGCCGCACCGGCCGGCCGCCCGGCTCCCCGGTGACGGACATGATCCCGCCCGCGCCCTGCACGATGACATCGAGTGCCGGCTTGTCCCGCATCGGCCCGGTCTGGCCGAAGCCGGAGATCGCCGCGTAGATGACCCGCGGGTTCACCTCCGAAAGCACGCTGTAGCCGAGACCTAGCCGGTCCATGGTGCCAGCGGTGAAGTTCTCGACGACCACATCAACCTGCCGCACCAGGTCGAGGAAGATCGCGCGGCCCTCCTCCGACGTGAGGTTGAGCGCGACTGAGCGCTTGCCGCGGTTCACGGAGAAGAAGTAGCCGGACTCCCCGTCCACGATCGGGCCGGTGGTGCGAGATACGTCCCCGTATGGCGGCCGCTCGAGCTTGATCACGTCCGCGCCCAGGTCCGCCAGCGTCGCCGTGCAGAATGGCCCGGAAAGCACCCATGTCAGGTCGAGGACCCGCACACCCTCGAGCGGTCCCGTGGTTGGTAGTGCTGGCATGTCTGACTCCCTCGCGCTGTGGTGTACTCAGCCCCGCTCCGCTATGGGGGCGTTGATGATTCGTTATGTTGAATGATGGCGTCGGCCGGGCGTCGGCGCATCGAGTCTCGCAGGGCCAGGAAGACACCGGCCAGCAGGAGCGACGCACCCCCGGCCTCCAGCAGTGTAGGCGTCTCATCCAGCAGAATGAACGCCAGCACCGCCGCCCCTGCCGGTTCGCCGAGGATCGCCACGGCAACGATCGCCGCCGGCATCGACCCCAGCGCCCAGTTCAGAGCGTTGTGCCCGATTAATTGCGGCACCAGCGCCAGCAGTAACAGGTACATCCACGCCTCCGAGGTGTGCCCGCGCAGTGTTGCGCCGCTCACCACCATCGCTACGAGCAGCAAAACCGAAGTGATCGAGTACACCGAAGCCGTGTACACCGGCAGTGAGAGCCGCTGGCGTGCGCCTCGCCCCGCGACCAGATAGGTGGCCGTCGCCACCGCACCAATGAGCGCGAACGCGTTGCCCTCGATCGACACCGCGTCGCCGAGATCGTCCGCGAAGATCAACGCCGCGCCAGCGGCCCCAACTCCAATGCCGAACAGCACGCCCCTCGATGGGCGCTCCTGCAGGAAGAGCCACGCCCCCAGCGCCACGAAGATCGGCTGCATCGTGGCGAGGGCCACACTGCTCAACACCGAGGTTCGCTGCAGCGATGCCACCCAGAACCCAAAATGCACCGCCAGCGCGACCCCGGAAAGCCCGAGGATCAGCAGGTCCGCACCACGGAGCGGCAGCGCACGCCCTCGATTGCTCCATCCCGCAATGAGGAGCATGGGCAGCGCGGCGAAGCTCAGGCGCACCGCCGCGATCACAATCGCCGGGACATCCTCGGCCAGACGGATCAGCGGCGCTGCCCACGAGACGGCCACGACGCCGACGAGCAAGATCACGATCTGACGTGGGGTCATCGAAGCTCGCTCCTAGACACCGGACGCGACGATACGCCGTATTTGACACGCGATCCCCCAGCAAGAAAGATGCCCGCGGAGTCACCTCCACCTGCTGATGCGGAGCGTGAGGCGAGTGCGGAAGGATCCGACCACGTGAACGAAGTACCGATCGACTGGGACGCGTGGACAGAGCAGGCGACTGAGTGGCTCTCCGAATACCTGCGCGTCGATACGGTGAATCCGCCGGGTAACGAAACACGCGCCTGCGAGTGGATCGGTCGCATCCTGGACGCCGAGGGCATCCCATACGAGCTCGTCTACCCGCCAGTCAGCGACACCGACCCGACACGGGACACCTCGCGCGCCACGCTGGTCGCAAAGCTGCCGAGCGACGGCTCGCGAGGTAAGGCACTCATCCTGCTCAACCACACGGACGTGGTCCCCTTCGAGCGCGACCAGTGGACCGTGGACCCGATGGGCGGCGAGATTCACGATGGCTTCATCTGGGGCCGCGGCGCGATGGACATGAAGAGCATGGGGATCATGGAGCTGGTGACCTTCCTGCTCCACCATCGCCATGGCCTCCCACTCACTCGCGACCTCGTCTTCATGGCCGTAGCTGACGAGGAGGCCGGCTCCGCATACGGGGTCGAATTCCTCGATCGTGAGCACCCGGAGCTGCTCGACTGCGAGTACGTGATCAATGAGGGTGGTGGCGGATCGTGCGAAGTGCTGGGCGTTGAGCGCAACGTGATGAACATCGGCGTCGGCGAGAAGGGGCCCATGTGGCTCACCTTGCGCGCGCACGGCAGCCCCGGCCACGGCTCCGTGCCACACGATGACAACGCTGCGGACCGCCTCGTGCGCGCGCTGCACCGCATCCTGGAGTGGAACCGTCCGTTGATGCCCGCCGACGAGGTACGCCTCTACTTCCAGGGGCTCTACGAGGCCGGCATCATCGAGAACGAACCGACGGACGACGTGCTGGCGGAGATCGCTGAGCGTAATCCGCGCATGCGCTCGGTGCAGATGAACTCCATTTCACTCACCACGCTCGACGCAGGTGTGAAGCACAACGTCATCCCAGCGATGGCCTCGGCCACGCTCGACTGCCGCCTCGTCCCCGGATACGACCCAAAGCAGTTCCTCCACGAGATCCGCGAGGTCATCGACGATGAACGCATCGAGATCGAAGAGGTCTTCGTCTCGTCTTCCCCGTCAGCCCGCCTCGACACTGAGCTGTACGAGGTGATGACGCGGGAGGCACGGAGCGCAGTGGAAGACGTGGTGGTGGTGCCCAGCGTGAGCACCGGGTTCACCGATTCACGAGTGTTCCGCCGGCGCGGCATCACGGCTTACGGATTCGTCCCCGTCCTCAGCGGCTCGGACGAACAGGGACGCGTGCACGGCAACGATGAGCGCATCTCAATCGAGAATCTGCGGCTGGGCATGCAGATCCTCCACCACACCGTCCGAGGCATCTGCGACTAACACGACCACCAGGAGAATCGGGAAGAAGGACACGACATGAAGCTGGAAGACGTACAGACCATCGGCATCGTCGGTGGTGGGGTCATGGGCGGCGGGCTCGCCCAGGTCATGGCCATCGGTGGCTTCAACGTGATCGTGCGTGAACTCGACGACGAACTCGTGGAGAGCACGAAGCAGGCGATCTTCGAAAGCCGCTGGGGCATGAAGCGCGCCGTGGAGATCGGCAAACTCCCCTTCGACACCTGCGTGGAGGCGATGGAGCGTGTGAGCTTCACGACACGCCTCGAAGACCTCGCCGATGTCGACTTCATCATCGAGGCGATCCCGGAGAACCTGGAGCTCAAGCAGCAGGAGTTCGCGAAGCTCGACGAGATCGTGAAGCCAGAGGCGATCTTCTGCTCGAACACATCGGGCTTCGTCATCGCCGAGGTCGCACGGGACGTCTCCGAGGGGCGCAAGTCGCTCTTCGCAGGCATGCACTACGCCAGCCCTGTTCCCGCGATGAAGATGTGCGAGGTCATCTACACGCCTCAGACACTGCCTGAGGTAGTCGAAACAGTGTCGGGTGTCGCCGAGCGCGCGGGCAAGATCGTGTCGCTGGTGAAGGACGCGCCCGGCACCTACGGCTTCATCCTCAACCGCATCTTCGCCGCCGCCCGCCGCGAGGCAGACGCCATCGTGGAGGCGGGCCTCGCGACAAAGGAAGACGTCGACAAGGCCATGATCAACGGCCGCAACTGGCCCGCCGGGTTCTACACCGGATCGGGTGGCATCGGGCGTCAGTGGGATTAGACACCTGACGAAACCAGGAGCGGACGCAGCACGCTGCGCCCCCACGGGGCTGCCGGCGAGCTTGCTCTAGTCCGTTCGCCCCGAGCCTGTCGAAGAACGTTCCGAGTGTGCCGCCGCTACCCGCCCGATCGCGCAATGGCCGCATCGAGGAGTTCGCGCAGCGCCTCCTCTGTGAGCGGGCCGAAGGCGCGGTCCTCCACCTCGTCACTGTCGGGCGCGAGGATCGCATAGGCCGGGTGGCGCGCCACGCCGAGGTCCGAGGCAAGCGAGCGCTGCTCGCGGCTGTCGTAGTCCCAGATCACGAAGTTGATGCGGTCCTGGTATTCAAGTCGGAGCCCGTGAACCACGGGGCGCGCCTGCGCGCAGAACGGTCACCAGATCGCATCGACGTACACGAGCGTCGGCTTGCCGTTCGAAGGGAGGAACGGTCCCGTAGAGGGCACATGGTCCTCAGGTGGCTCGTAGCCCGCCTCGATGAGCACGGCCGGGCCGGTGGGGAACCCGCGCAGGTCAGGCGGAACTGTCGACGCGGGCACGGCGGGCGTGTCGGCCGCAGCCGGCGTGCTGGAATCTGTCGGCTGGCCCGTCGAGGTAGCAGCCGATGTCGGCGTCCCCGGAGCAGGCGCATCGGACGGTTGAGCATCACCACCACATGCCACAGCCAGCACGGCCGCCAGCGCAACCAGCGCAACCAGCGCAACCAGCGCTACAGTACCCAGGGTGTGCCGACGCAATCGGGACCAGTGACTCATGTCACCCATCGTAGCCCGATCCCCGCTGCACCGCGCCCCCGTCAGCTCTTCGTGTTGTCCCACGAGATGACCTTGCGCGGCGTGACCTTCACGTAGTTCCCGGTCGGCGAGGGCTCCGAGGGCAGTTCATCCTCGGGGACGCCACGCAGGCGGGCTGCCTCCCGAGCGAGTCGCAGGCGCTCGGCGTCGTCGCTGATCACCTCGGCGTCACCCTGGATGAGCAGGCCGCGCAGGTCAGCGCGGGTGGTGCCGCTCTCCAGCGAGAGACTGACCTTCGGGTTCCGCTCGATATTGCGGAACTTCTGCGTCCCCGCACGCCCACCGCAGTAGACGTGCTCGCCCACTCGGAAGTAGCCGATGGGAATCGAGTGCGGGTAGCCATCGCGGCCGATGGTGGTCAACGTGATCCACCCCGGCTTGCTGTCGAGGAAGGCGTTGACTTCGTCCTTGTCGTAGGCGCCACGACGCTCGGTGAACTCGACGTCGCGGAACAGCTGTGGGGTCAGGTCCATGGGACCGATGCTAGCGAACTACTGCTAGCAGATGATCGCCCGGATGATCTGGATACCGAACAGCAC
>JBJHDC010000082.1:0-12974 GCA_050486345.1 Dehalococcoidia bacterium | reverse complement strand
AACTGGCGCTCAACGAGCTGGCGCGCGTGCGCATCCGCACTGCGGACCCGGTGGCGGTGGACCCGTACGTGCGCAACCGCCTCACGGGCTCCTTCATCCTCATCGACCCCGCCACCTTCCGCACCGTGGCCGCGGGCATGATCCGGTCCACCGGAGGCGAGGATGTCGCCACTGCAGAGCACGAGGCTGCGCATGTCTAACACGATCACCCCCGCGGTCGTTGGCAGCCTTGAGATCCCCGCCGACATCGAGCGCTGGCACCCGGCGGACATCCTCAAGTTCGCGGTTGAGCACTTCTCACCGGAGATTGCGATCTCCTTCAGCGGCGCCGAGGACGTGGTGCTGATCGACTTCGTCAAGCGCCTCGACCTGCCGTTCCACGTGATCACGCTGGACACGGGGCGACTGCACCCAGAGACCTACCGCTTCATCGACCGCGTACGCGAGCACTACGGCATTGCCATCGAGGCCTACTTCCCCCAGCCGGACGCCATCCAGGCGCTGGTCCGAGAGAAGGGGCTGTTCTCCTTCTACCGGGACGGCCACGGCGAGTGCTGCGGCATCCGCAAGGTGGAGCCGCTCCGCCGCGCCTACGCCGGCATGCGTGCGAGTGTCACCGGTCAGCGGCAGGATCAGAGCCCGGCCACCCGCGGCCTGCTCCCCGTCGTGCAGGAGGATCCCGCCTTCACCACCAACGGCCAGCCGCTAGTGAAGTTCAACCCACTCTCGTTCTGGACCTCGGCGCAGGTGTGGCAGTACATCCTGGAGCACCAGGTGCCCTACAACGAGCTGCACGACCGCGGCTACCGCTCGATCGGCTGTGAGCCCTGCACGATGCCCACAAACCCCGGCCAGCACGAACGCGAGGGTCGCTGGTGGTGGGAAGAGGCCACCAAGCGCGAATGCGGTATCCATGTGCCCGGCGTCGACGACTAGACGTCCCCCGCTACCCGCATCGCTGCCCCAGAACGAGAACGCAGCAGCGCGGACGAATCATCCGCGCTGTGCTGTCAGGCATCCGTTGGCCGAGGGTTACGAGGCGTACGCTGCGTCCACGGCCTGCAGCGCTGCGTGGCGATCCACGTCGACACCCGCAGACTCGAGGACCGCGCCCAGCGAGTCTGTGCAGAAGCGAACATGCCACTCCGTGGAGCCAGCGCCCATCAGACCGATGCGCCAGATCTTGCCGGCCAGCGGGCCGAAGCCCGCGCTCACCTCTAGACCATACTCATCGAGGAGACGGCGGCGAATCGCCTCGTCCTCCACGCCCTCCGGGATGTAGACCGCGTGCAACATCGGCAGGCGGTCTTCGTCGGCGACGAGGTACTTGAGACCCAGCGCCTCCAGCCCGGAGCGCAGCGCCTGTGCGTTCTTCGTGTGCCGCGCCCATGAGGCCTCGAGGCCCTCCTCGTGCACGAGCACCAGCGCCTCGTGCAGCGCGTAGAGCGCGTTGATAGGCGCGGTGTGGTGGTAGGTGCGCTTGGTGTTGCCGCCCCAGTAGCCGGTGAGCAGCGTCACATCCAGGAACCAGCTCTGCACGGGGTGCTCGCGCGATCGGATGCGATCCACGGCCCGCTGGCTGAACGTGATCGGCGAAATCCCCGGCGGCCCCTGGAGGCACTTCTGCGTACCGGAGTAGGCGATGTCGATGCCCCAGTCGTCTACGTACACGGGCATGCCACCCAGAGACGTAACGCAATCCATGATCGTGAAGCAGCCCGCCTCGCGCGCGATGCGGGAGAGCTCCGCGACGTTGTTCGCGACGCCGGTGGACGTCTCGGCGTGCACGAATGCGGCCACACGGGTGTCCGGGTGCTCCTTCAGGGTCGCCTCGAAGGCATCGACCGGGATCGGCTCACCCCATGGAGCAGTGATGGTAACCGGGGTGCCCCCGGCGCGCCGCACGTGCTCACTCAGGCGGTCGCTGAAGACGCCGTTACAGGCGATGAGCACCTTGTCACCGGGCTCCACCAGGTTCACCACGGACGCTTCCATGCCCGCGGAGCCGGGCGCGGAGACCGCGAACGTGACCTCGTTTGCTGTGTTGAACGTGGCCTGCAGCATCACCTTCACCTCGTCCATCATCTCGATGAACTTTGGGTCCAGGTGACCGAGCGTTGGCCGGGAGAGCGCGAGGAGTACGCGGTCCGGGACGGGCGCGGGGCCGGCACCCATGAGGATCCGGCGCGGCGGCTCGAACGACGCGTATGGTGCAGGCATGGTGTCTCCCTCGCTCAGCTGGCCCCCGGTTGGTCAGAATTCCGGTGGGCTCTCGTTCAGTCGCAGAAATGAGATTCGGTGATTGTCCCACTCGATCGCCGTGTGGGGGAGTCACCCCGGGACCGATGCTGGTTGACCGCCCCCGGATACCGTAGCCCGAGCTTGCAGCAGGTACCATCGACCCTGGCGATGCGCCGGGACCGGAACCTGACCGAAACCGGCAGTACGCGGCGAGCCCCGGAAGAGAGGATGCACGATGACCGCGGAGTGGCGCGACGAAGATACCCGGCTGCTAGAGCGGCTCTCCAACGCCTATGGCCCTGTGGGCTTCGAAGGCCCGGTGCGCGCGATCGTGCGCGAGGAGCTCCAGGGGGTCGTCGACCACATGGAGACGGACGGCCTCGGATCGATTATCACGCGCCTGGATGGCACCGCCGCCGAACCACGCGTCATCCTCACCGCGCACATGGACGAACTGGGGTTGCTGGTACGGCGCATCACGCCCGAGGGCTACCTGAAATTCCAGCCGCTGGGCGGCTGGCTGGATCAGGCGCTGATCAACCAGCGTTGGGTGGTGCTCACCCGCAACGGCCCTGTGCCCGGCATCACCGGCATCAAGACGATCCACGTGATGACGCCGGAAGAGCGCGGCAAGGTCTTCAAGCGCGAGGACATGTTCATCGACGTCGGCGCGCGCAGTCGCGCGGATGCGGAGGAGCGTCTCGGCATCCGCCCCGGCGATGCCGTCGCACCGGACAGCCGCTTCCAGGAATTGGCCGGGGGCGAGCGCTACCTCGGCAAGGCGTGGGACGACCGCATTGGTGTGGCGCTCATGATCCGTGCGATGCAGGCGCTCAGACAGAACGGACACCCGAACACGGTCTTCGGCGTCGGCACGGTGCAGGAAGAGGTCGGTCTGCGTGGCGCACAGACGAGCGCCTGGGCTGTCGAAGCGGACATCGGCCTGAACCTGGAGGTGGGCGTCGCGGGCGACTTCCCCGGCATCACCGAAGACGAGGCGCAGGAGCGGCTCGGCGAGGGTCCCGGGCTCTTCCTCCATGACTCCTCGATGCTGCCCAACAACCGTCTGCGCGACTTCATGATCGATGTCGCACGGGACCTCGACATCCCGCTACAGTTCAACGTCCTCAGCGGTTACGGGCAGGACGGATCCGCCGTACAGCGCACCCGAACCGGCACCCCAGTGATCAACGTCACGGTGCCCACTCGGTATCTACACAGCCACACGAGTGTGATCCACCGCGATGACGTGCATCGAGCCCTGCGGCTGGTGACCGAGGCGGTACGGCGAATGGACGCGGACACGGTGGCTGCGCTGCGGGCGTTCGAGGACGCATAGCGCCTACCGCCAGGCGTCCGGAACCTGCCTCGCGTGAAGCTCAGATCCTGCATCTTTACAGGCTGATCCGGTCCCACTAGTCTGCCTACACATCGCGATGTGGTTGAGGAGCGAGGGGGGTCACCATGGATCCGGTCAGCCTGGCAGGAACCGTCGTTGGCTTAATTGCACCCCGGCTCGCGAAGGCAGGTACTAGCGCCGCTCGCGAGGCGGGCGGCGAGGCGTTGGACAAGGTTGACGCCCTCGTGGATGCCGTACGGGGCAAACTCGCAGCCGATCCGAAGCGCGCGGAGGCGCTCGAGCAGCTCGAGGAAGCAACCAGCGAGGCGAGTGCAGCAGAGCAGGAACGACTGCGCAACGTCCTGGTAAGCGAAATCGCGCTGGACGATGAGTTCGCGCGCAGACTGGAAACACTCGTTGAGGAATCTGGCGGTGGCTCCGGTGGGTTCGACGTCCGCATTGGTGGCTCGAACAGCGGCAACGTGGTGAACATCGGTACGGGCAGTTCCGTCGGCAACATCACCGGTGGCGGCGCAGTGCCACCGTCTCAGAACCCGCAGGACTGAGTCCCCGCATGACCGAAAGCGGATCGCGGGACGGGGCGGATTTCCGCGCCGGCGTGGGGCGAGACAATACCGGCAGCATTGTGAATGTTGGTTCCGGCGGTTCGACTGGTGACATCGCCGGGACGATCGTTCAGGGCAACGTGGTCGTCATTCAGCTCCCCTCCCAGGACGGTCCTCTGCTGCGCGACGCCCCCACCAGCGCACCACCGAGCGCGCCCGTCCCCGGTGTCGAAAACGTCGAGGTCGACACTAGCCCCTACACGGAGGTCGTGAACCAGGCGCTCGCTGGCGTGCGAGCAGCCGAGGAGACCGGGCTAGCGGTCGAAAACGTGCAGGTCGGCGACATCCAGGTCTCGAAGATCGATCTGCTTCTGAAGCGCGCGGTCATCGCGAAGGCGGAGGCCTCGCACATGATGATCGAGAACGTGACAGCAAAACAGCAGGAGCTCCAGCAGTTCGCTACGCAGTTTCAGGCTGCCGGCCGCTTCGACCAGGAGAGCCTCGACCGCTTCGCAGCTGACGGCCAGGCGATCATTTGGCGTGGTTTCGACCGCGATACGTACAGTGCCCGCCTGGAAGACGCGCGCGCCCTGTTCGAAGAGGCGCTCGACCTCGATGAGACGAACGTCGAGGCCCTGCTCCAGCTGGCGGATCTCCACATGGCGCTCACGCCGCACGATGTCAGCGATGAAGAACGCATCCTGGTGCGAGCAAACGCGCTACTCCAACATCCCACCACGGACGATGAGCGCTTCATGCAGGCGCAGGCAATGTTGATGTCCGCGATGATCATGCGGGTGAAGCACGGCAACATGACCCCGGGACCAGAGCTTCTGGCAGTTGCGAGGCAATACCAGTCCGTGCTCACGGAGGCGCGAGATCAATTCTCCCGCCTGGGACGCACGATGTGGGCAAACGCGGCTAACGAGATGCTGGAGAGTTCGCGGGCGAACGTCGCATCGTGGGCGGGTCCACAACCGCCACTGCATGGCGCCGGCGGCTCGGAACCAAGCACATCACCATCGGGCACACCACAACAGGGCTGGGGACAACCGTTCGCGCCGCCATCAGGCCATGGATTCGACCCGGTGGGCCATTGGAACGTAGAGATTGTGATGGGCATGATCCCCACGGGATCAGCGTATCTCGCGCTCAATCCCGATCACAGCCTGCAGGGAATGGTCTCACCCGACGGCTCTGCACTCTACGGCCAGTGGAACTTCCTGCCTGCCATGAATCAGCTGCTGGTGCAGGGTCATGTGAACGGCATGCAGCCGTTCTACTGGCAGGTTCAGCTTGTCAACGCACAGTATGCGACCGCGGACGGCTTCGACCACATCGGCAACTCGTATCGCTTCTATCGGACGGGGTGACCGAGGTGAACGCACTGACTTCGCCGTAGGAACCGCGAGCGGCGCTGGAGCGAGGACATTCATGCCAGGGCCTGCTACCGATCAGTACGGCGCGATCATGGTGCGTAATGCGGGCGTGCGTGTGCGCGATGGTGTCTTCCTCGCGACCGACGTGTGGCGACCGGCGCGGGACGGCGAGGCGCTACCGGGGCCGTTCCCGGCCGTGCTACTTCGGACCCCCTACGACAAATCCCTCAAGAACACCGGCGAGGCGTACGGCGAGTACTGGGCACGGCGCGGCTACCTGGGCGTGATCCAGGATGTGCGCGGCCGCTTCGCCTCCGAAGGTGACTTCTACCTGCTCGCGAACGAGGGGCCCGATGGTTACGACGCCATCGAGTGGGTCGCCTCGCTGCCCTACTGCGACGGGAACGTGGGAACGCTGGGCACCTCGTACCCCGGCTGGGTGCAGAGCGCCGCAGCGTTGGAACGGCCGCCACACCTGCGTGCAATGTGGGTAAACGAGGGCGGGTCGAACGGCAACGTGACGGCGGTCCGTCACCACGGTGCGCTGGAATTGCGCTGGCTGACGTGGGCGGTGAGCCACGGGATCACATCGCCGGAGGCGCAACGCGACCCGGCTCTGCGACGCGCGCTGACGGACGCAACGATCCATATGGGCGACTGGCTTCGCCGCCTGCCATGGACCGAGGGCAACTCACCACTGGCCGGCCTGCCGACCTACGAGCAATGGGCGCAGGATCTCTACCTGCACGCGGACGAGGACGAGTACTGGCGCACCACCCGCGGCCTCAACTTCGAGCCTCACCTGGACGACCACCTCGACATTCCCGTGATGTACTCGGGTGGCTGGTACGACTCGTACACTCGATCCACCGCAGAGATGTACGAGTGGCTGTCAGCCCGCATCCCGCACCAGGCACTGATGATGGGCCCGTGGACGCACGGTGATGCAGCGCTCGAGCGCCACTGGTCCGGCGAGGTGGACCTGGGCCTGGAGGCGCCCATCGCGCGGAGCCTGGGCGCGGAGGCTGGCACGGCATCCCGGAACGACGTCATGCTGCGCTGGTTCGATCACTGGCTGCGAGGCGTAGAGAACGAATTCGCTGGCGATCCGCCGGTGCGTCTCTTCGTGATGGGCGGCGGCTCTGGTGAACGCACCATCGAGGGACGCCTGCTGCATGGCGGACGCTGGCGAGAGGAACCAGCATGGCCCCTCACACGCGCGGTGCCCACCGACTACTTCTTCCAGCCCGGCGGAGTGCTCGCAGCAGATCTGACTCCGCCGGAGGACGGTGGCAGCTCCACTCTCCGCTTCGACCCGCAGCACCCGATGCCCACGATCTCGTCGAATACATCGTCGCTGAACGAGATTGTGCCCACACCGGACCGTATCGAGCTGGCCGCGCCGCTGGCGCTGATGCGCGTGATCACCATCCAGGGCGGCGCAGACCAGCGCACACGCGAAGACCTCTTCGGTTGCGAGCCTCCTTACGGCCGGCTGAGCGAACGAGGCGACACGCTGTCATTCACCTCGGCGCCGCTGGAGCGCGACACGGAGGTCACCGGTCCGGTCAACGTCACCGTGCACGTTTCCTCGGACGCGCCAGACTCGGACCTCTTCGTCATGCTGCTGGACGTCTACCCGCCCAGCGAGGACTGGCCAGACGGCTACCACCTCAACATCTGCGACGGCCTCATGCGCCTGCGCTATCGCGACAGCATGGCACGCCCGCAGCTGCTAGAGCCGGGTGAAGTCTACGAGGTCACCTTCCAGCTGTATCCCACCAGCAACGTCTTCGCGGAGGGGCACCAGCTGCAGGTCCTGGTGGGTGCATCCTCGTTCCCGCGCTTCGATGTGAACCCAAATACGGGCGAGCCCATCGGACAGCACACCTCGACGCAGGTTGCGCGGAACACGATCCACCACTCATCGCGGTATCCATCAAGGATCACGTTACCGGTGGTGCCGGGCGGCCAGGGGCGGCTGACGCCCTAGTCCAGCCGGACATCCCCCAGCGGCTCGCGCGGGACGTTCTCGTGCGCGTTGATCATGTGGCGGGCGAGCGGACCGAGACCGGCGAAGACCTCCATGATCTCCTGCTCACCCACGCCGGCCGCACGGAACGCCTCACCCATGTGGCGGAGCCAGCGACCCGCGCCACGCTCATCGATGACGAATGGGAAGTGGCGCATGCGCAGGCGGGGGTGGCCGTAGCGCTCACTGTAGCGCGCCTCGCCCCCGAGCCACTGCTCGAGAAACAGCGCCTGCTTCTCCCGACCGGGTGCCATATCCTCCGGAAAGAGCGGCCGCAATTCGGGATCCTGCTCCACCCGGTCATAGAAGTCCGCCACGATGCGTTCCACCACCTCACGACCGCCGATACGCTCGAAGAGGTTCGGTTGCCTCATGGCGCGCATGCGGGGTAGCGGGGCGGACTGCTGCGGATCGGACATCATGCATCGATCTTCGCACAGCTGCCGCTACGCGCCCTCTATTTGCGTTCTCAAGCGTTCTCCCCGTCCCGCGGGCCGCGTCGATGCTGCACGCGCCACCGGGTTACCACTTCGATCACATCGCGGTCACGGATCTGCTTGCCAGTGCCATCCTCAAACGCCTCCAGGATCACGCGGGTGCCGCGGCGTGGGCCGCTAGGCGATATGCGGTCCGGAACGAGAAACCACATCTTCCCGGTGAGGGCATCGCGAATCTGCACGCGACCCGCACCGCGCACAGGGTCCCAGCGAAGCTCGATCCACCGACGCTCTCCGACGCCATTGCGCGCGAACGAGTGGCGAATTCCCGAGTGGGATGTCAGCCCAACAAACGCCTCCCAGGGGACGAAGTACCTGGTAACTCCGAAAAGCGTCCACTGCCGGTACGCGATGCCCTCGCGGGTGAGCAGGAAGCCATCGTCGTACCTCCCGCGTCGACGCAAGATGATCGCGCGTACATGCTTGGCCGCCGGGTTGAGGAAGATAAGTCCCAGGATCGTGAAGCCTGCGGAGAAGAGAATCCGCTCCACCTCAAAGAATGTCCCCTCGCGCAGCCAGACGAGGAAACTCCCCAGGCCGACGAAGAACATCAGCAGCGCGCCCATCGCCATCACTGAAGTGAAGAGGATGTCCAGGCAGCCCCGTCGGTGAATGGGGAGTCGTAAGTGAGGGCCGAAAACGTTACTCCGGTCTCGCATAGCAGCCGCATCGTAGCGAACCGAGCCCATGCGGCCAACCTGCCAGCCACCTCCCCGCGGCCTGCGAACCAGCACAGGCTCGCGAGATCCGCCGGAAGTTGGTATCATGTGACGTAATGATTCACCTGAACCCGCGACGAACCCGGCGCGGCACACCAGTTTCTCTCGCATCGGACGTATCTAGATGACAAACTCGCACACCGGGGGTGCCCGGTGACGCCTATTCGTGGTTTCTTCAAGCGCCTCCTCTCCACCCCAGACTCTGCCGCCGGCGACACTGCCTCCCCTGAACGCGACCGCCGCACCTCCACCGCAACGGCAGATTCCGACACCCGCCCAGACGGCGACGAGCAAAGCAAGCGCCGCCGCCGAGGCCGGCGCGGCGGTCGAGGCCGCAACCGCGGCTCCGGGGATGGCAGCAGCACACAGGCGACGCAGCAGTCATCGAATCGAAACTCCGAGGCAGCCGCTGCGACATCGGAACGCCAGGAGACTCGACAACAGAGCCGTCAGGATCAGCCGAAGCAGCAGCGTTCCTCCGGTAACCAGTCACAGTCACGCCAGTCAGGCCGGAACGGTGGGAAATCCGGCAACAACCAGGACAGCGACAAGCGTGAGTACCGTTGGGGCCGTCGGGTACCGGACGAGGAAGCGAAAGAACTCGTCGAACAGCGGATGCAGCAATCGCAGCGTCGACGCCGCACCAACCGCCGCACTGATCTGGACGCGCCGCTGCCGGAAGACATTGCCTTCCGCGCCGCCGCCGAGGGTGGCGACCGCAGCATCCTCCCCGCACGCCGCCGCCGACCTGAGGGCCTCCGCGACACGGAGCGCGTCATCATCGCTGGACCCCGCACACTGAGCGGCTGGTCCCACTGGGGCACGATGCCGTCCCTAGCCACTCCCACCCCGCAAATCACCGTCGCTGATCCCGAGGGCGCACAGCCCGACCCCACTGAGCTCGACGCCAGCTCAGATGCCCCCGAACACCCCTCTGCTCGCGTCGCACCACCCGTACCGCCTGCAGTGGATGACGACATCGATAACACCGCAGCCGACCTCGAGGACTCAGCGGACACGGAGGCCGACGAGGACGCAAACGAAACCACCGAGGAAGCCACGTCCCGACCTCGACGTCGCGGACGCCGCGGTGGGCGCGGGCGTTCCCGCGGCAGCGACGCGGAAGCGCTCGCTGCGGCGTCATCAGACGAAACTGGCGATGCGGAAGACGGCGAGGCTGAGGCGGAAGAGGCACCCGAGGCAGCGCCGGAACGCGCGCCCCGCCGACCGGCTGCAGTGCGCCCGCTGCCGTCCGGTGACTTTCCGCCGGCATTCGTGGCGCTCGGCATCAGCGCGCGCAATCTCGAGGCAGTCTCTCGCCTTGGATTCGCAGACCCAACACCAATCCAGGAACGGGCGATCCCAACACTCCTGAACGGCCTCGATGTCGTGGGCGTCGCACAGACCGGGTCGGGCAAGACCATGGCGTTCGGCCTCCCGATGATGGAACGCCTCGATGCAAGCGTCGCCGAGGTGCAGGCCATCGTGCTGGTTCCCACCCGTGAACTCGCGCAGCAGGTCCTCGACGTCCTGGAGGACCTCGGCAAGACCTGGGGTATTGAGGCCATCGGCCTGCTCGGCGGACGGCGGCTGGACGCGGACTTCCGCGCACTGCAGGGGCGCCCTCACGTCGTGGTAGGCACACCGGGGCGCGTCATCGACCACCTCAACCGCGGCACACTCTCGCTGCGCCATGTCCGCTACGCGGTCCTCGACGAAGCCGACCAGATGCTGGACATCGGCTTCCTGCCAGATATCCGCCGCATCCTCAGCCGCACCCCGAAGCGACGCCAGACGGCGCTCTTTTCCGCAACGATGCCGGGTAGCATCCGCCGCCTGGTGTGGCAATTCATGGATGACCCGGAGACCGTCACGGTGGACCCGGAACTCAGCACCGTGGACAGCATCGAGCAGACGTACGTGGAGGTCGCGCAGCGCGACAAGGTGCGCGGCCTGCGCGAGCTGATCGATCGTGAACTGAAGGGCCGTACGCTGGTCTTCTCACGCACGAAGCGCGGCGTGGATCACCTCGAGCATCAGCTCAGCAACGACGGCGTGCGCGTGGGTGCGCTCCACGGCGACATGGACCAGCGCCGCCGCGATCGCGTGGTACAGGACTTCCGCGAGGGCAAGCTAGACATCCTCGTCGCCACCAATGTGGCCGCGCGCGGCCTGGACATTCCGGAGATCACCCACGTGGTGAACTACGACGTCCCGCAGAACGTGGAGGAGTACGTGCACCGCATCGGCCGCACCGGCCGCGCAGGACGTACCGGCAAGGCGATCACCTTCGTCTGCGAGTGGGATATGCAGGAGTTCGACACGATCCTGCAGGAGTTCCGCGATCACGTCAGCAAGGAAGAGCTGGACCTCTACGCGCGGTAGGGCTTGCTGCGCCCGGAGCCCCGGCGATTGAATCTCTCCGAGATCGCGTGCTGCTCACCGCCGCGCCACTGGCGCGGCGTTCTCCCACCTGCACCAATTCAGGGGACTGGGAGCCCACTGCACTCCTACAGAAGAGCATCGGCCGCGACGGGCACAACAGAGCGCCATTCCGCTTCACACGCCATACTGCACCCACAGAATCTGCCACTAAGGCGGCTCGACATGGAGTACGTCGAAAGGACGTGTGATGCGCAGGCTATCAATTGGTGTGAACTGGCAGGGTGACCTCAACTACGACGACTTGATCGAGCAGGCGAAGGTCGCGGATGAAGCAGGCGTGGAACTGCTCTCCGTCGCTGAGGCATGGGGACGGGACGCGTTCGTGATCCTCGCGCTGCTGGCACGGGAGACGAGCAACATCACGCTGGGGACGTCCATCGTCAACACGTTCTCGCGCAGCCCCGGTGCCCTGGCGCAGCACTTCGCCACGCTCGATGAGATCTCAAAGGGGCGGATGCTGATCGGCCTGGGATCCTCTGGCCCGAACGTGATCGAGCACTTCCACGGAGTGAAGTTCGGGAAGCCGTTGACCCGCATCAAGGAATACACCGACATCATCAACATGATCATGCGCGAGGAGCCACTCAACTACGACGGCGACCTCTACAAGCTCGAGCGCGGCTTCACGATCCGTTTCAAGCCGTTCCGCCCGCACATCCCAATCCACCTGGCATCCGTGACGCCGAAGTCCGTGCGTCAGACCGCGGAGATCGCAGACGGGTGGATCCCCATCTTCCTCCCGAAGTCGCAGTGGAAGCCGCAGCTGGATGCCTTCTACAGCTATGTGGACGAGGCCGGCCGCGACCGCTCCGAGGTGGATGTGCGCAACCCGGTTTCCGTGACCGTGACGGCGGACAAGGATGCAGCCAAGCAGACCAGTGCCTCCGCCGCCGCGTTCTACATCGCACGCATGGGTGATTTCTACTACGAGCACTTCGTGCGTATGGGCTACGCGGACGAGGCGAACTCCGTCCGTCGCGCGTGGGCGGATGGGGGCTCCTCGGCTGGCGCGGCCGCCCTCCCGCGCGACCTGCTGGAGGAGCTGACGATGTCCGGCTCGCCCGAGGAGTGCGCCGAGGCTATCGACGAGGGCGTCGAAGCCGTCGCATCGGCGGCACGTACGGCCTGGGGTGGAAAGGACGAGAACGTGGCCGCTGCGCAAAAGGCTTTCACGCATCGCGCCCGCATGAATGGCTTGGCCGCGCGCGGCAAGTGGCAAGCCGACATGGAGAAAGAGGCGGCGTGAGGATAGCGGGCGATCGGTCCGCGTCTCCCTGCTTTTGCCTTATTCACGGGCTAGGCGAGATCGCGATTCACCTCAATTCTCCACACGGTCTATGGCTGAAAAATCGGCACGCCTGATACTCGTTACACCGTCGCGGCTTGAATCTCGCCAGTTTCGCGCCGTTCTGGAGAGTAGTATCCGGGCAGGCGACGTGGCCGCGGTCATTCTCGATCTTGCCAGCGATCAGGACGAGATCTGGCATCGCACGGCGGAGGAACTCTGCCCGGTCGTCCTGGGCGCCGGCGCCGCGTTTCTGATCCGCGACCGAGCGGCCGTCGCCCGCGCAGTCGGTGCGGATGGCGTGCACTGTACCGGGACCGCTGCGACGCTGGCGGCCGAGATCCGGGCCCTGAAGCCAAAACTGGTGGTCGGTTCGGGGGATTGCACGACACGGCATGCGGCAATGACGCGCGGAGAGCCGGGACCGGATTACATCTTTCTGGGGCGGCTCGATTCCGAAGAGGATCAGCC
>JBJHDC010000081.1:0-13112 GCA_050486345.1 Dehalococcoidia bacterium | reverse complement strand
AGGCACCATGCATGACTGGACAGTCGCGCTCTATAGCGTGAACTTCGTACTACTCACGCTCCATCAGATCGACTCGGCCTACTGGAAAGAATGGGAACTCTTCCGCTTGCCCACCGGCAACCAGGCGAACCTCTTCGCCAACCTGCTACTCATCCCGCCGGTACTGCTCGGCTTCGCACTCGTGCTGGATGGGCACAGCCTCGGCAACATCTTCGCACTCGGGCTCGGAGCAGTGGGAATCACCGGAGCGGCAGTGCCACACGCGATCTTCCTCGCGCGGGGCGACCAGCGCTTCCGCCAGCCCGCCTCGCTGATGATCCTCGCAGGTGTCGCGGTCGTCTCGCCGGCACAGATCGTGGTCGCCATCGGTCAGCTCTAACCATCCTCGCGCGACGCTCAGATCGATGCTTCTACTGCCCGCGGATCGCCTCCGCCAGCGCCGTCAGCGCTACGCTCCGCTGCTCACCGTCCTCGCGCAGCGGCTTCAGCTGCGCCACGCCCTCCGCGGCTTCGCGGTCGCCGATGATCACGGCATACGCAGCGTTCGAGGCGGAAGCGGCCCGCATCGCTGCCTTCATCGAGCGCCCCGGCAGCCCGGCCCGCACCGCGAGCCCCGCAGCCCGCAGGTCACGCGCCACGCGGAACGCCGCCGCCGCACCGGCCTCGCCCAGCGGCACCATCGCCACGTCCACGCCACCGAGGTCATCAGGAACCAGGTCCCGCGCACGGAGGTTCATCGCAATCCGCTCGATGCCAGAGGCAAAGCCCACGCCCGGCGTCGAGGGTCCCCCGAGCAGCTCAATGAGCCCGTCGTACCGCCCGCCCGCGCCCACCGTAGACTGCCCGCCTGCATCCGCCGGCTCGAACTCCCACACAGTGCGCGCGTAGTAATCCAACCCCCGCACGATGTACGGGTCCACCTCGTACGCGATCCCCAGCGTGTCGAGGATCGCCTTCACGCCCTCAAAGTGCTCCGCGTCCTCCGCCGTCAGGTAGTCCAGAATGCTCGGTGCCGACGCCACGGCCTCGCGGTCGGCCTCCTCCTTGGAGTCGAGGATCCGCAGCACGTTGGTCTCAAACCGCCGCTGCGAGTCACGCGAGAGCGAACCTAAGTGCGGCTCGAAGTGCGCCCGCAGCGCCTCCACGTACCGCGCACGGGTCTCCGCTGTCCCAATGGAGTTGATCCGCAGGACCAGGTCGGTGAGCCCCAGCTCCCGGTAGAAGGTGTGCTGGAGGTCGATCGCCTCGGCATCCGCCGCCGGCGCCTCCGCGCCGATGATTTCCACTCCAAACTGCCACAGCTGTCGATAGCGCCCCGCCTGCGGGCGGTCGTAACGGAAGAACGGTCCGAAGTACCAGAGCCGCACCGGCTGCGGCCAGCTGGCCATGCCGTGCTCCAGGTAGGCGCGGCAGACAGCAGCGGTCCCCTCCGGCCGCAGCGCCAGCCGGTCGCCGCCGCGGTCCTCGAAGAGATACATCTCCTTCTGCACGATGTCGGACTCATCGCCCACCGTGCGCAGGAAGACACGCGTGTCCTCCACGATCGGCGTCGTAATCTGTCGGTAGTCATAGAGCCGCGCAACCCGCTCCGCCGTGTCGCGAATGTGTCGCCACAGCGGTGCGTCGTCCGGCAGGGTGTCGTGCATCCCTCGCGGGGCCTGTAGGTCTGGCATGCGCGTGATCGTACGCGAGCGCCCGAGGCTGCGCGAGCGCTCCGGATCCGAGAACCCACAACCGAGAAATCACAGGCAGGTCCGATTGAACCTGAGCGAGACCGCGCGGTATACACTTGCAGGAAGATGGTGGTAACTACGCCCCTCCCAAACGGCGCGCGCGAACTTCTCGAGGAAGTCGCTGCCTATCTACCGCCCGACCGCGTCGAGCAAATAGAACGTGCCCTCGAATTCGCCATCGAGAAGCACGACGGGCAGATGCGCCGCTCTGGCGAACCCTACGTCACTCACCCCGTTGCCGTCGCACGTCTCGTCGCCGAGCTGCACATGGATCCCTCCACGATCCAGGCCGCGCTGCTGCACGATCTGGTGGAGGACACTAGCGTCACCAATGACGACATCCGTGGCCGCTTCGGGCCGGACGTCGCCTCCCTGGTCGAGGGCGCGACGAAGATCGAGCAGCTCCCGGACGGCGCGCTTGATACAGAGTCCGCCGACGCGGAGACGCTGCGCAAGATGTTCCTCGCCATGGCGGAGGATGTCCGCGTCGTCATCGTGAAGATGGCGGACCGCCTCCACAACATGCGCACCCTGCAGCACCTCTCCGAGGAACGCCAGCGCGCACTCGCCCGCGAGACCATGGACATCTACGCTCCGCTCGCGTCCCGCCTCGGCGTCTGGCAGTTCAAGTGGGAGCTGGAGGATCTCAGCTTCCGCTACCTGGAGCCGGAAGCCTACCGCCGCATCGCCTCCATGGTGGCCTCCAAGCGCAGCGAGCGGGAACGCTACGTGCATCAGATCGAGAAGGAGCTCCGCGAGAAGCTCTCGGAAGCCGGGATCCACGCAGACGTCACCGGTCGGGTCAAGCACCTCTACTCGATCCACGAGAAGATCAAGCGCTACAACGCTACCGGCCGCTCCTTTGACCAGATCCGCGACCTGCTTGCGGTGCGTGTCTTCGTGAACTCCGTCGCCGACTGCTACAACGCTCTCGGCGTGGTGCACCAGCAGTGGCGTCCCATCCCCGGCACCTTCGATGACTACATCGCCAGCCCCAAGGAGTCGCTCTACCAGTCGCTGCACACCTCCGTCCTCGGCCCCGGCATGCGCCCGTTCGAGGTGCAGATCCGCTCCTACGAGATGCACCAGCTGGCCGAGTACGGCGTCGCCGCGCACTGGCAGTACAAGGAAGACTCCACCAAGCGCGACCAGCAGTACGAAGAGCGCATGGCCTGGCTCCGCCACCTCCTCGAATGGCAGCAGGAGGCCTCCGGTACCGAGGACTTCCTCGAGTCCATCAAGACCGATGTCTTCCGCGATCAGGTCTTCGTGCACACACCCAAGGGCGATGTGCGCGTACTCCCCGCCGGCTCTACCCCCATCGACTTCGCCTTCCGCATCCACACCGATCTCGGCTACAACTGCGTCGGCGCCAAGATCAACGGCAAGATGGTGCCCCTCAATACCCAGCTCAAGAACGGCGACGTCATCGAGGTCATCCGGTCGCGCACCCCGAAGGGGCCGTCGCGCGACTGGCTGCTCCCCTCCATGGGCTATCTCGGCTCCAGCCACTCCCGCCAGAAGGTGCGCCAGTGGTTCCGCCGTGAGCGCCGGGACGAGAACATCGACCGCGGTCGCGAGCACATCGAACGCGAGATGAAGCGCCTCGGCATCACGCGGCTACCCTCCGACCTGCCGAAGCAGATGGGCTACACCAGCCTCAAGGACCTGCACGCTGCCGTCGGCTCCGGGGACGTCTCACACCAGAAGCTGCTCAACCGCCTCCTCGACTTCGCCCCCGCCCAGCCAGAAGTACAACGCGCGCAGCCGTCGCACGTCTCCGTCGCCGGGCGGGAGGCCCAGGGTGTGCGTGTGCTCGGTGCCAGCGGCCTCCACGTCATCCTCGCCAAGTGCTGCCGCCCGCTCCCCGGCGACGCCATCCTCGGCTACATCACCCGCGCCCGAGGTGTCACCGTGCACCGCAACGACTGCCGCAACGTGCAGTGGTCAGAGAACGCCCGCCTCGTGGAGTGCGATTGGGGCCCCACCGGTGACGTCTACACCGCCTCCATCGAGGTCCACGCCTGGGACCGCGTCGGCCTCCTGCGCGACTTGAGCACTATCGTCGCGAGTGACGGGGTCAACATGGTGGCCGTGCGCACCATCGAACACAACGACCGCACCGTCACCGTCGAGCTGACGCTGGAGACAGAAGGCGGCCAGCAATTCGCCCGCCTCCTCACGCACCTGGACGGCGTCCGCGGTGTGATCTCCGTCAGCCGCGCCGGTGCCTGATCCGGCTCCGAAAGAGCGCGACTGAACGTCACCCCTGCGAGGGTTCCGCTCCGTTTCGCACTCCGTTTCGCACCCTGTATCGCATCTGATATGGTCCGCCGGTCTGCTGGCCTGTGCAGCGGATGGGGGCCTCCGTGATTCCTGACGAACTGATCGTTGCTGGCGTCCTCGCCATGCGCCTGCTGGTGCCGCTCAGCATCCTGCGCTACCCCCTGCCCGGCATCATCGCCTCCCTGCTGGCAGACGCTGTCGATGGCGCCATCTTCGCCGGATTCACGGATGTCTCGCTGGAGAATTACCAGCAGTACGACAAGGCGCTGGACATCTACTACCTGGCCATCGCCTACGTAGCCACGCTCCGCAACTGGAGCGACCCCATGGCCCTCCGCATCGGCCAGTTCCTCTGGTACTACCGCCTCCTGGGTGTCGCCCTCTTCGCGATCTTCGAGTACCGCTGGCTGCTCTTCGTCTTCCCCGTCGCCTTCGAGTACTTCTTCATCTACTACGAGGCCGTCCGCACCCGCTGGCGGCCGGAACGACTAACCACCCGCCACATGCTCATCGCCGCGGCGTTCTTCTGGGTCGTGCTTAAACTGCCGCAGGAGTATTGGGTCCACGTGGAACAGCGCAGCACCACGGACTGGATGAAGGAGTCGATCTTCGGCGTCGATCCCTCCACCTCACGCATCGATGCCGTCGCCGCCAACCCCTGGGCCGCCGTCGCCATGCTCACGGCGCTCATATTCATCGTGGTAGCAGGCTGGATCTCCCTGCGCTGGCTCCCGAGGCCAGACCATCGCACGGTCTTCGACTCTGACGTCCACGGCCCCGGCTCGGCTACGCGGCTGGTACCCGGCCGCAAGAAGCCGGTCGAGCCAATCCTCGACTGGGCGCTCGTTGAGAAGATCACCCTCGTCGCGCTCACCAGCATCGTCTTCGCGGAGTTCCTGCCCGGGGTGCAGGCCAGCGCCCTGCAGATCGCCTTCGCGGTCTCACTCGTCGCCCTCACCAGCGGCGCAATCAGTCACTGGATCGCCCGCCGAGGCGGCACGTGGCGCACCGCCGTGCTCGAGTTCTTCGCCATGTCCGCCGTCAACGCGGGCCTGGTCGTCGGCATCTACCTGGCATCGACGTGGATGCAGGCCTCCATCGACGTGCCCACAACGCTCTTCTACCTGCTGCTCTTCACCCTGCTGGTCACGCTCTACGACCGCTACCGCTACCTGCGTCGCTGGCGACACCTGTTCGAGGCACCGCCCGTCACCGGACTGGCCCGCATCATCCAAAGCCGGTCGCCCAGAGGCGCCTCCGCGGGCTAGCCGGTCGTCAGTTCTCCACCGGCGTGGACAGCGGCGCACCCTCGCGCAGCAGCACCGCCAGCAGGATCACCACCGGGTCATCCGTCTCGTTCGCCCCGTGGTGAATCAGGTCCTGCGTCTCCACAATGTGGTCGCCCTCATGCAGCTGGATCGTGATCGGCCCGCCAAACGTCTCCTCGGTCCCGTTCGCGCGCACCACCTCGGCCGTGCCCGACACGATCACATACGTCAGCACCCCGGATTGGATGTACGCGACCTGCGTCCCCTCGTGGTAGTGGGTCGGCAGCTCCGACTGCGGCGAAACCGTCACACGCTCCAGGTACAGCGTCTGCCCCGGCGCATTGCTCGGATTCGTCTGCCCCAGCGCCTCCCGCACCGCCGGCTGATCCGGCTCCACATCCGCATCGTCATCCCCACAGGCGGTGATCAGGAGCAACGCCACGAGGGGAAGCACCAGCAGGGACAGCCAGCGAACAGGACGCGATAGGGTACGTGTCATCTCGATCTCATCTCTCCGAACAGATCTCATCTGCGCGGACGCAATCCCGCGTTGCGAAAACATAGCACCAGCCGTGAGAGGAGCAATGGCTCCGGTGAGCCGGACCGCCCCGCCGTCACACCGTCTCCGCCACCACCGGCCGCCACGTCGCGAAGAGCTCCTCCCGTTCGAGGATCAGCGACGCGACGATCCCCGCCGGCAACGCCCAGAACGCCGAGGGAATGCCAGCGATCACCACCGTCGACAGCGTCACCCCGAACGCCACCACACTCCCAGAGCGCAGCGAGCCGCTGAACGCGCGGATTAGCGCGTCCTGGAACGCTGCGAAGATCGCCAGCCCCGCGACCGCGAACACGTAGGCGGGTGGCAACACCAACACCAGCGCGATCATCAATCCACTTGTCAGCGCCACCAGCACCACCCCCACGTATGCCACCAACGCACCCCAGTACCGTCGCTCTAGCGGCCCGCTCTCTGGCCCGCCCAGGATCGCGGAGGACACACGCGTCATCGCCGCCGGGTGCCCGCCCAGCAGCGCGCTCAGCGACGTGATCACACCAATAGCCACCGTGAGCGGATTCGCCGGCACCCGGTACCCTTGCGCCTCCAGGTAGCCAAGCGCTTGCACATTCCCCAGGCCAAGCACCAGTACCACCATCGGCACACTGATCGTCAGCACCGCCTCCGGGGAGAACGTCGCTCCCGGCATCACCAGAGAGGGCAGCGCCAGCTCGAAGTCCGGCGCGCCGGTCCGACCCAGCGCCACGACAGCACCGCACCCAGCACCACCGCCAGCCCCACCGGCGGCACACGCGGGTTGTCGTACCACCGCCCGAAGAGGTACGCCGCCACCATCGGCCCCACCACCGCCACATCGATCGTCGTCGCCTCAACCAGGCGGGTGATGAATCCGATGATGCTCGCCGAGAACATCCCCATCAGAATCGGCATCGGCACCAGGTACAGCACCCGCTGCCCCACCCCAAGCACACCAAGCACCAGGATCGCCACGCCGGCGACCAGGTTCGCCGCCACGAACTCCTGCATCGTGAACCGGTCAGACAGGCTCGCCATGTAGACCAGGCCGGGAATCGTCCACCCGATCCCCAGCGGCTGTCGGTAGCGAAGGATGAACCAGAACGAGACCAGCCCGGGCAGCATCCACGTCGCGAAGACCCAGCTCTGCGCCTGCGCATCGGACAGCCCGAACTGCTGGATCACGGAAAGCTGAAGCGTCAGCGCCCCAAAGACCATCCAGATGAACGTGCTGATTCCCGCCCAGAACGCCAGGGGCGAAAACTCACGAAACACCGCGCGCACCGACACCAAGGCGCCCCCCACCCGCCCCTGCAATCGCGACAGCATCCCCCAACCCCCGCGCGATCACAACAATGTTTGAAGGCACCACCACATCACACGAGCGATCCCGTACCGTCGCCCAGTTCGCGATCGCCTGAAGAATGCCAGGGGTCACTTGCGCGGTTCTCCGCCGTCGCGCGTTAGCCCCTGCGGGACTGCCACGGGGTCGTAGGGGGCAATGCCCCCGAATGGGTCACTGCCCCCTACCGGCCCCGTTGGTCGTCAGGACCATACGCGGATGCTCACACCGGTGCGTGTTCCCGCATCGCCTGGGGCTCCACTGGCTCACCGTCGCGCCTCAGCAGCCACACGCTCGTCGAAGCAATGAAGACGAGCCACAGAATGAAACCCACCAGCCCGATGACCTCGAAGAACAATGCGCCGGCATCAAACCCGAGATTCACCTTCGAGCCGATCAGCAGCGCGGCTCCAGCCAGCCCCACGATCGCCATCCAAGTCGCCGCCACCCTCCTCCGAAGAATGGCCACACGAATCCGTACAGCGTCACCAACCAGCTCGCATCGCTGTAGAACTCGAGCGCATCTGATCCGGAAAGGAGCTCTGGTCGTCGCCAGCAGCGCGTCCAGCAAACACGCAGGGATGTCCTGACTGCTGCGCGCAACCTCTTCGCGTCCAAGGGCTATGGCACCACGACGGTGGCCGACATTGCCGCTGAAGCCGACGTGGTTGTCCAAACCGTCTACTCAGCCGTCGGCTCGAAGTCCAACCTGTTACTCGCGCTTCTTCACCAGGTCGTGCGGGAGGTTGCCAACGTCCTCGGAATAGACGCCAGCGTGCGGGCGCACGAGGGTCCCTGGGAGGTGCTGGTCAGTGGACCGCGGGTACGCCGTGCGATCATGGAGCACGGCGCCGACGTCATCCGGCTGCTGGCGGAGAACACCTCCGAGCCCGACATCAAGCGAGCGTGGGAGGAGATGCTCGGCCGTGCGCAGGGGGCGCCGAGATCGCGATGATGCTGCTGGACGAGTATGGCGTCCTCCGCCCGGGCCTCACCCCGCAGGTGGCTGCGGACCGCGCCGCGGCAATCATGCACCCCTCCCTCATCCTCTTTCTCCTCGACAGAGGCTGGACCCTCGAACAGATCGAGGCGTGGATGCTCGACACCCTCGCGCGCGCACTCACCACCCTGAAACCGCTCCCGGACGCATAGCCACCGCTCCCTCGTCGCGAGATTGGCACCGCGCCAGCGGCCTCAACCGCGTCGTGTAGAGCCCGAGGAGCTACGGAGCCACCGGCCACTCCCACGGAGTGAACGACTCGATGACGTCGTCGCACTCCGCTCGCGCGGCACTCGTGCTCGTCGCGCACACGAGCATCCATGCCTCCTGCTCACGCCCGGACGACTGAACGAGCACGAAGCGCCACTCCCACCCACGCTCCTCAGCGCCGGTACCCTCAAGCACATCCTCACGAGATATGTTCGGGTCCGGGCCGCGCGCCCGGAACTCCGCGACCACGCGATCCCCCTCCTGCGACACCTCGACGGGCGCCTCGATCTCCACGCTCCCGTGCGGACCACCATTCGCCTGCCCCCGCACTTGCTCCTCGGCCTCACTCTCGATGTCGACGCCGGCCGGATCGTGCAGCAGCGCCAGGAAGAACGTGGTCGACTCACCACTGCTCGAGAGTTGAATCTGCCGCTCAACGAAGCCCTCAGCGGACTCCGTCACCCCATCACGGAGGTGTGCGGGTGCTGCCATCCACAGATCCCAGTGCGTCGGCACGCGGACCTCCCACTGCAGCGCCTGCGCCACCTGCCGCGTCTCCGTCCCACCCCCACCGCACGCCGCCGACAGCGCGAGGCCTCCGAGTACCCCAGCAACCGCCGCCCGCCGCCCGGCTACAGCCCACCGCCCAATCACCAAGAGGCGCATCGCATCCCCCGTTCGCTCCATGTTCCTGTGCCAGCCTACGCACCGGAGGGGCCGCAGTGTGGCTATGATGTCCCCCGAGTAGCCGCAGGAAGCAGGCGGCGCGTCCGAGGCGGTACGCGTGAATTCTCCTCACGCGCGACCGAAGGGCGCAGGGCGGGGCGACACATGCGAGATCCGGCAACCCCCACGGCGGCCACCCATTCTGGGAACACCCCGTGAGCCTCGCAAAGCTCCGCAGCGGCGCGCTCCGCGGCATCGAGGGCATCCCCGTGGACGTCGAGGTCGACATCGGTAGCGGCCTCCCCGCCTTCAACATCGTCGGCCTCCCAGACGCCGCCGTGCAGGAGGCCCGCGAGCGTGTCCGCTCCGCCATCCGCAACGCCGGCTTCGAGTTCCCCATGCGCCGCATCACCGTCAACCTCGCCCCTGCCGACGTGCGCAAGGAAGGCCCCATCTACGACCTCCCCATCGCCCTCGCGGTGCTCGTCGCCTCCGGCCAGATTCCGCACCAGTTCGAGGATGCCGCCATCATCGGCGAGCTCTCCCTGGACGGCCGCCTCCGCCACGTCACCGGCGTCCTCCCCTTCATCGCCATGTGCGCCGAGCACGCCATCGGCACCGCCATCGTCCCCGCCGAAGACGCCGTCGAGGCCTCCATGGTCGAGGGCGTCCGCGCCCTCGGCCTCGCCCAGCTCCGCGAAGCAGCCGAGCCCCTCGACGCCTGGCACACCGCATCCACCACGAACGAAGGCGTCGCCCCACCGGCCATCGAGGTCCACGACCTCTCGATGGTGCAGGGCCAGGAGCACGTGAAGCGCGCGCTGGAGGTCGCCGCCGCCGGCGGCCACAACGTCATGATGCAGGGCCCGCCCGGCTCCGGGAAAACGCTCCTCGCCCGCGCCCTCCCCGGCCTCCTCGCACCGCTCAGCCCCGTCGAGGCCATCGAGGTCTCCAAGATCTACTCGGTCGCCGGCCTGCTCACCCGCGAACAGCCGCTACTGCGCGAACGCCCCTTTCGCTCCCCCCACCACACCATCTCGCACGCCGGCCTCGTCGGCGGCGGCTCCACCATCCGCCCCGGCGAAGTCTCCCTCGCCCACCGCGGCGTCCTCTTTCTCGACGAGTTCCCGGAATTCTCCTCCGCCGCCCTCGAGTCCCTCCGCGAACCGCTCGAGGCCGGCTTGGTCACCATCTCCCGCGCCCGCGGCTCCGTCACCTTCCCCGCCCGCCTCCTGCTCGTCGCCGCCATGAACCCCTGCCCCTGCGGCTACTACGGCGACTCCCTGCGCTCATGCACCTGCCCGGAAGCCGCCGTCTCCCGCTACCAGCGCCGCGTCTCCGGCCCGCTCCTGGACCGTCTCGACCTCTTCGTGGACGTCCCGCGCGTGGAGTACCAGGAACTCACCGGCGCCCCCACCGGCGAGCGTTCCGAGCCCGTCCGCGCCCGCGTCATCCAGGCCCGCGACCGCCAGGCCACCCGCCTCCGCGGCACCCGCTACCTCACCAACGCGGAAATGGGCCCGCTGGAGGTGCGCGCCCACTGCCAGGACCGCCTCGCCCCGGAAGCCCAGCCCATCATCTCCACCGCCGTCCAGCAGCTCGGCCTCTCCGCCCGCGCCTACCACCGCGTCCTCAAAGTAGCCCGCACCATCGCCGACCTAGCCACCTCCGACCGCATCGAAGCCGCCCACGTAGCGGAAGCGATCCAGTACCGGCGAAGAGGGGGGGATTGAGGAGCAAACGCAGCTCCGCGACCATCACGCGGGAGGCTCTGGCGCGCACATCTCCAGCAGTTCACTGACGAGGTTCAACACGAACTCGCGCTCCGGTGTGCTCCCACCGATCTCAAACACACGATCGCATCCAACCCACGTCACAGCGACCGGCTCGACATCTCCCTCCGGGGCGTCCTGCGGTCGATCATCAGCCCAATCAACCTCAAAGACACGGTGGCCATCCAGCATGAACGGATCGAGTGGCACCAGGGGGTCGAACTCGGTCGTCATCCGCTGAACAACGACGAGATTGCGACTCGTATCGCTGACCTCGTACTCAGCCGAGACCAGCGGCGGAAGGAGCTCCGGCCCCGCCATCACCCGACGCAGCTCGACACCCTCGACCTCATCGGGAAGGGGAACAATCTCCTCGCCGAACACCCGAGACAGCTCATCAAGGTCGTCGACGGCGCGAATCAACCCTCCAACCTGCAGCTGGTACTGCGGATCGTCCGAAGCCTCGCCACACGCGGCCACCAACGCGATGAGCACGCCCACGACCATGGCAAACAGCATTCGGTCCCAGCGCCACGCTAAACACATAACTGAAGACTGCACTCCCATCTCCAGCCGCATCGGCACGAGCAGAACTCCGCATCTCAGCGGCCCCACACCCGTACCCGAGCACCTGCCGGCTAGGGCGAGGATAGCGCGTCCCACAAGTGCCCCGGAACCCGCACCATCGCCGACCTCGCCACCTCCGACCGCATCGAAGCCGCCCACGTGACCGAGACGATCCAGTACCGGCGAAGAGGGGCGGATTGAGGGGCGGCGCAGCCCCTGTGGATATCTCTTGGATACGTTGCGGATACGTTTGCGCGCGTATGCGGATCATTCATGGCGTCTTGATCACGTATAATGAGCACGGGTGTTCGAGCACCCGCTTGGGCACATTATCGTGAGGACCACTATGAACACCGAACAACCCGGAGACGTGGTTACCCAGCGATTGCTGGGTGCGTTCCTCATTCGCGGATTGCGGCGCAATCAGGGTGCCGCTCTTCTTGCTGACTGCGGAATGGCCACGCGCGACATTGCATTGGTCTACGGGACTACCGATGCGTCGATCCGTACGGCCATTCGTCGCGGTCGCGATGAGGGCCGCCGCAATGAAGGAGTGGGGGAGGAAGAATGACAGAAGTTGACATCCTTGAACGGGAGCTTCGGTTGATTCGCGGACTGCTTGCGGCCTCCTTGGCGCTGCAGTTGCAGGGTATTGAGGGAACCCAACGCGATGCAGTTGCAGTGCTACACAACGCCGGGTTGGAACCGAGGGAGATAGCCACACTCCTGGGTACGACCGCGAATAACGTCAGCGTTGCCTTGGTCGCGCTGCGGAAGGCAGGACGGGTGAAGGCCCGTGCGAAGGCAGTTGGGGAGGAGTAGACCATGACAACCGCGAACACTGAACAGATAGACGAGGCACTGATGTACCTCCGGTGCATCGCCTCGCTTCTCGCGATGTCCGCGACGGACGGTCTGAAGCAGAAGGAGAAGATCGAGAAATTAGTGGACGCCGGCCTTGCAAGCACAGCGATCTCGCAGACCTTGGGATTACCGATGTCCACGGTGAGTCCAGTCGTCTCACGGTACAAGGGGGCTCGATCGCGAAAGGCTTCGGAGCATGAGTAGCACAGAGCAAGGCGATGAAGTCATACGCCGCCTAGGGAACATCGAGTATAGGGTCGCATCGATTGAGGAGACGACAGCGTTTTCGTTCCGGGCGAATCGAGAGGAACACCTCACCATCATTCGCGGCATCTTCGGAAAAAGTAGGGTCCGGGCGCTCGCCTATCTGGCGGCGGATGGGACTCGGAGTGTCCAGGAAATCGCCGATCTCGTCGGCCAGAAGCGCCCCAATGTCAACGCCGAACTGCGCCTCCTCCACGAGGAACAGCTTCTTTCTGCTCAGGTAGATGGGAATCAAACTTTCTATCACAAGAAGCCGTTCGACCGAGCGCTCGGCGTAAGTCGCGACCTCCGCGCGCGATTCTCAATCACGGAGATTTGATGCACCACCTCGAAGGTGTTGCACGAGACGTTCTCGTCTCCGTCGGGTTGGCAAGTTCCAGCGGCCTCGCTCACCGACTCGTGTCTCACTATCTCGCGAACGCCGAGAAGCCCCTTCCAGACATCATCGCCGCGAGCAGAACTGTCCGTGCTCCTGAGTTGCGGCACAGCAACGTCGCGAGACCCGCACTCTTCCGTCGTGTGTTAACAGCTATCTGTCGCGAGCACCGAAGCCATGAACGGCGGGTTCCCCCAGCCGCGCATGATCCAGTCCGTCGGGTTGAACC
>JBJHDC010000080.1:0-13240 GCA_050486345.1 Dehalococcoidia bacterium | reverse complement strand
CGCTCAAACCGAATGATTCCTTCCAGGCATCCAGCACTGCAACCACGCTGTGTCTCTCGGTGCGCGGATACGACTTCGGACACGGCAACCCGAACTCCCTGTTCAAGCTGGGCTACGGAGCAGACACGTGGCTCGAAGGACCGGTAGCACCATGACCCGTACACTCGCTCTCACCCGCTCATTTGTCGTCATCACCGCAGTGCTTGCAATGATGACCATCGCGCTCGTCTCGCTGGGCATGCGGGGGGCCCCGCTCTTCGCCGCGGCGACGCCGGAGCTGGAGATCGCCCCGCTGACGTCGGGGAGCTGGGCGAAGGCGGCTGAGGGGACGTGGATCGTTTCGGGGTTGCAGCCTGGCACGCAGGAATCGGGCGGCGTCCGCCTGCGCGTCCTGAACCCGACCGGCAACGAAATCATCGTGCTGAGCGTGGACTCACAGGGCGCGCCCGGGCCGCTGTTGGCCCAGACCCGAATCGCTTCCATGACCATGGATTCGATTGACCTGCTCCCGCTCTGGAGCCACTGCGGTGGCAGCGACCTCACCCTGACCGATGTGATGAGCTGCCCCAACCCACCTGACCTGCCTGCACCGTCTTCGTCCAGTAGCGCGTTCATGATGTCGTTTGCGCTGACGGAGGACGCCTCGAATGCGGTTCAGGGGCAGAGCACCGGTGTGCTCTCCTTCACCTTCGCTCTGCACGGAGAGAGCACGGACGGCCCGAAGCACGAGCCAGAGCGCCCGATGGATGAGTCGAGCACGGCGGAGCCGCCGGTGGGAGTCCCGCCGGCCACCGGCAGCACCCCGCCACCGAGCGCCGCTCCAGATTCTCCGCCGGTCGAGCGGCCGATGGATGAGCTTGATGGCACGGACAGTCCGTTGCCAGGTGTGGCGGTACCGGGCGCAGGCCCATCCACCGGGGCTCCCGCGCCCGGCAGCACCGGCCACGGCATGCTCGCCGCTGCGACGGAGCTGATGACGGTGCCTGCCGCGAGCCTCGCAGCGGTGCTTGCGGCGACACTGCTGGTCCTGCTGGTGGCGCGCCGGCGGCGGAAGCGGGACGAAGCGGGGTAGCCCTCGATCGGTCGGGTGCGCTCCGCGTCCGTTCCGGCGTGGGACAATGCCCTCATGCGAGAGGCGCCCGCTTCCGACGAGTCCCGCACGCTGAAGCTGCTCAGCGAGATCGCCGCGTGGGTGGGGATGGCGCTGCTCACGCTCGTGGTCATCGTGCTGATCATTGTGGCGGTCTTGCCTCGAGTGTCCGGGTGGCACTTCGTGATGGTCGCGGGCGGCAGCATGGAGCCGACCATCCCCTACGGCAGCGTGGCCGTGATGAAGGAGATCGATGACGCACGGGGCCTCCCGGCTGGCAAGATCATCGAGTACCGCTCCCCCGACACCGGCATCGTCACCACGCACCGCATCGTTGAGGCCACCGAGGGCGGCGATGCCTACGTCACACGTGGCGACGCGAACAACGTGAACGACCGCACCCCCGTGCCGGCTGAGAACGTGATCGGCGAGTACCGCTTCCACATCCCGAACCTGGCGCACTGGATCAACTGGCTCCAGTCCCCCACAGGCCTGCTCACGCTGGTCTGGATCCCCGGCATGCTCCTGATCGCGAATGAGGTGCGGAACGTGATCAAGCATCTGTTTGGGCGGAAGGCGGAGGGGTAGGTATGTCCGAAACAGTAAGCGAGGTGCCAAAGACGGCAGCCCCGTCAGATACGCACACAGGATCGTCATCGCTCTAGCAGCGTGACTAGACCTGGACAGCTCAGCCGGTTCGTGGCTTTCAGATTGCGAGCAATGCTCATGGAGAACGCCAACCGGGGTGAGTTCAGCGCCATCGCGGAACACATGCGTAATTTGGGGTTAGGAGCGCTGGCGCACGCGAACTGGCATGCTGCTTACATGAGCTGGCAGAACGACTACTGGCCCCAACTGTCAGTACTCCAGGGAGCTCACGCTGCGGAGCTACTGGTGAAGGCTAGGATCGCAGAAGAGCACCCTCTCCTCATTTTTGAGCATCTTCCTCGATCGTCGAACGACGACGATCACCTGAGCCTTCAGCGGCTCATCGAGGCCGCACGGACCGTTCAATATTCCGACCTGCCTGATCGGCTCTGGGCGTCCACGGGGATCACCATACCGAACGTTGAGCAGTACCTAGCCTTTGGGCGGCTGAGGAACACTCTGCAGCATTTCATGGCCCCCGAGGCTGTCGATTTCAGCAGCGAGACCCTCTCGATGATCTACAGCGTCATCGACCCATTCATCCACGAGCACTGGGGACTCTATGCCATCGATTTCAACGAAGACCACGACCCATATATCTATCTCATGGGGGGATTGATTCGACGGGGAATCACCTTCTTAGTTTCGCCGGGCGCAGCCGAGGATTTCGGACACGTTGATGCGGCAGACTGGGAAGTCACCACTCCCACGTACCGGATGGCGATGGAAACCCGTGTGGCCCATGCTGTCCAGGGACAGCCCCCCAGCGATTAGTCAAGCTTGAACATCCAACGAGTGGGTGGCCCACAGTGGTCACCTCGTACCGAATCGCGCGTTGACCGAAGATCGGGGCACGCATAGGTTCGGTGCACCGAGCGGCCCATCGAAGTGGCCGATCGAAGGCGCGTATCGAGACGTGCCGGATATCGAGCAGAGAGGTCACTCACATGCTGCGCAGTCCGAAAGAGTTCTTCCAGCCGCTGGCCATCGGTGCTCCTGCGCCACTGCACGAGGTGCCGGCGACGCCGACGCGGATGATCCACTTCCTGAACGCCGCCAATGAGCGGATGGTGGGACGGGTGCCTCAGATGCTGGAGCAGGTGGATGTGCTGCTCGGCAATATGGAGGACGCCGTCCCAGTGGCCGAGAAGGAGGCCGCGCGCGAAGGCTTCATCACCGTGGTGCAGGAGCACGACTTCGGCACGACCGGCTGCTGGGTGCGCGTGAATGCGCTGGATAGCCCGTGGTTCCTGGATGACGTGATGCGGCTGGTGGCGGAGATCGGCGACCGGCTGGACGTGATCATGGTGCCGAAGGTGCTGGGCGTGCAGGACATCCACTACGTGGACCGCCTGCTGGCGCAGCTGGAGGCACGGCATGGCGTCTCGAAGCCGATCCTCGTGCACGCGATCCTGGAGACCGGCGGTGGGGTGGCGCAGGTGGAGGAGATTGCGCTGGCGAGCCCTCGGATGCAGGGGATGTCGCTGGGGCCGGCGGACCTCGCGGCGTCGCGGCGGATGAAGACAACGCGCGTGGGGGGCGGGCACCCGTTCTACCGAGTGCGCACTGACCCGGACCCAGACAACCCGGATGCGCCTCGTGCGACCGCGCAGCAGGACCCGTGGCACTACACGCTGGCGCGCATGGTGGATGCGTGCACGAACGCGGGCATCTTCCCCTACTACGGCCCCTTCGGCGATATCTCGGACGCCGACGGGTGCGAGGACCAGTTCCGTGCCGCGTTCCTGCACGGGTGTGTCGGCGCGTGGTCGCTACACCCGAGCCAGGTGGAGATCGCGCGGCGGGTGTTCTCGCCGGACCCGGAGGAGGTGCGCATCGCCAAACGCATCCTGGACGCGATGCCGGACGGGTCGGGCGTGGTGATGCTGGACGGCAAGATGCAGGACGACGCGACGTGGAAGCAGGCGAAGGTGCTGTGGGACCTCGCGGTCATGATCGCGGAGCGCGACCCGGAGATGGCGGCGGCGTACGGGATCGGGGGGTAGCCAGGGCACGCCGCGACGGAGGCAGAGCGGGCGAGGCACGCCTCGCCCCTACGGGGGTGACGGATGGTTGAAGGGGAACACAAGCGTTCACTTCCTGTCCGGCGTTCGTTGCGATTGCCGGAGTTTGACTACGGTCAGCCCGGTGCGTATTTCATCACCATCTGTACGCACGAGCGGGAACTCCTGTTTGAGGATCCGCTATTCGCGGAGGTCGCCCGTACTGAATGGCATGTCTCAACACAGCATCGAACCGAGGTCCGCCTCGATGCTTTCGTGGTGATGCCCAATCACGTACACGGGATCGTGTGGCTGCTACCCGTAGGGGCGAGGCGTGCCTCGCCCGTCTCCGGGGCGCCCGCGCAGTCTCTCGGTGCGTTCGTGGGTGCGTACAAGTCGACAGTGACGCGATCTGTCAACATCGTTCGCGCCATGCCCGGTGCACCCGTGTGGCAGCGCGGGTACTACGAACATGTGGTGCGGGACGAGGCCGACCTCGAGCGTGTGCGCGAGTACATCCGGGACAATCCCGCGCGATGGGAGTTCGACCGCGAGCATCCGCGTGCGCAGCCGGATGCCGCCGAGATGTCGTTCTGGGACGAGCGGACGTAGCACAGAGCGGGCGAGGCACGCCTCGCCCCTACGGGTACGACGATGCATCCGTGCGGGACAGCAACCCGCGCGCCACGTATCCTGCTTGCGGCACTGTAAACAGCGAGGGAACTGCGGATGCGCTTTTACGAGTATGAGTCGAAGCAGGTGCTGGAGCGGGCCGGGGTGCCGCTGCCTCAGCGGTTCTTCGCGACCAGCCCGGACGAGGCGGCCGAGGCCGCGCTGGCCATCGGCGTGCCGGTGGTGATCAAGTCGCAGGTGCTCTCGGGCGGGCGCATGAAGGCCGGCGGCGTGCGGTTTGCCGATACGCCCGAGGAGGCCCGCGATCACGCGGCCGCGATCCTGGTGCTGCGAATCAACGACCTCGTTCCGGCCGGTGTGCTCGTCGAAGAGAAGCGCGCCATCGTGCAAGAGTATTACGCGGCGGTGACGTGGGACGGCCGCGCCAAGCGCCCGCTGATCATCTTTAGCGACATGGGCGGCATCGACATCGAAGAGGTCGCCGAGCAGCACCCGGAGCACCTCTCACGGACGCATTTCTCTTCGATCCTGCCGTTCTCTGATTATGTTGCTAAGAAGGCGGTGTCCGCGGTCGGCGTGACCGGGAGCGACCTGAACGCTCTTACGCGCATCGTGGCGGGGCTGACGAAGGTATTCCTCGACTACGACATGACGCTGGCGGAGATCAATCCGATCGGCAAGCTGGAGGACGGCTCCATCGTTGCGCTGGACGCGCACATGGACATGGAGGCGGAGGCCGCGCGGCAGCATCGCTGGCTGCTGGACGAGCTGGGCGTGGACCCGGACGACAACCGCCAGGCGCGCCCGCCGACGGAGTTCGAGATCGCGGCGGCGCAGGTGGATGCGGCGGACCCTCGAGGCGTCGCTGGCAACCTGACGGAGTTCGACGGCAACCTGGGGCTGATCATCGGCGCGGGTGGCGGCTCGCTGACGCTGTTCGATGCGGTACGCGCGTCCGGTGGGCGGCCGGCGAACTACTGCGAGATCGGCGGCAACCCCTCCGTCTCCAAGGCCGCGGCGCTAACGAAGCTGATCTGCGAGCAGCCGAACGTCGAGAAGATCGCGGTAATGATGAATGTCGTCTCCAACACCCGCGTGGACATCGTTGCGCGCGGGGTGATCAAGGGCTGCATCGAGGCCGGCTTCGACCCCGCCGAGAAGATCGCTCTCTTCCGCATCCCCGGTTCGTGGGAGGAAGAAGGGTTCGCGATCCTCGAGCGCTACGGCGTGCCGTACGTGGACCGGACGGTATCGATGGATGAGGCGGCGCGGCGGGCGGTGGAGAACACGGCGGGGTGACCTCTCCTCGAGGAATGTGGCGGAGCTACCGGGGCGATGTGGAGGGCTACCCTGCGTGGTGCACGCCCTTCGACAGGCTCAGGACGAGCGGAATGGGGGCGCAGAGCCTTAGCGCCCCTACGAGTTAGAACGAACCGACACTACAGAGCAGGACGCAGCATGAGCATCCTTGTGGACGAGCAGACGACCTTCATCATCCAGGGCATTACCGGCCGCGAGGCCGTGACGATGGCGCGCGAGTGCCTGGACTACGGCGCGCGCCTCCTCGGTGGCGTGACGCCGGGCCGCCAGGGCCGCAAGGTACACGGGCTGCCGGTGGAGGACACCGTGCGCGCGTTCACGGACCGCGAGCGGGTTGATGCCGCCGTTGTCTCCGTGCCCCCGGCGTTCGCAGCCGACGCGGTGTTCGAGGCGGTTGAGGCTGGCATCAAGCTGGTGATCGTGGTGACGGAGCGCATCCCGCGCAAGCAGGTGGCCCAGTTTGTGGAGTACGCGCAGCAGGAGGGGACGCGGATCATCGGTCCGAACTGCCTCGGCGTAATCTCCCCCGGGAAGACACGTGTGGGCGGCGTGGGTGGGTCGGCGGAGGCCACACGGCGCGCTTTCCAGTCCGGGCGCATTGGCGTGATGTCGCGCTCTGGCGGCATGACGGTGGAGATCGCCAACTCGCTGTCGGAAGCGGGGCTGGGTGTCTCGACGGCGGTGAGCATCGGTGGTGACGCCATCATCGGCAGCACATACGCGGAGTTGATGCCGCTCTTTGACGCCGACGACCAGACCGAGGGCATCGCCATCTACAGCGAGCCGGGCGGGCGCGCGGAGTACGAGCTGGCGGAGTACATGGCGGCGAGCGGCTCCAAGAAGCCGATCGTGGCGTTCATGGCCGGGCGCTTCATGGATGAGATGCCCGGCATGCGATTCGGCCACGCCGGTACGATCGTCGAGGGCCGCGCAGATACGACAGCCTCGAAGATTGCGAACCTGGAGGCGGTGGGGATTACCGTGGCGGAGCGGATCGGGGATATTCCCCGGCTGCTGGAGGAGCGGCTCAACGCAAGCTAGGGCCGCGGTTCCCGCGCCGCCGAGGGCGGCGCCCTTCGACAGGCTCAGGATGAACGGGAACCTGAAATGCCCGGCTGCAGGAGAGAGAAGAGGGTCGACTGATGGCCATGTTCATTCGCGTTGACATCGATCCCGCCGTGCAGGCGGACGAGGCGCTGTGCAAACAGCTGATCGACATGTGCCCGGTGGACATCTTCCGCTCCGGCGCTGCGGGCGGCATCGAGACAGTCGATGATCACCTCGATGAGTGCACGCTGTGCGACCAGTGCATTGAGGCGGCGCCGGGCAAGATCGAGGTCGTGAAACTCTACCGGGAGTAGCGACGAGCCCTCACACGTAGGCCCTCGCTCCTGTCCCCATACACGCCCCCCTCGCACATCCACCCTCACATTGGGGGGTTGTAAAAGAATACTCACGTTTCTTAATATTCGCGCTATCATGTCGCGCGTGCCGTCTCCGCGCGGCAGCAGCATGCTCCCCGCATGCGCGAGAGGGCCCCACCACCACCATGCTGATGCTGATTGGCCTGCCACTGGCTGTGGTCGCGATCGTCGCGTTTGCGATCTATCGCGCCCGGCCGGGCGAGCGCACGGCGTTGTTGCTGGAAGTCGCGCTGCTCATCACGGGGTTCATCGTCTACTTCACCGTCCGGGAACTAACCGAGGGGAGCGTCGAACAAGCGACCGCCAACGCGGAGCGGATCATCAGTCTGCAGAAGCACCTCGGGATCTTCATCGAGCCCGCGCTGAACCAGGCGGCGGCCAGCCGTCAGTGGGCGATGACGCTCTTCAACTGGATCTACATCTGGGGTCACTGGCCGGTGATCGCGCTGGTGGCGGCGTGGCTCTACTTCGCGCGCCCGGACGGGTACCGGTTGACGCGGACTGCGTTCTTCATCTCCGGAGCCATCGGCTTCTTCTTCTTCGCGTTGCTCCCCACCGCGCCGCCACGGTTCATGGGTGATGAGTTCATTGACACGGTGGCGGAGTTCTCGAACGCCTATCGGGTGCTACAGCCGTCCTCAGTGACAATCCAGTACGCGGCGTTCCCATCGCTGGATTTCGTCTGGTTCGTGCTGGTGGGATTCGCAGTGGTGTCCTACGCGAGCCGTTCGTGGGTGAAGTTCCTGGGTGTGCTGTCACCGGTGGCGATGTTCCTCGCTACGGTGTTCACGGCGAACCACTACCTGCTGGACATTGTGATGGGCGCCATCGTGGCGCTGGCCGGACTGGCGCTCGCCGTCTGGGTGGTGCGCTGGCTTCCCGATCCCCACCTGTGGCGGGAACATCGGCTACGAACCTCGTCAGAACCGAGCTAGCGCCCCGCCGCCAGCAGCGACCGACCAACCACCTTCAGCTCCAGGATTGGCTTGGTGCCCTCGAAGATGGGGAGCACCAACGCGTCTACGACGTAACGTGCGACGGGGTCCTCCTCCGAGTAGCCCCAGCCGCCATGCAGCAGCTGTGCTTCGCGGGAGACATCGCCGGCGATGTCGCAGGAGAGCAGCTTGGCCATCGAGGGCTCCACGGCGCGCGTGTCGAAGGCGCGCGCGGACGCGTATGTGATCTGCCGCGCTGCAGCGATGCGCACTGCCATCTGGCCGATCTTGTACTGGGTGAGCTGGTAATCGGCCAGACGCTGGCCAAACTGGCTGCGCTGGACGACGTACTGACAGGCCTTCTCCAGCGACGCCTGCGCGACGCCACAGGCGCGGCCGGCGGTCTGGATACGGCCAGCTGCAAAGCCACCCATCTGGAGGAAGAAGCCACGACCGATGCCCTCGTCGCCGCCCACGAGGTTCTCGTGCGGCACCCAGACGTCATCGAGCGCGATGGTGAAGGAGTGCATGCCACGGTAGCCCGGCGTGGGGTTGGCGGTGCCCTCCATGACGCCGCCCTCGGGCTGCTCATAGCGCCAGTGGTGCCCCTCGTATGGCGGCTTGGGGATCATGAAGAGCGAGAGGCCGCGGTTGCCGCTCTTCGGGTCCGGATCGGTGCGCGCGAGCAGAGCGAGGACGGTGGCACGGCCGGAGAAGGTGCTCCAGGCTTTGGCCCCGTTGACGCGCCAGCCCCGCACGCCCTCGTGCTCAGCCTGTTCGGCCTTCGTCTGCAGCGAGGCGACGTCCGAGCCGACGTCCGGCTCCGTCACGGCGATGGCGACGAGGACCTCACCGGAGGCGATCTTCGGCAGCCACTCGCGGCGCTGGTCGTCCGTGCCGCCGGCGAGGAGCGCCTTCGCGAGGATCTCGGGTCGCGTCGTTAGCGAACCCGCGCCCGCGAGGGAGGCGGCGGACAACTCCTCCGTGATGATGATCATCGGCAGGTCGCCCATGCCGGTGCCGCCCCACTCCTCCGGGATGGAGGAGCCGAAGAAGCCCTGCGCGGAGAACTTCTCGATGAGGTCATCCGGGACGAGCAGGTCCTCGCGGTGGATGTCCTGCGCTCGGGGGGCGACCTCAGTCTTTGCGAAGTCGCGGGCCATGTCGCGGGTGAGCGAGGCGATTTCGTCCTCAAGGTCCACGTTGTTCACGCCGCCGTTGGCGATGGCGTCGCGGCCGAGCTCACGGATGAGCTCTTCATCCAGGCCGGCGCGGATGGCGTCGCGCACGTCGGTTTCGTGCAGCGGGGCGGCCTCAGCATCGGTCAGCCCGAAGTCACTCCACGCGGCCTCCAGCTGCGAGCGGAGGGCATGCGCGACCTCGGCGGCGTAGACGAATGCCATGCGCTCCTGCGTGGCGTCCGGCTTGCCGCCCGCCGCGAGCCGCTCGGCGTATGCCAGGAGGTCTGCGGCGGCTCGCACCTGCGTCGCGAGGTAGGCGACACGCTGGACGTGCACCTGGTGATCATCGATCGACTTGCCACCATCCGTCAGGTCCGAGGCATGGTGGATCACCGCCTCGATCACCTGCTGGGCAGCGTCGACCAGCGTCCGCGCGACAGCGGCGGGAGCCATGTTGGTTGCGGTCATGTCGAGACTCCGGGATTCAGAATTCTCACTGGAGCGGATAGATCCAGACTAGCCGCAGGTACCGTTGGGCGCGACGGAACCGGCGGCCAGGCTGCTACCAGGCTTCGCGTACGGCGGGATCAAGGTCGTCGTCAGCACGGGGATCGAAGATGCGTGCGCCGATGTGCGCCGGCACGGCGATCAACAACCCGGCGACGGCGAGCCATATGGCGTTGCTCAGGGGCGCGCGAGCGAATGTGCCGGCCATGGAGGTGAGCTCGCGGGCGACCACGCTGTTGTCGTTGCCCGCAGCCATCACGATGCCCATGGCGACGACCGAGGCCATCGCGACGAGGACACCTGCCGCAACCAGCGCCCCGCCCGCAGGCACCAGGCGGCGGATACCCTCGCCTACCACCAGCATTGCGGCGGCCAGTGCGAGTGCGACGAGCGCGAGGAGGTTCACGAGGCCCCCGAGCTGTTCGTGACGGGACTCGGACATACTCCCCATCAGTCTCACGAGCGCGTTCGTGGCGCTCAGGAATCCGCCCTCAGGTTCAAAGCCGGCCTCGCTGAAGGCAGCAGCGCCCTCCTCGTAGGTCATCTCCGCTGCCCGGCTGAGGATCAGTTCGTGCCACTCCTCGACCGTGGCCCCCTGGATCTCCGCCGGAGTGACCAACACCCCTGTGATCGGGAACCCGGGGACCGAAACCGGTGCGTTCGAGGGGAGCGAGGCAGCCAGTGTGCGGATCTCGTCCTCATGGATCGCGAGGACCTCCTCCAGCCCCACGAGCGACTCGATGGCTCGCTCGTGGGCGGGCAGCGCAACCTCGGGGGAAGTGACTTGCTGCGCGGTGAGCGCCAGCGCCCAGACGGTGACGACGATGGCGAGCACACCGGCCAACAGACGCGCCCAGAAACGACGCGGGTTGTGTGACTCCGGGCGGTAGCGATCGAGGTCGCCGCCACGTCCGACCGGGCGTACGTCCAGATCGTCGTACTCGTAGTCGTAGTCCGACTCGTCGAAGTCCTCGCGCTCGTAGAACTCGTCACGCCTCCCCAGGGTCAAGACAGCGCTCCCTCGTTGCGGGTGGTCATGCGTTGGGCGGCGGCGTTGCGGTGAGCGGGATTGCGGGTGATGACGGTACCCCCCACGTGGTCATGAATCGCGCGCGCCGCAGGCCGTCGAATGACCAACCCGGCGCTCACAGCTGCGACGATCAACATCGTAACCGCGATTGCCGCGAAGAGGAGCGGGAGCCACGGAAGAGTTGCGAGGGCTGCGCCGACGGCCAGCCAGAGCCAGATTGGGACCGATACCGGGTGCACGAGGAACCGGCCGATGCGAGCGAGTCGCCGCCGTGAGAGTGGCGCGAGCACCAGCAGCCCGACCGTCCGTTGTCCCGGTGTGCTGGCGTCCCAGATCGCGCCAGCGGCGAGCCACGCATACCACCCCGGCACCACTGCTGCGATGAGCGCCGCTGCTACCAGCGAATCACCATCGCCGGGGTCGTAGCGGCCCCATTCGGTGCGGACGAGCAACACCAGGAACGCGACGATGACCGCGCACACGAGGCCCAATCCAAGCCATGCGAAGTCGATCAGCAGCGCGAGCGCCCGCTGCCGCCGGTGAACGGCATCGGGCGCATCGGCGGATGAGCCAGCGTGGGCTTCTGAGGCACTTGCAGGCATAGGACCATGATGCACCGCTGCAGCCGTCGGATGCACGCTGATACCGGGTCTCCAACTCGCCGCGCCTCGGATAGAGTAGGGATATGACTGCGCAGAGCAGATTCTCGCGACTGAAGCCATCGAACTGGACATCGCGCACCCGGCAGGGCGTGGCCGCCGCTGCTGCGGGCGCGCTGGTGGGGTTCGTGGTGGTCGTTGGTGTGTTCCTGTTGCGAGACTCGGTGGCCGGGGATCGCTTTGACCTCGTGCGGTTCGAGCGCACCGCGCTCTGGGGGAAGTGGCTGTTCCACGTCGGGGCGCCACTGCGGGACGACCCGGCGTCCGAGGACGCCCTGGCGCGGTACTTCGAACTGAACGATCCGACCTCGGATGAGGCGCGCCGGTTGAAAAACACGGTGGAGCGGGCGATCGAAGGCCGGATCGATGCGGTGTTGGCGGACCTCGGCCTGAGCGCGCGCCTCCGGCTGCCCGGCTCGGTGTTCCCGCCGGTGGCGATTCAGCTCACCACCCCGCCCCGCGTGCTGGTGCAGTCACCACGTGGGGAGATCCGGCGTGCCAGCGTGGACCTGCTGCGCCCCAATCTCACCTCGAGCGAACTCGAGGCCATCGAGGAGCGCACGGAAGACCGGAACCCCGATCGTTCCGCGCTGGTCGTGGGTGCGGGTGGCCTCGCGACCTATCCCGCGATGGTGACGGTGCGAACGTATCGATCCACGGTGGAAACCGCTGCGCACGAGTGGGTACACCATTACCTCTTCTTCTACCCGCTGGGCATCCGCTACTTCGCCTCCTCTGATCTCACGACGATCAACGAGACGGTGGCGGACATTGTCGGTGACGAGGTAGCTGACCTGGTGATGGAGCGATTCGGCGACCCGACGCAGCCGGACCCACCGCCGGCTGCCCCGCCGGGTCCCCAGCCAGCGCCAACGACGCCCGTCTACTTCGAAACACTCCGCGAGCTGCGGGTGGAGGTGGATGAGCTGCTGGAACGCGGTGATGTCGAGGCCGCTGAGGCACGGATGGCGACAGTTCGGGATGAGCTACAGGAGGACGGGTTCTTCTTCCGGCGGATCAACCAGGCGTTCTTCGCGTGGACCGGCACCTATGCCGCCCGACCGGATGCCGTGGACCCCCTGGGCAGTCAGATCCATGAGATCCGCGAACTGTCGGACTCGCTGACGGAGTTCGTTGAGCTGATGCGTGAGGTGACCTCGAGGGCAGACGTCGAGGCGCTGCTGGCGGAGCTACGCGCAGAACGCGCGACGAACGAAGGCTGAGACCCGGCCACCAGCAACCGGGCGAGGTAGACGCGCCACACGCACGCGCACATCACCAGGACGTGACCCACGCAGCTGGGTGGGTGCGGCCGGCACCGTGACTTCGAACTCGCGCGGTGGCGTTGCGGTTGTTTGTGACATCAATCACATTCTGAGACACGGCCCGGTACGGTCAATAGTGAACCGATCAGCGAGGCCCGGCGACTCCATTCAGCCGTCGGGCCTCGCTCTGATTTCCTCGAGACTGTCGACACATGCCCGGAGGCTAGCCACCACCGCCGTTCGCGATGACCACGGTGACGCGGAACTCCGTGTTCAGGAAGAACTCATTGATCACCAGCAGCCGGAGCGTGTACACGCCATCAGCGAGCGGGCTCGTGTCCCACGTCGCAATCTGGCCGTTCACCACTGGCTCGGAGCCCTGAGCAATTGAGGTCCACGACGACGGCTGGTTGCCTGCTCCGTACTGGAGGTTGTAGCCGACGAAGCCAACGGTGTCCGCTGAACCGGTGATCGCGACCTGGCCTGAAACGCTTGCGTTCTGGCCCGGGCTCGTGATGTACACCGTGCCTGGCGCCGGTCCGCCA
>JBJHDC010000079.1:0-13421 GCA_050486345.1 Dehalococcoidia bacterium | reverse complement strand
GCCTCAACCTTTATCGAGGAGCGCGTGCCCTGGCGGCCGTGCGCGGCCGTGACTATGTCTTACCCGACGACGTGAAGTACCTGGCGCCGTACGTGCTTACCCACCGCGCCATCCTCAACTCTCAGAGCCGTCTCCGCGGCCGCGATGCGGAGTTCGCGAAGCTTGCCATCAAGCACGGCTTTGAGCGACGCGTGCTGGAGGTCCTCCGATGAGCGAAACCGTCCTCGATGTCGCCATCGTGATCGCCGCGGTGATGATGGTGCTCGCCGCGATCGGTTGCATCGTGCGCCTCATCCGCGGCCCCTACATGCTCGATCGCGTCGTCGCGCTCGATGTCTTCGCGGCGGTGGTGGTGGGCCTCACCATCCTCGGCGCGGTACGCACCGGGCAGGCCGTGATGATCGATGTCGGCCTCGCCATCGCCCTGGTCTCATTCGTGGCCACCATGGCCGTAGCGCACTTCATGGAAGAGCGAGGCACCGACGATGCCTGAGGTGATCGCCAGCGTATTCTTCATCATGGGTGCGGCGTTCCTGCTGCTCGCCGGCGCGGCGCTCATCCGCATGCCGGACATCTACACCCGCATCTCCGCCGCCAGTAAGGCCGTGACAGCGGGCGCCGGCGCCTGTTTCATCGCGGGCGCCGTCTTCTTCCTCGACTACAGCATCGCCATGCGCGCCGTAGCCGGCCTCGCGTTTTTCCTCCTCACCTCCCCCGTCGCCGCCCACGTCGTTGCGCGCGCCGCCGTCTATGTCGGTATCCCCTTCGCGCGCGGCACGAACGTGGAAGGTGGCGAGGAGGGCCGCGAAGCCCTGCGCGACTCCCGTTAGGGTGCGAATAACCCGAGAAGTGGCGACATCAGAGCTATTCCTGCTCTCGGAATCCCGATCGCCGTTCATCCTGGGCCCCGCACGTAGCGCTCATCCAGAAAGCCCTGTCGAAGGACGCCGTGAACGCGGCGCGGAGACTGGGACTCTGAGGATATGCAGTGACCGCACGCGCAAACACAACAACGCCCCGGGGGCCCGGGGCGTACTGTTGGTGCGGCGAGCCTCCCGACGGAGGCGGTGCGCTAGCCGAAGCGGCCGGTGATGTAATCCTCGGTGCGCTTCTCGCGCGGGTTGGTGAACAACTCCTGCGTGGAGCCGTACTCCACCAGCGTCCCCGCCCGCTCCTCGTTCATCAGGAAGAACGCCGTGTTGTCCGACACGCGCGAGGCCTGCTGCATGTTGTGCGTGACAATGACGATGGTTACGTTCGGCGCCAGCTGGCGAATCAGGTCCTCAATGGCCAGGGTCGCGATCGGGTCGAGCGCGGAACACGGCTCGTCCATCAGCAGCACCTCGGGCTCAACAGCCAGCGCGCGAGCGATGCACAGGCGCTGCTGCTGACCGCCGGAGAGCGCGCTCCCGGACTGGTTCAGCTTGTCCTTCACCTCGTCCCAGAGTGCAGCCCGCCGTAACGAGTCCTCCACCAGCTCGTCCAGGTCACGGCCCCGGCGCAGGCCGTTGATCTTGATGCCCGCCGCCACGTTGTCGTAGATCGACATCGTCGGGAACGGGTTCGGCTTCTGGAACACCATCCCGATCTTGCGGCGCACCAGCACCGGGTCCACCTGCTCGCCGTAGATGCTCTCACCGTCCAGCAGCACATCGCCGCGGGCGTTCGCACCGCGCGCCGTCTCGTGCATGCGGTTCAGGCAGCGCAGGAACGTCGACTTGCCGCAGCCGGATGGACCGATGATCGCCGTCACCTTGCGCGAGGCAATGGTGAGCGAGATAGGAGCCACCGCCGTGAAGTTGCGGTACCGGGCCTCCAGATCCTTGGTCTCTAACCATCCGCTCTCGGGCTGCTCATCGCCGGTGGGGGAGAGGTCCGGCATCATCACCGGCTCTTGGGGAGCCTGATCGCTCACCGTCGCGGGCGACGTTTCGGTTGTCTGCACTTCATTCGTCATCATGTACCTCTAGACGCTCTAGCGTTCGATCTGGATGTTGCGGTACGCCAGCCTGACCACCGCAATGATGCCTACGGTCATCACTACCAGTACCAGGGAGCCCGCCCAGGCCTGCCGGTGCCACTCGTCATACGGCCCAATGGCATACGTGTAAATCTGCAGCGGCAACGCGGCAATGGGCTGCGTCAGCCCGTCAAAGTGGAACCGGTTGCCAAAGGCGGTGAACATCAGCGGCGCTGTCTCCCCGCCGGCCCGCGCCAGCGCGAGCATGAACGCCGTGATCAATCCCGGGCCCGCGGAGGGCACCACCACCCGCAGCACGACCCGCCACGAGGGCGTTCCCAGCGCTAGCGCCGCCTCCCGCAGCGAGAACGGCACCGTGCGCAGCGCCTCTTCCGCGGCACGGGCGAAGATCGGGATCATGATGATCGCCAGCGCCACGCCGCCCGCAATCGCGGAGTAGCCGCCCATCGGCCGCACCAGCAGCGCGTAGACGAAGATACCCACCACGATCGAGGGGATGCCGGCAAGTGTTTCCGTCACAAAGCGGACGACATCCGCCAGCCGCCCATTGGAGTACTCCGACAGGTAGATGCCGGAGAAGAATCCCACCGGTAACGCAATCAGCGACGCGATGGCAAGCAGGATGAGCGATCCGATCATCGCGTTCGACATCCCGCCGCCCTCGGTGCCCAGGGCCTTGGGCGTGTCCGTGAAGAAGGCCCAGTCCAGTGCCTGCCCCCCACGATAGAGGACATAACCCATGATGAGGGCCATCATCAGGATCGCAACGGCTGCACTCGCACCGGCGAGGGCCAGCATCACCGCATTCAGACCACGCCGGAAGCGGTAGCGGCCGGAGGACGCATAGTTTCCCTGCATCATGTGCGGGCTCCCTGCAGACGTCGCGTCGACTGCCAGACCAGCAGGCGCGCGATCACGTTCACCGTCAGTGAAATCAGCAGCAGCACCAGCGCCACGTGAATGAGCGCCGAGACGTAGAGGCTGTACGTGGCCTCACGGAACTCACTGGCGATCAGGCTCGCCATCGTGGCATTCGGTGCGAGCAGGTTCTCATCCAGTGCAATGCGGTTACCAATCACCATCGTCACAGCCATCGTCTCTCCGATGGCGCGCGCCAGGCCGAGGATCACCGCGCCGACAATGCCCGTGCGCGCGTAGGGCAGGATGACCTTCCAGATCGCCTCCCAGCGGGTCGCCCCCAGCGCGAGCATCGCCTCCGACTGTTCGCTCGGCACCTGGGCAATCACCTCACGCGCCACCGCGCTGATGATCGGCACGATCATGATCGCCAGCACAATGCCGGCTGCCAGCATGCTCACACCGAACTGCGGTCGAGCAAAGAGGCCCGTCCACCCGAACCATTCGATGAGGAATGGGTTCAGGGTCGTGAACATGAAGGGGACCAGCACGAAGAAGCCCCAGAGCCCGTACACAATCGAAGGAATCGCCGCGAGGATGTCAACGAGGAACGCCACCGGCCCTCGCAACCAGGGTGGCGCCAGCTCCGAAATGAACAGCGCGATCCCGATGGCGATCGGAACCGCGATTACGACCGCGATGAACGCGGAGACAATCGTCCCCACCGCCACGTGTAATGCCCCGAAATCACGGAACACCGGGTCCCAGGCGGTCGAGGACATGAACGCGAAGAAGCCGAACTCTTTGATTGAGGGTCGGGAGCTGTCCCAGATCTCGTACGTCATCATGAACGCGAGAACCAGGATGAAAATGGTGAACAGAAGGGCGATGCTGCGGAAGATCACATCGCCACGGTTTCCGGAGAATGCCCGCCGCATACGGCGGCGCGCCCAGGCGCTGAACCCGCGTTCTCCGGCAGTGGTGGAAGTCATCGGCACCTGCCCGTCTGACTCAGCCTGATGATGGGGGGAGGAGGATAGGGCCGTGGGGCCAGGAGGCAATGAGCCTCGCCGGCCCCACGGTTGGGGATGATAGCCGCTGCAGCCCTACGGGAGCATCGTCTCCCATACCGGTTCGCCGTTGAACTTGATGTTCTTCAACGCCTCGCGGGCAAACTCCTGCACCAGCGGGTCCAACGGACCGTAGTACAGCGGGATGTTGAACTGCTGTCCACCATCCGGGTCCAGGCTCCAGAGGTGGTAGCGAATGATCTCCTGCGCGCGCTCCAGGGTCATACCCGGAATTTCGTCCAGGTCTTCGTAGAGCAGGGTCCAGGTGAACCCGGCGGATGGGTAGGAGTTCTCGCCCGGGGCATTCACCACGCGCGCCTCCATGTCTTCCGGGAACTCACCGGCCGCAATCATGCCGCCTGCGGCTGCGGAGACGGTCTCAAACGTGGGTTCGATCCAGTTGCCAGCCTGATTCTGGAGGATGCCGGCCGGAATGTTGTTCTGCACCGCGTAGGCCAGCTCAACGTAGCCGATACCGCCCGGAATCTGCCGCACCTGGTTCGCCACGCCTTCGTTGCCGTTCGCACCGATGCCGGTCGGCCAGTTCACCGAGGTCGCGACGCCGACGTTCTCACGCCATTCGTCACTGATGGCGGCCAGGAAGTCCACCCAGATGAAGGTGGTGCCGGAGCCGTCCGAGCGGTGCACCACCGCGATGTCCATGTCGGGCAGATCCACGTCCGGGTTGTCCTCGACGATCGCCGGGTCATTCCAGACCGTGATGTCACCAAGGTAGATGCCTGCGATCGTGTCCTGCGAGAACCGCAGCTGCGGGTTGCCGGGCAGGTTGTAGGCCGGAACCACGGCGCCCATCGCCATCGGAATGTGCCAGACCTTGGCGCCGGCCTCTTCCTTCTGCTCCTCGTTCATTGGGCCGTCCGTCGCGCCATAGTCGAACGTACGGTCGATGACGCCACGAATGCCGCCGCCGGAACCGATGGACTGGTAGTTGATGCGGATGCCGGAGTTCAGGGCGATGTACTCATCCGACCAGGCCGAGTAGAGCACGTTCGGGAACGTCGCGCCGCCGCCGTTGATGGTCATGCTGCGGTCGGTGGTGCGCGGGATGGAGTCCAGCTCTGCGTCCGGTGGTGGCGTCTGCACCGGCGGCGGGCTTCCGTCTGGGGTAGAAGGTGTGGTGGTTGCTGGTGGTGTGGTTGGTGCTGGTGTGCCGTTGTCATCGTCGTCGCCGCACGCAGCGGCCACGAACAACAGCAGGGCCAGGCCTGCGATGGCGATCCACAGGCGATAGCTGGATCGCCCTGAGATCCATGATCTCAATCCGTTATTCATGGAGTGGTAATCTCCCTCTGCTTCTCTCGTCCGTGTTGTATCTCAACGAGTATTGACATATCTTGGGCCCGCCAACACTATGAGAGTAGTTAACGCGCCCACAGTTAATGCCCAGTTAAGACCGCAGGGATGCTTGCCCATGCCCAACCCCGAGCCGCCCGCCGACGATCCGCGCACCACCCTGGAACGCCGCGCCCGCATCCACGCCGCCCTGGCTGACACGCACCGCCTCGCGATCGTGGACTCGCTCGTGATGTCGGACCGCTCACCTTCGTATCTCGCGGAATTACTGGGGATTCGCTCCAACCTGCTCGCCCACCACCTGCTCACGCTGGAGCGCGCTGGCGTCATCGAGGTCACCCGCTCCGCTGGCGATCGCCGTCGCCGCTACGTTCGCCTTCGTCTGCAGGTCATTGCCGAGCTCGGCCTCGCGATCCCAACCGTGACCCCGCACTCCGTGCTCTTCGTGTGCACCGCGAACTCCGCCCGCTCCCCGCTCGCCGTCGCCCTCTGGCGTGAGCGCTCCACGGTCCCCGCCGACTCCGCCGGCACCCACCCCGGCGCCGAGGTGCACCCGATGGCGGTCGAGGCAGCAGCACGCCACGGCCTCGCGCTCGAGGGCATGACGCCGCGCGCCCTCAATCCCCACGTGGACATGCCCGATCTGCTGGTGACGGTGTGTGACGAGGCAAACGAAGCGATGACGGCGCCCGGCAGTCCGCTCCGCCTGCACTGGTCCATCCCGGACCCGGCAGCAACAGCAGACGAGCGCGCCTTTGACGCGGCAATCGTGGAAATCCGCAGCCGTATCGATGCGCTTCAACAGTACGTGCGGCCAGCGGCGGCCGCGTGAATCAGTTCTTGATGTAGGGGGTATTCAATGAGCAATCAGCAGCAGGACGGCGGCACCATCGTGCTCCCCGACCGCGCCGTGATGGAGATCGAACACGCCGCGGACCGGTTGAGCGAGGAGTTCCGCGGGATCTTCAACCGCGAGACCGTCCATCGACTGCTCGAAGAATCCGCGGAGGCAATGAAGCCGTCCCGCGTGGAGTCATATATCCCGCTCTTCGCGGAGCGGTTCGCGCGAGAGCGGCTGCAGGCTCTGGCGCGCGTGGAAGGGAAGGTCGAGGCCACGATGCCAAGCGTCCTGTTCCTCTGCACCCACAACGCCGGCCGCTCTCAGATGGCTGCCGGGTGGCTGAAGCGCCTCGGCGGCGGCCGCGTGCAGGTCTACTCCGGCGGCTCGGAGCCCGGCAACTCACTCAATCCCGCCGCCGTGGAAGCGATGTCCGAGGTCGGCATCGATATCTCCACCGAGTACCCCAAGCCCTGGACGGACGAGGTGGTACGGGCGGTGGACGTGGTCGTCACCATGGGCTGCGGCGACGCCTGCCCCGTGGTCCCCGGCGTCCGCTACGTAGACTGGGAGCTCGATGACCCCGCCGGCCAGCCGCTCGGTATGGTCCGCGGCGTTCGCGACGAGATCGAACAGCGGGTGCGAGGGCTCCTGGAGGAGCTCGGCGTCCCGGCGGAGTAGGCCATGACCTCACCTGCGCGCGTCTACCTCGCCGAGGTCATCGGCACGTTCCTGCTGGTGCTCTTCGGCATCGGTTCCGTGGCCACCGCCGTGCTCACCGGGGCACAGACGGGGCTCTGGCAGGTCGCGGTGGTCTGGGGCTTCGGCGTCACCATCGCCATCTACGTCACCGCGGCCGTCTCCGGCGCCCACCTCAACCCGGCGGTCTCACTCGCCTTCGCCATCTTCCGCCCGCACGATTTCCCCCGCGCCCGCCTGCTTCCCTACTGGGGGGCGCAGCTCCTGGGCGCCGTCCTCGCAGGACTGGTGGTCCTCATCGTCTTCGGCTCATTCATCGATCGCTTCAACGTCGAGCACGGCCTCACCCGCGGCGGACCCGGCAGCGAAGCGTCCGCGATGGTCTTTGGGCAGTACTTCCCGAACCCCGCCATGTTCGGCACCGACTCCGCCGCGCACGCCCTCATCTCCCCGTTCGCCGCCATGGGCGTTGAAGCCCTCGGTACAGCCGTGCTCGTCTTCGTCATCTTCGCGCTGGTCGATCACCGCAATGAGGCGCGTCCGATGTGGATGACGCCGTTCTTCATCGGCTTCACCGTTGCCGTCCTCATCAGCATCTTCGCGCCGCTCACGCAGGCCGGCTGGAACCCGGCGCGCGACTTCGGCCCGCGCATCGTCGCGTTCCTCGCCGGATGGGGAGACGTCGCCATACCCGGGCCGCGTAACGGATTCTGGATCTACATCGTCGGCCCCCTCATCGGCGGTCCGATCGGCGCATTCCTCTACGACACCCTGCTACGCCCGGGCCAGCGAGAGACCATCGATTTCCCGGACGAAGTCGCCCTCGCCAACCTGCAAGCCGCCGACCCGCTCGAGGTGGACGGGCGCCAGTAGCCTGCCCTTCGCCGTCACCGCAGGCTCTGCAACACAGGTCCGATGGAGCCCGCGGTAGCGTTCAGATAGTAAGGTGGGGGTATCTGGAACGAATCGCCGCTATTGGCAGACAATGGCGAGCGTCAGTTGAAACGATCCGTCACCGTCAGTCGACCGCGATGCAGGGAGCAGCGATGACCCTCGACCAGCCAAGCGACGCCGACCGCGCTCAGGCATCTCCGGAGAGCATCGCGAAGATGCAGCGCTTCGTGGAGAAGTTCGCTGAGAAGAGCGGCACCTACCTGCACCCGCACCCGGAGATCACGGAGTTCCTCGTCATCGGCCTCGCGAAGCATGTCGATGAGCTGGGCAAGCCGCTCTGTCCGTGTAACTTCTATGTAGACAAGGAGGCGGAGGTCGCCCGCAAGGAGTGGATCTGCGCCTGCGAAGAGATGCAGCGCTGGAAGTACTGCCACTGACTGCTCTTCGTAACTGAGGATGGCGTGCCCATCACCGAATACCTTCCCGAAGACCACGAGGGCCGCGAGATCTACGGTCTGGTCAAGGACCCGCACCCGGACAAGGGCCGTGCGCTCGGTCGTCTCGAGGAGAAGCGCGGCGAGACGCTGCACAAGGGTGGAGAGCACTAGCGATTCCCCCGCGCTGAGGGAGTGCCACTCCCTCAGCGCGGTGTCCCCACAGCCTCGTCCAGCACCCGCGCCAGGAATGCCTCGACCGCGTCGAGGTATTCGATCTGCGCTTCGTTCCACCCGCGCACGTGCCCCACGCCCGGGAGCTCCAGGTACGTCACGATGTCCGGCCGTAGCCGTGCCAGCTCGCGCGAGGTTTCCACAGGCACGGTGCGATCAGCGTCGCCGTGCATGAGCAGGATCGGCGCTTCCAACGCGTCCGCGTCCGGCAGGTAGTTGGTCGCCTCCCAGTCGATGTCGTGCCGCCACGCCGCGAAGGCACGTAGCGGCCGCGTCAGAAACCCCGGTACTCCCCCATCACGCATCTGCAGGTCACCCGCCGCCGCCAGGCTCAGCGCCGGCGCATCAAGGATCACCGCACGGGTGTGCTCCGCCAGTTCTGAGCGATAGAGGAAACTCACCGCAATCGCCCCACCCATGCTGTACCCCACCAGCAGTACATCATCGGCGCCCTCATCCAGCGCGAACTGCACCGCGCCCTCCAGGTCGGCCCACTCCGTGGTGCCGTACGCGAACACGGCCCCCGGCTCCGCGCCCACCTCGCGATCGTTCCGGTAGGTGATCACCAGCACCGGCAGGTCATGCGCCGCGAACGCCGGGAGCAGCCGCAGCGCCTCGCGACGGTCCGAGGTACGCCCGTGCACGACGATCACCCACGTGTCGCGGTCACCCGGGATGAACCACGCCGGCAGCAGTCCCTGCTCCGCCGGGTAGGTGACATCCTCAAACTCCAGTCCGTGCGCAAACCACGGGTCCCCCGGCAGCGCCCCACCGTCGATGCGCGCGAGGTCCCCCGGCGGCTCCCCGATCAGCACCTCGAACTCCCGCTCGATGTCGTCGCCGTCCACATCGAGGACCGTGCCCAGCGCCCCGTAGCCGTCCTCCCACTCCAGGCCAAAGCTGCCGGGCAGGCTCACATCAAGGTTCCGAGGCGCCCGCAGGACCACCGTCCCCCGCGCCTCGTCGTAACTGATGACCTCGATGTCGTAGCGGTGCTCCTCGTACCGGATCGGGAACGCCCCATCCCACACCTGGTCCGCCACCCACCACGCCGCCCCGAACATCAGGACCAGCAGCGCCACGAGGACGCCCGCAGTCGCCACGACCGCGCGCCCGGGGATGCGCCGCGCAGAACGTCTCTTCGGGGGTGGGTGTTCGTTCATCGCACTCAGTACTGCGGTGGGGGCCATCGCCGGGAGATCGCGGGGCCGCGCCAGGGGTCTGGGATGATGCCATCACGATACAGGTCGAGGTACTTGCGCGATCTGTGCCCTCGCATCACCTCGAATCAGCGTCCGGTGGCATAGTGGGGCCACTGTGCCGCCAGAGGCGTGCCGGTTTCTGGACGACAATGCCACGATTCGAAGTGAGGTCAGGATGATCAAGGTCGCATCCCCCGCTCTGCGGCACCCGACGAACCGCACGCTGGAGGAGTTCCATCACTACTGGCGCGAGAGTCACGGGCCGCTCTTCTCGCAGACCCGCGCCCTCCGCCGATACGTGCAACACCTCACACTCCCGGAGGCGTACGGAGGGAACCCCGCACCCACGTGGGACGGCCTGTCGATGTTCTGGTTCGACACTCACGAGGATTTCGTCGTCAACGAATCCAGCCCGCGCGAGGTGCAGGCCCTGCGTGAGGAAGTGATCAAGGACGATCGTCAGCTCTTCGATCGCATTCCGGACTGGCCGAGGCACCAGAAGCGGGCCTCCGTCGCTGCCACGGAGCAGGTGGTGCTGGATGGGGAGACCGCGCCAGAGATGGTGAAGGCGCTCTTCGTGGTCGCTCGCAAGCCGGGTCTGTCTCACCCGGAGTTCTTCGAGCACTGGCTGGAGGTCCTGTCCGAACTGATAGTGAAGCTGCCCGGCCTCCGCCGTTACGTGCAGAATCACGCGGACCTCGGAGCGATCGCCTCGCGACCGATGACGCACGATGGCTTCTCCGAGCTCTGGTTCGACGACCTCGCCTCGCTCCACGCGGCAGCCGCGTCGCCTGAATGGCGCGCAGCGCAGGTGGACGCGGCGACGCTCTTCGCTGAGCCGGTCGGCTGCGTGATCGCTCGGGAGACGATCCAGAAGGAGATCGATGCTCCGCTCGCGCCCCCGGAAGCCGCCTCCATGACAGAGCAGGAGATCCAGGCGCAGCTAGCGGAGTGGGGCTTCGGCACGCTCGCCGAGGATCCTGCGGCGCCCGCGCGGATCAAGGGCGCTGCTCAGGCCGGCATGCTGGCCGTCTGGACCCGCGAGCACCTGGTCACCATCGATGACAGCCGCATCGACGCGCGCCCGGAGCGCTGAGGTCCGCCGAGGACCGGGGGCGCTCGACCACCGCGCCCGCGGCTTCTAGACTCCGCGAGCGAGCAGGGGCCGGTGAACTCCGGGAGGTCTGAACTGTCCATCGACACGATCGACCGCCTGTGCACGGAATTGCGCGGCGTCGCGGAGGACTGCGCGGCCCGCAACGACCGCGTCGGCTACTTCGCGGCGCTCTACACGCTAATGACAGAGCGCGTCCGCGCCGACATCGAGCGTGAGCGGTTCCGCGATGGCGCGCGGCTGGAGCGGCTCGCCTGCCACTTCGCGGGCCGCTACCTCGTCGCGCTGGAACGCTACCGAGCCGGAGAGCCCGCACCACAGTCCTGGGTCGTCGCCTTTGAGACCGCCGACCACTGGCGACCGCTCATCCTCCAGCACCTCATGCTGGGCATGAACGCCCACATCAACTTCGACCTCGGCATCGCCGCCGCCGAGGTCGCCGATGACGACGACCTCGCACGTGTCCGCGATGATTTCTTCGAAATCAACGACGTGCTCGCAGAGCTCTTCGAGGTCATCCAGCGCCGCATGGCGGTTGTGTCGCCCTGGCTGGGCATCCTCGACCAGGTCGGCGGCCGCAAGGACGACGCGGTGGTCAACTTCAGCATGCGCCGCGCCCGCGACGCCGCCTGGCGCGTCGCCGAGACCTACGCACCCCTCGATGCCGCCGCCCGCCTCGAGGCTGAGCGCGAGCTGGATGCGCGCTTCGCCCGCTTCGCGCAGGTAGTCGTGAAACCGGGCCGCCTCATCACCACCGCTGCTCTCCTCATCCGCCTCCGCGAACTGGCATCCCCCGGCGAGGTGATCGAGGTGCTGTGTCAGGCTGACCCACTGTAGTTGGCGATGGCGGCCACCTGTGATTGCCTGGCGCTGCTACGGCCACCAGCCCGGCTGTCGAATCCAGGAAGCCTGAATAAGTGCGCCCACCACGGTTGCAACGGCGATGACTCCACCGAAGACAAAGAGCTCCCTTCGATGTTGGCCTTTCAGTGCATCCATCTGCTCACGATGGCGTTCCGCAGCGAGCGCATCACGTCGCTCCTCACGTTCAAAGACGCGCTCTCGGTTCCGCCTATCCCAGTGCTCCTTCGGTGGGGTACCAGGGATGTATGGATCCCAGTGGTCGCACTTATACGGGGACGAGATCACGAACTCCATGGCGTAGGAGCTCCGAGCACTCCTTGACAGACCTGCCACGCCATTTCCCTCTGTGGGCTCAGGTGAAGAATCGAGCTCCGCAATCTTCGCTTCGAAGTCTTTCTTGAAGTCTCGGATATATAGCGTGCAAAGTGGCAGAAACCGGCGATCGTTGAGGAATTCGCTTGGTTTGTCTCGGTAGCTACGGAAGGCCTCGACCACATCACCTGCGATGTTCTGTTGTGCGAAGAGTCCGCAGTCGTTACATCGGTGTTCGTCCATGGGCGCCCCAGACCGGAATCATCGTGGATGCCAGAGTACACTGACATCTTCAAACTGGCCGGTGCCCGATCGTTCGCCGTCCACGGTGTGGGGGCCGATTGTCCACTACTGTGAACAGGTGCCTGTCCATTTGACTTGGCGCACCTAGAATGTCCGCGCCTCCTATTGCTTCGAGGCGGCCACCCTCGCTCCGCACAATTGAGGTGATGCCCCATCGCAACCACGACGATTACCGACCTGCGTACGTTCCTCGTCCACCCCGGCCGAGGCAAGAACCTCCTCTTCGTCCGCCTCGAAACCTCCGACGGCCTCCACGGGTGGGGCGAGTGCTACACCCAGTCCGACCGTGACACGCAGATCGTCGCGCACGTTGACCAGCTGAAGCGCTACGTGCTCGGCCGTGACGCGCGCCACATCAAGCAGTTCACCGACACCGCCTTCAACGATTTCGCCGCGCGCCGTGGCTCCATGGACTACTACTCCGCCATCAGCGGCATCGAGCAGGCGATGTGGGACCTCGCCGGCAAGCGCCTCGGCGCGCCGGTGCATGAGCTCCTCGGCGGCGCATGTCGCTCCCGCATCCGCGTCTACGCCAACGGCTGGGCGCGCAGCAGCAGCCACGAGGAGCTCGCAGCCAGCGCCCAGGAGGTCGTCGCGCGCGGATTCACCGCCATGAAGTTCGACCCCGTCCCCGGCCCCTGGCGCACCTACATCTCGCGCGAGACCGAGGAGGAGGCCGTCCGCCGCGTCGCCGTCGTGCGCGAGGCCGTCGGCCCCGATGTCGAGGTGCTCGTCGAGATCCACCGCCGCCTCGCACCCATGCACGCCGTGCGCATGGCGAAGGCCATGGAGCAGTACCGCCCCTTCTGGTTCGAGGAGCCGGTGCTGGCCGAGAACGTCCCCGCCCTCGCCGAGGCGCGCAGCCAGATCAACATCCCCGTCATGACCGGCGAGGAGCTCTACACCAAGTTCGAGTTCCGCGAGGTCTTCGAGCGCCGCGCCGCCGACATCATCAACCCGGACGTCTGCAACGTCGGCGGCATCCTCGAGCTCAAGGAGATCGGCGCCATGGCGGAGCCGTACTACGTCGTCGTCTCGCCGCACAACTACAACAGCACCACGGTCGGCCTCGCCGCCACGCTGCAGGTCTCCGCAGTGATGCCGAACTTCCTCATCACCGAGTACTTCCTCAACGTGGAAGCCCTCGGTCGCGAGATCGCGGACGTGCCCTTCGAGGTCGTCGATAGCTACATCGACGTGCCGGAGCGCCCCGGCATCGGCATCGACCTCGATATCGCCGCTCTTGAGCGCCACCCCTACCAGCCCTTCCCGCAGCGCACGATGGCCACCCCGGAGTCTGAGGG
>JBJHDC010000078.1:0-13566 GCA_050486345.1 Dehalococcoidia bacterium | reverse complement strand
GCAGCCTGGTGGCGGCCAACAGTATGTATGGCGTCCAGGATCCCGAGTTCGTCGCAATGACCTCCGCACTGCGCCCGCAGCCGCAGTTCAACGCGTTGCCGCCAGACTTCCGCGAGCTCGGTCCGTGGTACCGCGCCGCGAATCCCGAGGGGGTCGCACGCTGGCTGGAGATCGAGCACGAGGGACAACCGGCGGCTCCGGCGCCCTCGCAGCCCACCCGCAACCAGCTCACGCTAGCGATGATGGAAACCATCGCGTGCCCGACCCTGCTCCTCACCGGCGGCGCTGACCTCTACGCTCCACCCCCGGTACAGGAACAGCTCGCGGCTCGGATGCCGCATGCCGAGGCGGTGGTGATCCCGGAGGCCGGCCACTCTGCCTACTGGGAGCAGCCCGCGACATTCAACGATGCGGTGCTGGCGTTCCTGCGACGAGTTGAAGAGCAGCCAGGGAGTAGGGCATGACCTCAGAAGTCTTCACCACACCGTTCATGTACTGGGTCGGGATGAACACGCCCCCCACCGCCAGTGAGGCCGAGGCGGCAGAGTTCAGCCAGTTCTATAGCGAGGTTCACGTCCCTGAGGTCCTCGCGGAGAACCCCGGGTTCATCCGCGCCACGCGCTATGAGCTTCTGCAACCCGATCCACGGGGGGACTTCGGACCTCGGTGGCTGGCGATGTATGAGCTGGAGGATGAAGCGGCCGCTCGCGTCTACACGGAGCGAAACGACGGCCCGCCCGAGGGGCGCCCCACCTACACATCGGGGCCCGCGGCCTGGGCGGGGGCAGAGATGATGTGGCGGATGATCTGGCACCGCCTCGCTCAGCACGGGACAACGACGGAGCCTCCGCACTCCATCTACCTCGTCGGGATGAACGTGCCACCGGACACCGATGCCGCGGGGCTGGCCGAGTTCAACGAGTTCTACACTGACATCCATGTGCCAGAGGTGATGGCGTATCGCGATTTCCATCGTGCGACGCGCTTCGAGCTCCACCGGGAGTTCCGCCACCCGGAGCCGGGATGCCCGCAGTTCTGCGCCCTCTACGAGGCGGACGAGGCATCGACGGTGGCGCAGCAACAACAGCCCAACGCCCCGACAACGGATCGAAGCCCGCTATCGTCAGGCCCGCCTACCTGGGAACAGCACGACACCCTGTGGCGGCTGCTCTACCGGCGTATCGACCTGTAGCCGTCGCTAACAGCGGGCTGCCCGAGCACGTTACCGTGCGGGACAGCCCGCTCCAGATCCCCGCCCGTCAGCTCCGCACGAGCGCGGCGTCGTAGCGGCTCAAGCGTGCGCCCTTCGCGTAGTTTGAGCGGCCAACGTAGAACTCCTCCTCCGGTTCACGCACCTCGAACCCCATCGACTGCAGATGGCCACGGATGCGGTCCTTCTGGTAGTCGTAGAGGCGGCCGATCGGCTGGCGCAGCAGGCCACCGTTCCCACCGAGTAGCCAGTGCGCGTACTTGTCGCTGATGGCGTTGAGGATGCCGTTGTGGAAGTAGACCTCCAGGCCGGTGATGCCCTCGGCCGGTGGCGACGCCTCCCAGTGGATGTCCAGCGCCTTGTCCACCTCGCCGTCGCGCATGTAGTTGAACATCTGGACCATGCGTGGCCGCTCGGGGGTTTGCATCGCGTAGAACGGACCGGCGCCGGCCCACTGCTGACCGTACTGCGGGATCGTGTAGAACCATCGCTCAGGCATCGGGTCGTTCACCAGAATCTTGTCGCCGCACTGGCGGAACGCGAGCGTGGTGATCGCAAGCGAGCTGCCGCCGCCGATCTTCATCGCGACGACGTTGGGGATGTCCGCGATCCGTGGCAGCAGATCCGGCGGGAAGAGGCTCGGGTGATACTCGCGCACGTGGAGCCGCCCGGCATAGAAGCAGATCCCGAGGTTGGTCGATTCGCACATGTGCTGGTACATCGCGTAGATGTCTTCTGGTGACCACGGGTGGTACTGCACCGGATGCCCGAGCGTGGCGAAGGTGCCGCCGACCCGCTCGATGTGCTGCAGCATCTCGATGTCCTGCTCGACGGTATCCTGCATGACCGCCACCGAGGTGTGCACACGCCCGCGCGCCTCGTCGCACACGATCTCCACGAAGCGCTTTCGCTCCTCGAACGTCAGCCCGCACGACTCGGGTGCGGCAAGGATCGAGGTCATGCCGTTGGCGATCAGATGGTTGACGTCGTACCGGATCCCCTCCTCGTCCAGCTCCTGCAGATCCGGCGTGAACGAGGGGAGAATGGGCGCCTCCAGCCCCACCATGTGTTCGCGCGCCCACGCTTTCGCCTCTGACTTCGTGTATTCGAGGGCCATTGCCGTTGTCTCCTTTGAGGTACGTCCGTTCGCCTTGGGACGGCGATCGCGCGCACTGTACCAGACATCCGTAATATTTTTCACTCAGTCGTTCGCTGACGCGTGCAGCCGGCCGGTAGACTGAGCCGTCTGACGATCAACGCGCACCCAACAACCGGATGCAGGCCTTCCCCAGGAGTAGCACCGATGACACGAAGCGCCCCCAACACGCTGGACGTGACGGTCGCGGAGCAGCGACGTGCGCAGGTCGTGCGCGCTGTGATGGCATCGATCGCCGAGGAGGGCCTGGAACGCACGACGATGCGAAACGTCGCGGAGCGGGCCGGGCTGAGCACGGGCGCTATCGCGTACTACTTCGCGAATAAGCAGGAGATGATCGAGGCGGCGCTCCTGGTGACGGCGCAGGAGGTCATGGACGGCTTCGAGCGCGACCTGGCAGAGGGCCGCGCGCCGCACACGCTGGACGAGATCATCGACCAGTTCCTGGCGCCCGAGAACACGGCGGCGGGGTTCGTCCTGGAGATGATCGCTCTCGGACTCCACAACCCGCGACTCCGCACCGTGCACGAGCGCATCATCAACACGGGCCAGGGCGGGATCGAAGATGCGATCCGTCGAGGGATCGAGAGCGGACGCTACCGGTCAGACATCGATCCCACGCTCTCAGCGGCCATGTTCCACGGCATGCTCATCTGGTGGGGATCGGAGCTGATGGCGAATGCGACCTCACAGGAGTTCGCCCGCGAGGTCGCCCGCTGCGCACTCCGCCTCCTGGAGTCGGCCCCGGTGAGCCAGACCAGCGAGCCCTCGCCAGACCAGATTGCACCACCGCCACCAACCTCCACGCCCGAACGTATCCGAGCCATCCTCGAGCAGGACGCGAATCTGACGACCAGTGCGGCCCAGGCGTTGTCCGATTCGTTCGAGAAGCTCTACGGCGCGATGCAGAGTGGCGCCGAACCTCGAACGATTCATTCGTCAGGTGCATGACATCTATGCAGAACATCTATTTGTGAAATGAATGAACCGGGCGTAACGTCAGCGTCTGACGTGCGGTGGTGCCGTGACTCCCATCTGCTCTTGAAGCGGATCACAGGAAGACGGTGCTCCGCGGTGCTTGATCGATGTGGTGCCTCACCTGTCAGCCGCCTGGCGGCAGAAAGCTGGTGTTCCCGGTGACGACCTCCGAACGAACCGCAACCCGAGAGCAGTTACTTGAGCGTGCATCGGCGCTGCTCCCGGTCCTCGCCGAGCGCGCCGCTGAGGCCGAAGAGCTGCGGCACATCCCGGCCGCGACCGTCGAGGACCTCCGCGACGCCGGCCTCATGCGCATCGCCACGCCGGCGCGGTACGGCGGCAACGGCGCCGAGATCGACCTCATGTTCGAGGTCGCGATGGAACTCGGCCGGTCCTGCGGGTCGACGGCGTGGTGTTATGCGGTCTGGTCGATCCACAACTGGATGCTGGGGTTCTGGCCGGAGCAGGCACAAGATGAGTACTTCGCGGAGGGCCCGGATGTGCTCTCCTCGAGCGCCTTCGCTCCGACGGGCCGCCTGGAGCCGGCTGATGGAGGCTTCCGCCTCTCGGGCCGCTGGGGATTCTCGAGCGGCTCGGACGCTGGCACGTGGGCCCTGCTCAGCGCGATGACCGCGGAAGGCCCGCGGATGGCGATCGTGCCGCGTGCTGACTACGAGATCATCGATACCTGGTTCGTCTCCGGGCTGCGCGGCACGGGTAGCAAGGACATCGTGGTAGAGGACGCGTTCGTCCCGGCGCACCGGGTTGGCTCGATCATGCGCCAGGCTCCAACGGATGCGGCGTATGCGTTGCATGGGCGCGACAGCTACCGTGTCGCGCCGATGACGCTGCTGCCCTTCACGCTCTGCTCGCCACTCGTGGGCATCGCACAGGGAGCGCTCGATGAGTTCGTCCGCCACCTGAAGGGGCGCACCGGTCCCGGGCGCACTGCCGAATCCGTCGCGCTCCAGCTCCGCATCGCGGAATCGTCCGCGGAGATCGATGCTGCCCGCCTCCTGGTGCGAACGACGACGCGGGATCTGATCGAACGCAGCAGCGACCCGGCAGCCCTCGACGAGCTCTACCTGGCGACGGCGCGCCGCAACTTCGGCTTCGTCACCCGCCTCTGCCTGCAGTCCACCAACCGCCTCTTCGACGCGAGCGGCGGCAACTCGCTGTATTCGTCGCAGCCGATGCAGCGCTTCCATCGCGACGTCCATGCGGGCGCTCACCAGACGGCGCTGTACTGGGACACGCTGGCGGAGGGGTACGGCCGGGCGCTGCTGGGCCTGCCACCCGTCGATCCGTTCGCTTCACGCCCTCATCCAGCCGGGTCATAGCAACCCGGCACCGCAGACAGGAGTACCAACATGGCACGAGTGACCAGCCTTCGGCACGTGGACGTGGCCGTCCCCAACTTCGACCAGATCGTCGATTTCTATTCGGGCGTCTGGGGTCTGCAGCAAGTCGACGGCGAGCGTGACATCGCCTTCCTCGCCGCCGAGGGATCGCCGGAGCAGTTCATCTACCGTGTCCGGCGCGCCGAGGAGAAGCGCCTCGACCTGATCGCGTTTGGCGCGGACAGCCGCGAGGACGTGGACGAACTGGCTGCCGACCTCGCCAGCGCGGGCGTGCAGCTGATCTCGGAGCCGGACGCGCTCCAGACACCCGGCAGCGGCTATGGCTTCCGCTTCTTTGATCCGGACGGCCGGACCATCGAGATTTCCGCGGACGTCGAGACGCGAGCCAGCCGCGAGGTGGAGCTGCGTGAAGCAATTCCCGCAGGACTCAGCCACGTGGTGGTGAACTCACCCGACCGTCAGGGCGTGGAGGCCTTTTACGCGGAGCGGCTTGGCTTCCGGCTCTCCGACTGGATCCCGCAGATGGGGTTCTACCGCTGCAACAGCAATCATCACAGTCTGGCGATCGCCGATGGCGAAGCGGCAACGCTCAATCACGTCGCGTTCGAGGTGCGCAGCATTGACGACATGATGCGCGGAGCCGGCCGCGTCATGGGTGACGGCCGTGCGCGCTTGATGTGGGGGCCGGGGCGGCACTCGGCTGGCGACAACACCTTCTTCTACTTCTTCGACCCGGAAGGCAACGTCTCCGAGTACACCTCGGAGGTCGAGCAGATCACGAACGAGGATGCGTGGACGCCGCGCGGCCACGACACCGGCGACGTGTGGAACGTGGCGACCCCGCCGTGGGCGCGGCGCGAACCGGTGGAACCGCCGGCTGGACGCAGCCCCGAGGCCGGGGACCTCCCACCGGTGCGTATGCCCCGGAACGACCCGGGACTCTGGGTGGCGCCACCGGTCTAACCGCGACAGTCACATCAGGCGGATGTCTCACAGACGGGGGATGAGTCGATGAATATCTCAGGCAGTACCGTCATCGCGCTGGAGGAGCACTACACCGATCCGGTGGTGCTCGCGGCGCAGGAGGCGCCGGGCGGACCACCCCCGTTTCTCGCCGACATCTTCGCGAAGCTTCCGGACCTGGGCGAAGAACGACTGCGTGAGATGGACGAGGCCGGGATCGACATCCAGGTGCTCTCTCACGTGCCCTCGGCTGTTCAGCAGTTGAACCCGGAGGCGGCCGTCGAGCTGGCCGTTGGCGCGAACGATCGGCTGGCGGAAGCAGTCGCGCGCCATCCCGACCGCCTCGCTGGTTTCGCTGCCTTGCCCACGCCCGATCCGCTGGCTGCGGCGGACGAGCTGGAGCGAACGGTCCGAGTGCTGGGTTTCAAGGGCGCGATGGTCCACGGTCGGACTCAGGGCACGTTCCACGACGATCGCCGGTTCTGGCCGATCTTCGAGCGTGCGGAGGCCCTCGATGTCCCGATCTACCTCCACCCCGGTCCACCGCACCCCGCTGCGGCGGAGGCGTACTACCAGGACTATGTGGCTGACTTCCCCTGGCTCACCTCAGCCGCGTGGGGCTACACGATCGATACCGCGAGCCAGGCGGTACGGATGATCCTCAGCGGGCTGTTCGAGGAGTATCCGCGGCTGCAGATCATCCTCGGCCATCTCGGTGAGGGACTCCCGTTCCTGCTGGACCGCATGGACGAATCGTTCAAGCGCGCCGGCAACAAGCCGATGGAGTTCAAGCAGACCTTCTGCGAGCACTTCCACGTCACAACCAGCGGCAACTTCTCCACCCCGGCGCTGCTCTGCACCATCCTCGAGATGGGCGCGGACCGCGTGCTCTTCTCGGTGGACTGGCCGTTCGTCGAGAACGAGCCAGGTACGCGCTGGATGGAGACAGTCCCCCTGTCCGAGGATGACCGGCGCAAGGTCCTGAGCGGCAACGCCCAACGGCTGCTGAAGCTGTAGGACGGGACAATGCGGCACGCGGGGTGCGCCCGGTGGCTACTTCTCCACGATGCGGTTGCGCAGCGCGCCGAGCGCTGGCGATGACACCTCGACCACGTCGCCAACCTTGAGGAAAAGCTCGTCACTCTCGAAGGTACCGCCCGCCACGCGCGGTGTGGAGTCCATCGCCGTGCCCTTGCAGGTGCCTGCGGCGATCATGTCGCCCGCCTGGAACGTGAGGTCGCGGCTCATGTACTCCAGGTACTCGGCGAAGGTGAACGTCATGTCGCGGGTGTTGCCATCCTGACGCAGCGTGCCGTTCACGTGGGTCTGGAACGGGACATCCTGCGGGTCCGAGATCTCACCGACGGAGATGAATGGCCCCACGGAGCCGGAACCGTCCCAGTTCTTCATGGACGAGAAGGTCAGCGTTCCGATCACCGCGTCCCGCTGGTCGCGCGCGCTCCAGTCATTCATCAGCGTGTAGCCCCAGATGTGGTCGAGGAGGTCCCCGCCCTTGGCATCACGGGCAGGCGTCCCGATGACGATCGCGACCTCGCCCTCGAAATCGAGGTAGCGCGTCTTTTTCGGATAGGTGATGTCGTCATCCGGCCCCGCCACGAACGCCGCGAGCTTCCAGAACCCACCGATGCCGCGCTCGCGCGATTCCTGGCGCACTTCCTCAGCGGTGATGTCCGGGTTCTCAGCCCGGCGGATCCCCAGCAGGTGGTCCGAGTAGTTGGCGCCCGCCATGCACAGCTTCACCCCGCGATGAGCGAGCGGTGCGTGTAGCTTCGTCTCGGCAACGGGGAGCCTGACGCGCTCGCCATGCGGACCAGTTGCATCGCTGGCGCGCGCAGCGAGGTACTCGAGCACTTCCTGAGTTGCCTCCAGTGCACGGTCGCCGAGCTGGATGAACTGCTCCAGATCCGCAGGAGCATTCGCAGCAGCGAACGCATCCGGCAACGGGTGACCGTGCACCTCGTGGGCGAGCTTGGCACAGGCCAGCTCCACGTCGATGACATCGTCGCCGAGGAGGACCCCGGTGCGCCGCTGCGGCCCGAACACGACGATCTTCATGGAAGGCTCCTTCTGCGCGATCAGGTCTGCATGCCTGAGTGGCCGAAGTATACGCACCACGGGTTCATTGTTCGAATTGATTCAGGTAATGTGAATCATGCTCTGCATGCATGAGATGAGATCGCCTTCATGGATCTGACCTCCGTCGACCTCAACCTGCTCGTCACGCTGGATGCTGTTCTCGCGGAGCGGCACCTGACGCGGGCGGGCGAGCGGCTGGGCGTGAATCAACCGACGATGAGCCAGCGGCTCGCCCGGCTACGTCGGATGTTTGATGACGAGCTGCTGATGCGGAACGGCCGCGAGTATGAGCTCACCCCACTGGCGCGGCAGATCCGCGAGCCGCTTCGCAACATCCTCGACAACGTTGAGCGCACTCTCCAGCAGCGCCCCACGTTCGACCCCGCGACTGACGAGCGCACCTTCACCGTCGCGGCATCGGACTACGCCACCTATCTGATCTTCCAGCCGGTCCTGCGACACCTCCAGGACAACGCGCCTGGAATCCGCATCCAGGTGCTCCCAATCTCCCCCACGACGCGCGCAGCCGTGGAAGACGGGGCGCTGGACCTGGCGGTCCTACCCGCATCGATCGGCATCGACCTGCCCCACGAGCACCTGTTCACAGATCGATGGGTGGCTGTCGCATGGTCCGGTAACCGCCAGGTCGGCCGGAAGCTTCCAATGGACCGCTACCTGTCGCTTCCACACCTGGTCTTCGGCACCGGGTTCGAGTCAATCGCCATGGGGGATCGGCAGCTGGTCGCAGAGCACCCGGAGCTGCGAGTGACCATGTCGGTCCCTAGCTTCTTCCTGCTCCCGTTCATGCTCACCGGCACGCGCTACATCGCGCTGGTGCACGAGCGGATGGCGGAGCGACTCGCGCGCAGCGGGGACATCAAGGTCGTGAGTCTCGACTTCGAGACCGCCCCCGTGGAGGAGACGATCTACTGGCACCCCCGCCTCACTGCCGACCCGGCTCACGCGTGGTTCCGGGAGCTCTTGCGAGACTGCACCGCCGGTATGGAGTGAGCCAGCGGTACATCAACCCGACCTGGAGTCGAGCACGCGAGGCGCCGCCACACCCCGATTGGCGCCTCGGACCCTCGAAATGATGCGAATCCCGCGTACTGGCCGAATTCTCGATGACGGCTGCGCGCGGTGTGACTAGGTACCGGGCTCTTACACCTGGGCATCGTACGCATTGGAGCCGGGGACGAGATTCGAGCCCGCGACCCTCTGCTTGGGATCTCATCTCTCATTTCCCTCCCGGCTTACTCGTGCCGCCAGCAGATTCCGCGTCTAGTGATCGAGGCGCGGAAACGAACATTCGCGCCATCCGCCTACGCCGACACGGGATCCTCCTCCTCAGTCCTCCCACACTCGATCTGTTCCCGTCCACAGCTCGAAGCAGACCGGCGTCAGGATCTCCAGAGGCCACCTTCCCCGTCGCGGCGTGACCGCCGCCCGTTCATGGATCGTCTCTGGCTAGCTGGCTGTGACAGCCAGCGCCTGGAAGTGGCTGATGGCTGCGTACGCCCCCAGGCCGATGCCGTCTGCCATCTGCTCGGGCTCAACCATATTGTGGGTAAGCAAGATCGCCACGGAGGCATCATTCGGGTCGGCCTGCCACCAGGCACCGTAAGCCCCGGGCCAACCCACCGATCCAACGCCACCGCCGCACAGGGTCGGTGCGGCCCGCTCAGGCTCAATGACCACCGCGACACCGAGGCCGAACCCGTGGCCAGCCGCGAAGAGGGGCATGCCGAACATGCTCGAGGAGGTTCGCTGGGCGGAGGAGAGCTGGTTCGTGGTCAACAGTGTCACCGTGTCGGGCCGCAGGAGGCGGACCTCATCGACAGCACCGCCCTCGACAAACAGGCGAGCGAACGCGAGGTAATCATCCAGCGTCGACCATAATCCCTGCCCGGCGGAGACATAGCTCATCTCCGCAGGCCGCTCGGGCAAGGCATGTCCACCGGGCACCGAGGGGAGCTGGACCGGTCGCCCCGCGGCGTCGAACCCGAGTGGTGCAGCGCGGCGGCTGTGATTGTTGGGCGGGACAACGAAGCCAGTATCGGCCATGCCGAGAGGCTCGAAGATGCGCCCATGCAACACGTCACTCAGGGGTACACCCTCGATGCGGGCCAGGAGGAACCCAAGGAGGTCGGTGGAGTGCCCGTAGTGGAAGCCCGCGCCGGGCTGATCGATGAGCGGCAAGTTGGCTAGACGGGCAATCCACTGGTCCGGCGAGCACTCGGAATCGAGCGAGGCACCCAGCGCTCTTGCGTAGGCAGAGCCGATGGGACCGGTATGGAAATCGCCGTAGGTGAACCCCGCGCGGTGGGTCAGCAGGTCACGAAAGGTGATGGGTGCGAGAGCCGGTTCGACGGCATCGAGCGGCCCTTCGGAGTCCCACAAGACCGTCATGGTGGCGAACTCCGGCGCCCATCGGGTGATCGGTTCATCGAGGGCGATGCGCCCCTCCTCAACCAGCATGAGCACGGCCACGGAGGTGACCGGTTTCGTCGGGGAGGCGATGCGGAAGAGGGTATCGCGGGTCATCGGGAGGTTGGTTGCGAGATCGCGTTTGCCTTGCGCAGCGACGTGGATCAGCCGCCCGCGGCGCCAGACCAGAGTTGCCACGCCAGCGAGGTCGCCAGCGGCGATATGGCTGGCCATAGCTTCCGCGATCGAATCGTTGATCACTGCGTCTCCCTACAGGAATGTCGTTTCGCTTCCGACCCGGCGATGACAGGTGCCGCCGGGCGGTCGCAGCAATATCGAGACAGTTCAACACGTAGGTGCGGCGCGTCTGCGCCGTGTCGGTCGGGCGCGTTCCACCGAGCGCTGCACCCCGCGCAGCTCTGCGGGCGAGTTGGCTCTCACGGTCCACTTCGTCTCCCTGGCCAGCTGCTTCAGGGCTGCGGCTACCTGCGCACCACGGGGCTGCTGCAGCGGAAGGGTTTGAGGGTAAACCACGGGCCGGTGCAGCGGATCTGACCCCGGGAGGGCTGAAGGTCCCGCGACTGCATAGGAAGCGCGAACGGCTGTGGCTCGGGAACCGCTCGATCGTGAGGTGGCGGACGGAAGACGCGAAACAGGCCTGGGCCTACGACTTGGCGATGGGTGGCATCGCTGATGGGCACCCGCTGCGCATACTGACGGTGGTCAAGGAGTACACGGAAGAGGGCCGGGCGATCGAGGTCCGATGGCGACTCAGCTCGCGGGACGTACAGACGGTGCTCGCTGACCTCTGCGTTCGCCCTGGCCCCCCGCCCCCGCCTACCTTTGGTCGGACAACGAACCGGAGTTCGCCACGCGGGCGGTGCGTGGTGGCTCGCGAACGTCGAGATCTTCAACGGGCGTCGGCACGACGAGTACCTGAACGGCGAGCGCTTCGACACTCTGCTCGAGATTCAGGTACTGATCGAGGCGTGGCGCAACGAGGACGCATCAGGTAGGTCCGTACTCGTCTCTGGGTTATCGTTGCAGGCTCCGGAGACTGCGGTCGGGGAGCCTGCGCTGGATGGAGAAGCTCTAGCGCTACAAGTGGTATGGGTGCCGGGGGCAGGTCAATTGCGCGGCACCTGCATGGTGAGCGCGGAGGCGAAGCGGCACTGCGAATTCAGTGCCAGGTGATCAAGTAGCACCGACTTGGCGGTCCTGTTTATCCGCTGCTTCAGGACCCTCGCATCTTCGAACTCGCCGCGCTTTGTGGTGACGAACCCGAGCACAAGCTAGTGCTGCGGGAGTTATGTGCTGGAGCGGCTCGAATCCCCCGTACGACCGGTATTGTACTCAAACAGCAACGTGTCGTAGTTCGCGAGGCGCGGGAAGACCGTGTCTGCGCTCACCCCAAGACCGCCGCTGGCCACGCACCGGCCGCCGGGCGCGTTGCCGCGGCAGATGTGGATCCCGCGCTGCATACCGGCGACACCATGGAACACTCGGTTGTCGAACTGAGCATCAACCACCAGGTCGCGCTCCACATTGCGTCCCGCAGCCTCGAAGGCCACCCGCTTGCGCTCCTCGATGTAGAACCGGCCATCGTTTGGCGCATCCGGGTGGACTTTGTTGGAACGAGTTCCAGGAGGCGCTCCGCGATCCGCTCTCGAACCCCCGCCGCGCGTTCCGCGCGTAGAGCACCGCGTGGTTCAGTCGCTCTATCTCGAACGTCTCAGTACTTCGATTCTCGGTCGCAGCGTTGGGTGGTCCCCGCGCTAGCCTCCAGCTGCCTCTGCGGTCCCGACCTCGACATCCGCTCGCTCAATGAGTTCTGCCTCGATGTTGAGCTTGACGATCTTGCCGACCACGACGCCGCCGGTCTCAATGGCCACGTTCCATGTCAGTCCAAACGCCTCGCGGTCGAGTTCACCCGTCAGTGAGAACCCGGCGCGACGGTCGCCCCACGGGCTCTTCACCGGTCCGGTGAATTCACCCTTCAGTACCACGGGCTTCGTCACATCGTGGATGGTCAGGTCCCCCGTGAGTTCGAATCGACTGTCACCGATGCGGCGTACGCTCGTGCTCCGGAACGTCAGCTCGGGGAATCGTGCCACATCGAGAAAGTCCGCACTCTTCAGATGGGCATCCCGCTCGTCGTTGCCAGTTGTCAGGCTCGCCACCCGGACCACCGCACGGACACTGGAGTTCTCTGGTGCCTGCTCATCGAGGTCAATGTCCGCCTCCACCTGCGTGAAACGGCCTCGGACGGTGGCGACCATCATGTGCTTCACGGCGAAGCCGAGGTCGATGTGCTGCTGGTCAAGCGTCCAGTTCATGAGATACTCCTTGTACTGAATACATACTGACTTCCTGTACCATCCTTAGTTCTGTATCAGAACTATCAGTATCATCGGGTACCGTACGGGAAGTTGTGAAGACGGCACTTTAAGGTGCCGGAGGCACACGGGAGGAACCATGGCGACCCAGCGGCTCCCAGAACCGGCGACCCCCGTGGATGCGTGCGAGGTCCGAGACGTGCTCGACCGCGTCGGGGACAAGTGGTCGGTCTACGTCATCCACCTACTCGGCGGGGGCACCATGCGCTTCAGCGAGCTGAAACGAGGCATCGATGGCATCAGCCAGCGCATGCTCACCGTGACGCTCCGCGGTCTGGAGCGCGACGGCCTCGTCACGCGCACCGTGTATCCCGAGGTTCCGCCGCGGGTGGAATATGCGCTGACGCCCCTCGGCCAGACATTGCTGGAGGCTACCTGCGCGCTGTTCAACTGGTCAGTGGAGCACCGCGCCGACATCGATGCCGCTCGTGTCCGCTACGACGAGGGTGGGTCGGGGCAGGCTTCGGAGTAGTGCAGCGGCCGCAGCGAGCGGTGGAACCGCGACGACGACCAGCGGGTGGATGTCGGACCGCGCGAACCGGCGGTCCTTTGCGAGCTGCTCGGCGGTCTGCGCATCGATCAATGCGTCGGCGGCAAGATCGGCGAGCACCTGGGAAAGCTCGAGGCGCCGGTCAGGCTGGCGCCGCGCTGGCATCTCGATGGACGTGGCAGGCGTTCCCTGGGGCATGGCCGACTATAACCGAGGCATGTTGGGGCATCAACGGCCGACGGGAAGAAGGGGGTGACCAGCGTTCAAGGTCCGGTGGTAGGATTCGGGCATCCAGAACTCTCGTCCGGGAGCAGAAGATGACGCGTGGCGCTGTGGTGCTGTGCCTGTCGCTGTTTGGCATGATGACCGTTCCGGCCGGTGCCGCGCCGCCTGGCGATCCGCCGTTACGGGTGTTCGACGCCGGCGAGCTGGCGGGCCACGCGTTCGGCAACCTGCTCATCCTCGCGCTTGCCGAGTCGGGTGGTGAG
>JBJHDC010000077.1:0-13620 GCA_050486345.1 Dehalococcoidia bacterium | reverse complement strand
GAGCGACAGTGTCCCAGCGACCGGCGGCGAGGCCGACCATCGCGCCGCCCGCCAGCGCGAGAAACACCCACGCCTGGAAGCCGAACTTGAAGACCGAGTTCATACGGCCGGGGAAGGCGTCATCCACCTGCACCAGCTCAAGCAGCAGCAGCAGCGCCAGCCCCACGCCCAGCAGCGCAAAGGCGGCGCTGTCCGCCCGCTCGCGCTGAGCCTCGGCGGTACTCACCTGCACGCCGATGGCAATGAGCGCTACCGCGAGTCCGACGATCACGATCCAGCCAGCGCCGCGATCGGTCAGGCCACTGGCGCCCTCGCTGGTCAGTGCGAGGAGCGCCCATGCCCCCAACGCTCCACAGACATAGAGCGCCCAGCGCAGATACAGGGTGCGCCGGGCGGGACGCACGAGGAACGATACCGCAGCAGCGGCGGGCAACAGCGGGGGCAGCCAGACCAGCAGCCAGCGGAGCGGGCCGGAATGTTCGGCGGTCACCAGCGCCACGCCGATCCTCGGCGTGTCCAGGCCGCCGAGGAATGGCCAGGCGAGCAGCAGTGCGAGCGCGGCCGGCCCGGCCGCCCACCGCGCCGCGACCAGTAGCCCGCCGAGGGGTGACCAACCCACCCGTATCGCCGCGGCGACTGCGGCCAGCCCCCAGATCGGTCCCAGCGTGATCAGGTCCCATGCGTTCGTCATCGCCAGCGTGGCGAAGAGCATCGCCGTCAGCGCGAGCTGGTCCGGCTGCCGCAGCCACCGACGCCAGGTGAGCGGCGTACCGCCCTCGAAGGTCTGCACGGCCAGCGCCAGGATCACCAGCACCAGCGGCAACGCGAGGAGGTGGGCGTGCGGATCGCCCAGCAGGACTGTGAACGCGGGAAACTCCGTGATCGTGCCGGGGATCACACGGGTCGCCGGCCACCACCAGAGCCACGCTTCCGGGACCAGGTTCGTCGCGCCAGCCGCGGCGGGCACACCATCGATGTCCAGCCAACCCCATGCACCCGCACCACCAAATCCGTTCCCCGCGAGGAATTGCACCAGCCCCGGTAGCGTCGCGGCCGCCAGTAGCGCTACGAGGCCCGCGGTACCACCGACCACCATCGCGCGACGGCGAGGGAAACTGCCAAGACCGAGTATGTCTACGATGAGCCCCAACGCCGCGACCGCCGCCAGCGCACCCGCCGTCGCGACCCCGAGGTTGAACGCCACCCCCGGGCTGTTAGCGGAGAGTCGCGCGACGACATCGAGCGCCGTGTGACCCAGGTGGTAATAGGAGAGCGATTCGCCTGCCAGCCACGGGTCAGGCGGCGGCATCACCTCGGCGCGATGCACCGCTACCAGCAGCATTAGATCCATCGGCTTCTCGGTGTTGACGGCATCCGGCGCCTGCGCACGCGCCAGCGTGAGCAACGCGAAGACGACCAGCAGCAGCACCTCGCCCGATAGCAGCAGTCCTCGACGCTCCCGCAGCAGATCAATCAGATCGCGCCGCCGCCAGGCAATTGATGCGCTCCATACGACGAGCAGTACCAACACCGTGAGCACCGCGCCCGTGCCGTAGGGCAGCACCTCGGACCAACCGACTAGCCATGCGGCGAGTGCGACCAACGCTACGCCGATCACGCGTGCGTAGAGGATTCCGCGCGACGCCATGCGCTCGCAGAGCAGCATCGCCGGCAGCAGCCCAGCAAGCCCGAGTACGGCAAGCGCGAGGTACCAGGAGGCAGCGTCAATCATCGAGGGGACGCTACCTTGTTTGGCGAGATTTCGCGACGGTCAACCCGACATCACACCGGGTATAGTTGCCACCCTCGACCAGCGGACGTACTTCAGAAACGCGAATTAATATTATGACAAGTCAAACATCGACTAGTCAGCGACATATGCCTAACCGACGCATCGATGTCCATGCTCATCATGTCCCGGCCGTCTATCGGGACGCGGCACTGGCGATCGGGCTGGAGCCAGCCATCGGCACGGGCCGCTGGCCGGATTGGAGCGTCGAGCGACAGTTGGAGCACATGGAGCAGCAGCAGATCGCGGTCGCGCTGCTTTCGATGTCCACGCCCGGCACCAACTGGGGCGATGACGCGGCGGCCCGCCGGCTCTCCCGCCAGGTGAACGAGGTCACTGCCGAGCTGATGCGCGACCACCCGGATCGTTTCGGCGGTTTTGCTGATCTGCCCCTGCCTGACGTGGGTGGTTCGCTAGAGGAGATGGAGTACGCGCTCGACACGCTCAACCTCGATGGGGTGTGCCTGCTCACCAACTACCTGGGCGTCTATCTCGGCGATTCGCGGTTCGACCCGGTGATGGAGGAACTCGACCGTCGCGGCGTCACGGTGTTCATCCACCCCAGCTCGCCTCCACACGCAGATGAGTACTGCATGGGCTTCTCCCATGCACTGATCGAGCTACCCTTCGACACCACGCGCGCCTTCACCAACCTGATCCTGCGAGGGACGCTGGACCGCTACCACAACATCCGCTTCATCCTCCCGCATGCCGGCGGCACGCTGCCGTTCCTCGTCGCGCGGATCTCGATGTTCGCAGACCGCTGGGACACACCGCTGGAGATGAGCGTCGCGGACCGGCTGCGGAGCTTCTACTACGACACCGCGCTGTCCTCGAGCACCTACCACCTGGCCGGGCTGCTGGAGATCACAGACATCGACCACGTGCTCTACGGCACTGACTACCCGTGGGCGCAACAGGGGATCCCGGCGAACTCTGGCGAGTCCCTGGCCGCGATGTCGAGACTGGGTGACGCGGACCTCACCGGGATCGCGCGTGACCATGCGCTGGCACTCTTCCCCCGGTTCCGAGGGCTCACCTCGCTGCAATAGCCGCAATAGTCCAGGAGCAGGCGCTGGCTCAGGAGCTGCCGGGAGCGAAGGGCGCTTCGCCCTCCTTCAGCGCCCGAAATCGGAGAGCAGACCAGGTCTCGTCCACTGCCACCTGTCCGTTTGGTCGCAGCCCGTATTCCGTGAGCAGCGGCCAGAGCGTGTCGCGGTTGATGTCGGTGACGTTCCCTTTCGGGTAGAGCACCCACGTCGTCGCCACAGCCGGCAGCTGCGCCCCGTGCTTGCGGAGCGCGCTCGTGAGGGTCTTCGCGTCAGGCGCGAAGACCAGCGCGACCGCCGCAGCATCAGCTCGCTTCACCACCTCGACTCCTTCGGGTAGCGCACCTGCAATTGACATTCGCGCGGGATCCGAGGTCCACACGGCGCTCCCCGGCTTGAGGAGCAACTTCTCCGCGACGGTTTTCGGCATGTCGTCCTCCTGGTCCTACATCCGACGTTGCATCCGAGGTTACATCGGGGACTGAGAAGACATCCGCGTGAGCCACGCCTCCACATCCTCCTGCGTGTACTCACGAGGCTGCGCGATGCGGAGCGCGTTGCCGAAGGGATCGCGAATACCGAAGTCAGTCCCGTAGAAGTGCTCTGTCGGCTCCTGGGTGACCTCGACGCCTTTCGCAACGAGGTCCTCATACGTGCGCTGACAATCGTCCGTGTAGAAGAAGAGCGAGCCACCGCCCGCGCCCTTGCTCACCATTTCGCGCACCACCTCGGCCGTCTGCGGATCCATCGAGGGTGGCGCGGGCAGCTCCAGGAGTACTTCGCGTGTGTCGCCGGGCACGCCCACCGTCAGCCAGCGCATGAATCCCATGTCGATGTCCGCGCGCACCTCCAGTCCGAGCTTGCCGACGTAGAAGTCCAGCGCCTCCTGCTGATCGAGGACGTGGACGGACGAAATATAGATGGAAGTCAGCACCGGTCACTCCATTTCCAACCCGGCGGACTCCGCCACCTGGTGGAGCCCTGTGATGAATCGATGGTGCACACGTTACGGAGCACGCGGAGCGTCCGCTTCTCCGAAACTGCGCACTGGTGGCGGCGCGCCTGTGTGGGTGCTGGGACGGACCCAGCGCATGGCGAAGCAACTCGGTACGCCGACCGCGCCCGCCGCAATCACACGCATCCGGGCCACGTGCTCGGCACGAGCTCGCTCCCGGTAGCCCGTCGGCGTCTCGCCAACGATGTCGCGGAACGTCCGGCTAAAGGTACCGAGGCTCCCGAAACCCACCTCAACGCACACTTCGGTGACGGCAAGGTCGGTGTCGCGGAGCAGAAACATGGAGCGCTCCACCCGCCGCCGCTGAAGGTATCGGTGCGGCGTTTCGCCGAAGGTCGTGCGGAAGCGACGGATGAAGTGCGCCTCAGAGACACAGGCGATGCGCGCCAGAGCCGGTACATCGAGCGGCTGAGCGAACGACCGATCCATCGCGTCCCGTGCGCGGAGCAATAGACGGTTGCTTTCCTCGGTGGCGCGGCTCATGGATGCATTACTCCACGGCTGATCGCAGGGCTGACACTGGCTATGCCTCGGTCGTGGCGGGATCGCCGAGCAGCGAGTGGACGAAGGCACGGGGATCGAACGGAGCAAGGTCCTCGGCGTGCTGGCCCGTGCCCACGAAGCGCACCGGCAGCCCAAACTCGCGCGCGATGGCGAACACGATGCCGCCCTTCGCAGTGCCATCGAGCTTCGTCAGCATCACGGCAGTCACGTCCACGGACTCCGCGAACGCGCGCGCCTGTGAGAGCCCGTTCTGCCCGGTGGAGGCATCGAGCACCAGCAGCACCTCGTCCGGACCGCGCTCCACGTGACGCTGGATCACGCGGCGCACCTTGGAGAGTTCGTCCATCAGGTTCTGCTTGTTCTGCAGCCGGCCGGCGGTATCGATGAGCACGACGTCATGGCCACGAGCGCGGGCTGCCTCGATCGTGTCGAAGGCCACCGCCGCCGGATCCGCACCCTGCCCTTGCGCGACGACGTCCATCTCCAGGCGCCGCCCCCACTCCTGCAACTGCTCCACCGCAGCCGCGCGGAACGTGTCCCCGGCCGCCGCCATTACACGCCGGCCCTCCTGCTGATAGGCATACGCGAGGCGGCCGATGGCGGTGGTCTTGCCGCTGCCGTTCACCCCCACGACCAGCACCACCCACGGGCGCTCTGGCAGTTCAGCATCGTCGGCCAGACCCCAGAGCCACCCTCGCGGCTCCTGCGTGGCCTCGAGGATCGCGATCAGTTCGTGGGCCAGCAGCGCGCGCACTTCTTCGGCCCGCCGGGGGTTGTGGGCACGCACGCGCTCGATCACCTCGAGTGCAGTCTGTACCCCAGCGTCAGCGCCAATCAGCACTTCTTCGAGGGACTCCCAGAGCTCCTCAGTGACATCGCCGCCCGCGAGGATGTCAGTGACGCGACCGAAAAAGGAGCGACGCGTCCGTTCCAGCGCGCGGTCGGTCGCCTCCTCGCTCTCGCGCTCATCCTCGCGATTGCGTCCACCGAAGAGTCTCACGTGGTCATCCTTCACCCATCGGACCTGCTGTGCGCGGAGCGATCCTGCGCTGCCTCGATGGTACCGGAGCGGATTGTCAGGTGCGCGCCGGGGCGGCGGCTAGCGCCGGACGGCGCTGCTCAGGCTGTTGACCAGGCGGAAGTAGAGCCACACGGCAACGGCGACCGCCAGAATGCCAACACTGATCAGCAGCGCCGTCATCGCTCGTGACCCCGTAGTCATGTCGCCAAAGCTCCCCTGCGTGTTCACCATCACGTGGAAGAAGAGGAAGGCCGAGGGAATCGCGACCAGCAGCCACGCCAGCTTGTTCCACTGCCAGATCTTCTCGCCATCGCTAAACGTGATCGGCACCAGCACCATCAACGTCCCCTGCGCGCCGCACACGAAGAGTGCCACCGCCACCGTCTCTGGCAGCGATCCCCAGACACTCGGATGAGATTCCGCATACGCCCGCATCGGTTCGATGAGCATGAACGCCACGATCGCAGTTGTGAGCAACCCGATGACCGGCACCAGCACGATCATGCCCCGCTCCCGGGTCCCCACGCCGCCGTGCGGCGCGACCGCGGCCGCGGCGACGAACCCGAAGATGATGCCCGGGTGCAGGTCCGCCACCCGTGTCAGCAGCACGGAGCCCACCGCAATCACGATCGCGATCGGGTAGATGCGCATCGATGCCGGTGTCCGGTACCGCTTCGAGGACCACAGCACCTGTCCGCCCTCGTACAGGAAGGTGGTCATCGCGATACCGGCCAGTAGCGCCACCAGAAGCACCCCCGTGGTGTCGTTGAATCCGAAGCTCGGTTCCATCATCGCGTAGATGATGCCGGTCCCCAGCACCACCACCAGCGGCTTCACCACGCTGAACACCTTGCCCAGCTGGGTCGTCGGTTGCGCCGCCACCAGGCCCAGCGCACGCCCCACGCCACGCGTCGGGCCAGACAACCGTGAGGTCATGCGATGAATCGCGTCCGCGTTCTCCTTCAATGTGGCGTTGAAGATCGTGGTTGCCGCGAGGATGACCAGTACCGCCGCGACCGAGAGTGTGAGGTTGGTTGCCAGGACCCGCGGATCGCGCGAGAGCTGGCTGAATCCCCCCGGCATCCGTTCGGTCAGGAAGTTCGTGGCTCCAATGCGCGGGATGCCCCCGGCGCCAATGGTGGGCGGCCCCTCCTCGGACGGCGGGGGAGGTTCAAGAGCTGCGGGCGGGGTTGCCGCCGTGGGCGCGGCTGGGGTGGGCCGGACCGGCGTTGGAGTACGGGCCGGCGTTGGCGTCGACGTGACGTCGATGATCGGCGGTACCGGCAGCGGGGAAGTGGGCTCGGAGGGTTCTGCGGGCTCCCCCGGTTCCTCGGTCGCCTCGGGTGGCTCGGGCGTGTCCACGGGCTCAGGTGTCTCCGTCGGCGTCGGCTCTGGTGTGGGGGTCGCCGTGGGCGTGCGGAAATCATCGAAGGCTGCGGAGTCGTTCGAGGCGAAGACGGCGATGATGACGTTGGTGCGCGCCCCCTGGCAGGCGTCGTCATTGCGCACACGAACCGCCACGGTCCATGGTTCAGACTGCCCCACTTCCAGGAGTGTCCCTACCCACGGCCCGGCCACGGGACCGCCGCCCATGCCCCCGGGCGATCTGCCGTACGCGAGCGAGACGAGGAAACAGTCGCTGAGCTGATCTCCCCGCGATCCAAGGTCGCCGGAATCGACCCCGTTCGTGTCGGCCCATGCCTCGATCGAGTACTCAAACTCCACGGCCTCGCCAACGACGCCCACGTTACTGATCTCGATCGTGCTGGAGCAGCGGGAGAGGGCGCCGATCAGGCCCTGGCACTCCTGCGGGGAGAAGACGAAGCGGCCGGAACCATCATCCAGCAGCACGTCCACCGGCCCGCCACTGGCTGCGGAAACCTGGAGTCGAGGCTCACCGACAGCGCCCGGCCAACCCAGGTAGACGGCGAAGACGAAGGCGACCACCACCAGGGTGAGAAACAGGCGGAAGACGTTCGCGAGCGTGAACACGCGCTACTCGATGATCGCGATGATCGAGATCGTGCACGTAGCGGTTTCAACCGTCGTGATCGTCACCGTCGCCGTTGCGGGATCGGTCACCGGCTCCACGAGCGCGCATGCTCCGTCCACCTGCCACGCCCAGTCGTTGGCGGGCGTGACGACGGGGGCGAGCGTGAGGGTGTACGGCTCATCGAGTAGCGCGAACGGGCACTCTCGATCACCGCCGGGAGCGATCGAGAACGTTGCGCACCCCGGTTCCGGTGGGTTCGCATCGATGGTCGGTGACAGTGAGAAATGCACGCCTGCGAGGGAGGTCCCCGGAACTTCCAGGACCAGCGTCGGATACGTGCGCATCCGGATCGCATTGCTGGTGGTAGAGTCGCTATCCGTAAACTGTGCACTCACGTGGGGCATGGACCAGAAGAGCACGAGGGCCAGCAGCCCGCTGATCACGCCGGCACGCACCCACCGAGCACCGAGGACCGCACTGGCTCCACCGGACTGGGGCGATGGCGCGCCAGCAGCCCACGGCGGTACCCACGGGGTCGCCACCGGCGGCTGCTCTCGGCGTTGGAGCCGTGCGCGCCGCACCTCCCGTGCAATGTTGCGTACCTCGCCCGCCACGATCAGCACCGCGCACACCAGCACGATGCCGAAGAAGAGACCCTGCTGTTGCAGCAGCGCTGCGAGGCGGCCGATCCACGGTACACCGAAGAGCACGCGCCCCTTGAGCTCGGACGCCTCCACGGCACGGGTGTCGATACTCTGGTTGGCGTCGCCGCGGGTGACGAACTGCAGGCCACCCGAGGATTCGCGCACCTCCACCACCCGGTGCGTGATGATCTGGGACGAGGTCTGACTCGGCGCTCGGTAGCTGATCACGTCGCCGGCACGCACAGAGCGGGGCGAGGTCTCGCCAATGAGGATGACGCTGCCCGGCGGGTAGGCCGGAGCCATCGATCCACTCTTCACCACCGCATAGCTGTAGCCAAAGTGCGGTCCCACCACGGCGAAGCTGGCGATGAGACCGATGAGAATCGCCGCAGCGATCAGCCCGCCGCGCACCAGGTGCACGGACCAGCGGCCTGACCGCTCAGCCCATCGACTGCGACGTATGCGACCGGATCGCATCGTGCGTGACTCGCGCTATCTCGCTCGTGTCCCGTTCGACTAGGTAGGGGTTACCTCGGACGGGTCGTCAAGAACGCAATCGATACTTGAATCCTCAGCACCGAACTCCGCGAGCTCGAAGTGGACCGTGATGTCGATCGCATCGCCCTGCATCCAGTTCGATGTTCGGTCCTGCTGGAGTTCGACAGTGAACGAGCCGGTGATTTCCTGGTTCACGGGCACCGAGGTGATAATTCTCGTACAGCTGCTCAAGTACGAATTCAACTCAACAGGGCTGCTCGGGGTTGGGGATGTAAATGCTGGCTCAGCTGTGTATCCACTGCCACCCGTCAACGAGCCCGCCGTCACCACGAACTGATTCTCCGTCAGGTTCGCGCCACCATTGTCCTGACCACCGGAAGCACAATACTGAGAGCCATCGTTCAGACCCGGGCCGCTCGAGTTGTCACAAGCGTAGTGTGTGAAATCGAGCATGGCGTATAGGTTCGTGTTCGGTAGTGAGCCATTGTGCCGCACCGTGAACACGCAGACCGCGTCGCCGTCGCTGTTGGCACCAACCAGGGAGCTTGGTGCCCCCTCCAGTCCGTGACTAGCATAGGTGCAGGTCACCGACGAACTTGTAACCAGGTCCACCGTGCCAGCCTGAACCGTATTTGATGTGATGTTCTCCGCGTCGGTGAATTGGGCGGCGCTGAAGATCACGACTCCAAGCGCTCCCGTGATGAACATGATGGAAAAGAGAATGCTTCTGGCCACGCCCAGGCCCCCTCAGTGTCCGCCCTCGGATCCTGACCTGCCGGTGGCGTCAGGAACTCACCCGGTCGCGGAAGGACATAACCGGGCGCACATATAGTAGTCGGGAATTTCCTTTTGCACGCGCGTAATTCGGTTCCTCAATATGAACGTCAGATGAACAATCGGTTTCTACGAGTATCTGAACCTCACGCACCGCAGCAGTCATTGTCATCAATGCGTCTACTACCGCATTCCTACTTCCACGACAATATATGCAACATCGATATCACGATGCCCTGGGTAGTTCGGCAAGCTTCAGTGAGAGCACCTGACTCGTCGAATCATCGCCCATGGAAACACCGTAGATCGCGTCAGCCGCTTCGATGGTACGGCGGTTGTGAGAGATCACGACAAACTGGCTACGCTCCCGCAGCTCCAGCAGCGTGTCCACGAAGCGACCCACGTTGGCCTCATCCAACGCTGCGTCCACCTCGTCCAGCACCACCACGGGCGCCGGGTTTACGGAGAGTAGCGAGAACAGCAGCGCCACCGAGGTCATGGAGCGTTCACCACCGGAGAGCACGGACATGTTGCTGATCCGTTTCCCGGGAGGCTGCGCGAAAATATCCACGCCGGGCTCGGCATCCTCATCGCCCTCGTCTGGTTCGATCAGCCGCAGCTCCGCCTGCCCACCGCCGAAGAAGCGCTGGAAGTAATCGCCGAAGCGCTCGTTCACTACGTGGAACGTCTCGACAAAGCGTGTGCGGATCAGCTTCTTCAACTCCCGGATCGCCTCGCGAAGTTCCGCTTCCGCACCTTCGAGGTCCGCGACCTGCGCGACGAGGAACTCGTACCGTTCGTGCTCGGTGGTGAGGTCCTCAAGCGCGTCGATATTCACTGGGCCGAGCGACTTGATCTCCGCCCGCAGCTCCGCAATGCGCGTGCGCAGTCCCTCGACATCTACGTCGGCGCCACCCGCGACCTCGGTGTAGATGTAGTTCGCGGTCGCGGCCTCTTCGGATTCCTCGTCATCGTCGAGGTCGTCAGTGTCGGCGACGCCGACATCATCCTCATTCGTCGCTACGGGCTTCGGCAGCGGTCTCACGGAACCGTCGTCGAGGATCTCCATCCCCTCCTCGGCGATCTCGTGGAGTAGCTGCTGCACTCGCTCCGCCTGCTGGCGGACGCGGTGTTCGCTCTCCAGCATGTCGCGCTCCGCCGCTAGCAGGATCTGCTGCGCGTCGCCGCGCGAGGCACTGAGTTCGCTCTCCTCCTGCGCCAGCTCCGCCACCAGGGCGTGCGCGGGACCGACAGCCGCCTGCGCCTCGGAGCGCTCCGTGCGGTTGTTTGCCTGCCGTTCACGGCGATCACGCAACGACAGTTGCAGATCCTCCTGCTCGCGTCGCAGCGCCTCCAGTTGCTCCGTCTGGCGCCGCTGCTCCTCGTACGCCGCCTTACGAGCAGCCACGCGCTCGTCACGCTGGGCGGCCAGCGACCGCCGGTCCGCCTCCAATGCCGCCAGCGCCTGCGTGGCACCGGAGACCCGCTCCGCAACCGCATCACGCTCCGTGCCCACGGCCTCCGATCGGTCGCGCAACGAATCGATGCGCTCGCCGATCTGGGTGAGTTCAGTACGGGTGTTCTCGAGTTGCTGCTGCAGTTCCGCTGCCGTCGTGTCCTCGGCCGGGTCCTCCGCCATCAGGCGCTCCAGGCCGCGGATCTCAGAGGCGAGCTCCGCCTGCCGGCGCTCCAGCGCGGCACGCTGGCCATCGTGCTGGCGGCGGCGTTCTTCGGCCTCGTCCACCGCACGCCGGGCCGCCGCGATGGCGTCACGGGCATCGGCAACGATGTCGCCGTGGTGCTCCATCCGCTGGCGCGCCGGAGCAATGGCAGCGCGGGCATCCTCGATCTGCTGCGGTAGCTCGTCCAACTCACGCTGGAGCGCGAACTGCTCCGCCGCACCACCGCGCACACCCCCGTAGAGGGCGCCGCCGGGCCGGAGGAGCGTGCCGTCCTTCGTCACCACCGCACCCAGGCCGCGCGTGATCATCCGCTCAGCGACTTCGAGGTTCTCAACGATGATCACGCGGCCCAGCAGCGTGTCCACCAGCGGGCGGTAGCGCTGCTCGCATCGCACAAGCCGGGAAGCGATGCCGATCACACCCCGCTCATTGAAGAGGTTCAGCGGGTAGCGGTGCTCCAGGCCCTCAAGCGGGTACACGGTCACCGTACCGGCCTCGTGATCGCGCAGGTACTGGATCGCGGCGATCGCGTCTTCGTACTGCTCCACCACCACCGCAGTCATGTGCTCGGCTAGCGCCGCCTCGATGGCGGTCTCCAGGCCATCCGGCACGTGGATCAGCCGTGCGACAGCATCGATGATTCCGGTGAGGCCTTCCTCGGCGCCGGGCGCGTGGTTCCCTACTTGCCTGCCTGCCTGCTTGCCTGCCTCCAACAGCGCGCCCGTCCCGGCATCCCCGGCGGGCACGGACTCGCGCAGCAACTCGATCAGTCGCTTGCGTTCCTCGAGCTGCCCGACGTGTGCCTCCGCGGCACGGAATGCCTGGTCGGCCTCCTGCAGCGTGCGCTGCTCTTCTTCGAGGCGACGCTCCGCGGCCTCTCGTCGCTCTCGCGTCGCACGTGCGGCATCCACCAGCTGCTGCGCGCTCTGCTCGTGCGTGCGTACCTGCGCATCAAGGTCCGCGGACTGGCGCGTGAGTTCCGTGTGTTGCGCACGGGCCTGCTCGCGCTCCTGCGCGCGGCGCTCCCGCTGCTGCTCGTGCTCACGGATGCGACGGCCAAGATCCTGTGCCGCACCCTCCAACCGTGCGCGGCGCGTCTCGGCCTCGGAGAGATCGCGCAGCACCGCACGGGTCGCCTCATCGGCCGAAGCGAGCGCGTCACGCTCACGCGCCAGCTGACTCTGCGCCGCCACGATCTGCTGCTCAAACTCCGAAAGCAGTGTATCGATGGCGCCTTCGTCCTCATCCTCTGGGAGGGTCATCGAAGCAAGGGCGCGTTCAATCTCAGCGCGACGCTCGGCCAGCAACTCCAGTCGCTGTTCCGCCAGCGCCACGGCCTGCTCCAGGCGCAGGCCTTCCTCGGCCAGCTCACGCTCGCGACCCTGCAGCTGCTCGAGGGTGCCGCGGCGCTCCTGGAGCTGGGCACGCAACTCGCGGAGGCGCTGATCGATCCGCGTCGACTCGGTGCGAGCTTCCGCGAAGGCGCGCGCGCACTGATCGTGCTGCGACTGTCCGGCCGTCTGCGCCTCGCGCGCCGCCCGCAGCTCCGCTTCGAAGTACACCTGCAGCGCCTCGGAGAGCTCGGATGCCAGCTCCTGGTAGCGCGCGGCGCGCTTTGACTGGCGCTGGAGCTGCTTGATGCGCGGCTCCACCTCGCGGATCAGCATGCGCACGTGCCCGAGGTTGTCGCGGGTTTCAACGAGCCTGCGCTCGGAGAGCGTGAGCTGGTGGCGATGGCGACGCAGGTCGGCGGCCTCTTCGATGAGCTCGCGGCGCTCACCCGGACGCAACGCCAGGACCTCGTCCACCAAACCCTGCGACATGTGTGCGTAGGAGTTCTGCCCCACCTGGGCGCGGCGGAAGAGGTCCTGCACGTCCGACAGGCGCACCCCGCTGTTGTTGATCAGGTACTCGTTGTCGCCGGACCGGTGCGCGCGTCGGGTGACTGCCACCTCGGAGTACTCGATCGGCATCCAGCTTTCGCTGTTGTCGAGGTAGAGCGTCACCTCCGCCAGACCCATCTGGCGGCGCTTGTCGGAGCCGGAGAAGATCACATCCTCCGTCTTGCGCGCGCGGATCTGCTTCGCGGACTGCTCACCCAGCGCCCAGCGGATGGCGTCAGCCACGTTGGACTTGCCGGACCCATTGGGTCCAGCGATGACCGTCAGGCCCGGGCCAAATTCGAATCGTTGTCGGTCAGCGAATGCTTTGAATCCATGGACTTCCAGCCGTCGCAGGTACACTCAGGCCCCACTCCCACGAACGTCAGGGTCCTCCGACCCGTCCATCCGGTGCTCCCCCGCCCCGGGATGGCTCTCTCCGGGCGCTGCATTCGGTTCCGAAGAACCGCGTAGCCACGCCTGCAATCGGGTCAGCGCTTCGCGCGCTGCCTGCTTTTCTGCTTCTTGTTTGCTGCCTCCGGCCCCGTGGCCCATCACCTCGCCCGCCAGCCGCACCTCCACGGTGAAGTGGCGGTCGTGCTCCGGTCCCACCTGGTTGGTCACGACATACGTGGGCCGCCCCATGTGCTCCTGGGCCAGCTGCTGAAGCGCACCCTTTGGGTTGAGATCCGCGGGCTCCATCTCGATGCCTGCGATATCGCTCGCCAGCGTGCGCTCCACAAACCCGCGCGCCGCCTCCAGGCCTTGATC
>JBJHDC010000076.1:0-13641 GCA_050486345.1 Dehalococcoidia bacterium | reverse complement strand
GCTGTGGCCGAGGATGAGCTCGTCGACGCGCTCCGGGTCGATGCCCGAGCGCTCGATCAGTGCGCGGCCGACGTGCGCCGCGAGATCCGCGGGCGGGATGTCCTTGAGTGTGCCTCCGAACCGGCCGACGGCCGTTCGCAGTGGACTGACAATGGCTACTTCGCGCATACGAACCCCCTCGCGCTTGCTGCCAGCGCATCGAGCGCGGCAATCGGGGGCATGGTACTCCGGTGCTCAAGTGGATGGCACATCGCGAGCGGTGGTTTTCGCTACTTCACACCCACGCGTACCGGCGGGAAGCGCTGCACGCTCATCGTCATTCCCTCGGTCCGTTCGAGGATCACGGGCCACTCGCGAGCGCCGCTCATTGAGCAGAGCAGGTACTCGCCGTTCGCGAGGTTGCGGTTCGCCTCCAACGTGATGCCACCGGTGGGTTCGCTTGGATCCACAAGGAGCCGCCCCACACCGAGTTGCTCCGCACCACCCGGGCGGAAGACACGGACAAACTGGGACTCAAGCCGGCGGAGTTCACCGTCGAAGATGGTCATCTCCGACCTCCTTCCGTCGCCCTGGCTGAGACGAGCCGCCGCGCCTACACGCCGGCAGGACGGGTCTGAGCCATCTGGTAGATCTTGCCTTCAGTCTTGATGGACGGGGCAATGATCATGCGGGCGTCGTGGAACTCCTTGATGGTCTGCGCACCGCAGGTCGCCATCGAAGTCTTGAGCGCACCCACGAGGTTTTCCGTACCGTCCGTCTTGGACGTAGGACCAAAGAGCAACGTCTCCACCGTGTGGGTCTGGCCCACCTTCACGCGCACGCCGCGCGGCAGCTCCGCGTGCGGAGTGGCCATGCCCCAGTGGAAACCGCGCCCTGGCGCGCCGATGGTGCCAGCGAACGGGGAACCGATCATGACTGCGTCCGCGCCGGCACAGATCGACTTGGAGACATCGCCACCAGTGCGGATGCCGCCATCAGTGATGATGGGGACGTAGCGGCCAGTACGGTGGAAGTAGAGATCACGCGCCTGCGCCGTCTCGAGGGTGGCCGACACCTGCGGCATGCCGATGCCGAGCACCTCACGCGAGGTGCAGGCGGCGCCGGGACCCACGCCGATGAGCACGCCGTGGATGCCAGTCTCCATGAGCTCCAGCGTGGCTGTGAAGTCCACGGTGTTGCCCACAAGAATCGGCACTCCCGCCATCTGCGCCACAAGCTCATCGAGCTGGAGACCCTTGAGCGAACGGGAGACGTGACGGGCAGTGGTAACGGTAGAGGCGACGACGAAGATGTCTACACCGGCGTCCTTCGCGATGGGCGCGTAGCGCTTCGTGTTGGGGGGTGTGGTGGCCACAACTGCGGTACCACCCGCAGCCTTGATCTCTTCGATGCGCTGACCCACGAGGTGTTCCTGGATCGGCTGCTGGTAGACGCGCTGGATGATGCGCGTGGACTCATCGAGGTCCGCCGTGGCGATCTCCTCGAGCACTGCGTCTGCATCCTCATATCGCGCCCAGACACCATCTAGGTTCAGTACGCCGAACCCACCCAGCTGGGACATCTTCACCGCGAATGTTGGGTCCACCACGCCGTCCATCGCGGAGGCGATGACCGGGATCTGGAAAGTGAGATCACCGATGGTGAACTCCGGGGTGACGAGCTCCGGATTCGTGGTCACCGCTCCCGGCACGATGGCGACATCATCGAACCCGTACGCGTGCTCCAGACTCTTCCGAGGTACCGCGGCAAGCTCTTCGACGGTCGGTTGAGTGTTGCTACTGATCGTCACCATATCGTCCCCACCCCCTATTACGTCCCGTGACCCGTTCCAGATCAAGACACCCCCTCGTGTGGAGGGGGTGTGAAGTTCAGCGCGCACCTTGACCCATCGCCCGCGAGCCGATCATCTCAAACCAGCGATGACCGTACATGACACTCCCCGTGCGGTAGTCAAGAGGTTCAGATCAGCGTATCCGGGTGGGTCTCGCGGGTCAACTGGATTTGTTGAACTTCATCAACAGAATCCACTCGCAGCCATCCACAGTGGGATTGGATACGGCCCCGCGACAAGACAGCCCCTGCGCGGGCCCCATGCTACGATCCCTCTTCCATGAGTACACCACTGAACCCACTGAACCCCTCGGCCGAGCACATCCTCGTCGCCGTCGCCTGGCCCTATGCGAACAACCACCAGCATGTGGGCCACATCGCCGGCGCTTACCTGCCCGCCGACATCTTCGCGCGCTTCCAGCGCATGCGCGGCAACCACGTGCTTATGGTCTCCGGTTCGGATGCTCACGGTACCCCCCTCACTGTCCGCGCGGAGCAGGAGGGCACCACGCCCGAGGCCGTCCTGGAGCGCTATCACCAGTCGTTCCTGGAAACATGGGACGGGCTGGGGATCTCGTTCGATCTCTTCACATCCACCCACACGGAGAACCACACCCAGGTCGTGCAGGAACTCTTCCTGCGGCTACATGAGCAGGGCTACCTGTACGAGGCCGAGCAGGAACTCCTCTACGACCCGGTCATGCAGCGCTTCCTCCCTGACCGTTACGTCGAGGGCACCTGCCCTCGCTGCGGCTATGAAAGCGCCCGCGGCGATCAGTGTGACCAGTGCGGCTCAACCCTCGACGCGCTCGAGCTCATCGACCCGCGCTCCCGCCTCTCGGATGCCACGCCAGAACGGCGCGCCTCGACGCACCTGTTCTTCAAGCTCTCAGAGTTCACGGACCGCCTCACTGAGTGGCTGGAGCCTCGCGACTTTTGGCGCCCGCACGTACGGAATTTCACACTGGGTTGGCTCCGCGAGGGGCTCAATGATCGCTCGATCACCCGTGACCTCGCGTGGGGCGTCCCCGTCCCCCTCGATGGCTACGAGGGCAAGTGCATCTACGTCTGGTTCGAGGCGCTCATCGGCTACATCTCCGCCGCCCGCGAATGGGCCGCAAGCGACCGCAATCCCGATGGTGATCCGGATGCCTGGCGACGATGGTGGACGAACCCCGACGCGCGCACCGTCTACTTCATCGGCAAGGACAACATCCCCTTCCACACCGTGATCTGGCCCGCGATGCTCATGGGCCACGGCGACCTGAACCTGCCATACGACGTACCCGCCAACCAGTACCTGATGATGTCCGGAACCAAGGCCTCCAAGAGTCGCGGCGGCGCACTGTGGGCGCCCGACTACCTCGAACGCTACGACCCCGACCCCTTGCGTTATGTCCTGACTGCCTCGATGCCCGAGACGAACGACGCTGACTTCACGTGGGATGAGTTCCTGCGTCGCAATAACGATGAGCTCGTCGCCCGCTGGGGCAACCTCGTCAACCGCGTGCTCTCGATGACCCAGCGCAACTTCGAGGGCCAAGCGCCCACGCCCCCGGACACGCTGGCGCCAGAATCGCTGGAGTTGCTGGCGCGCATCGACACCGCGTTCGAGGTCGCCGGCGCGGAGTTCGACCGTGTGCAGATGCGCCGGGCACTGGCGGCGATCATGGATGTCGTAACAGCCGCGAATCAGTACAACGATCAGCGCGCCCCAAGGGTAGCCGTGAAGGAGGACCGCGATCACGCAGCGGAGACCCTCTACGTGGCGCTCAATGCGGTCAGCGGACTCGTCTCGCTCTTTGCTCCCATTCTGCCGTTCACCTGTACCCGCGCCTGGGCGCTGCTCGGACACGCGGGCGAGGTACAGGCGGCAGGCTGGCAGCGCACCCCGATCGAGCCTGGCACCCCCCTCCCCAAGCCCGAGCCGCTTTTCCGCAAGCTCGATGAAGCCATCATCGCCGAGGAAGAGGCGCGACTCGCGTCATGACGGCCGATCACACTCCGGAACCGCTGCCCGGCGTGATCGACGCCCACGCGCACGTCTCCTGGTCGCGCGAGTTCAACGACGACCGCGATGCGATCCTTCAGCGCGCATGGGCGGCGGGCCTCAGCGCCATCATCGATGTCGGCATCGACACGGCCACCAGCATCACCTGCCGGGACCTCGCACAGGCCGAGCCTCGCGTGCACGCAGTGGCGGGCATACACCCGCACGAGGCGGAGCACCTGGTGCGCGAACGCGAGCCGTTGCGTGAGGCGGTCGCCGGAGGTGGCTTTGTGGCCATCGGCGAGATCGGCCTCGACTTCTTCCGCAACCTCTCGCCGCCCGAGCAGCAGTACGAGGCATTCCGCTGGCAGCTGGACCTCGCTCGCGAGGCGAACCTCCCCGTGGTCATCCACTCGCGCGATGCAGACGAGGAGTCGTTCGCAGTCCTCGATGAGTGGGCGCAGCGCGTGGGCCGCTACCTGGGCCCGGACCGGGAGATCGGCATGATGCACTGCTACGCAGGCGATGCCGAACTCGCGCAACGTTACGTGGATCTCGGGTTCGTGCTCTCCGTGCCCGGGACGGTGACCTTCCCGAAGAACGAGCGCGGCCAGCAGGTGGCGCGCAGCGTCCCGCTGGGCAGCATGCTGGTCGAGACTGACTGCCCATATCTCACACCCGTGCCGTGGCGAGGTAAGCGTAACGAACCCGCGTATGTCACGGAGACGGTACGATTCGTCTCAACGTTGCGTGGTGACCCCCCGGAGGCGGTAGCACGCGCGACGTCCGAGAACACAGCCCGGCTCTTCGACCTCGATCTCCGATGAGCGACCGGCGCTAGACCACCAGCAAGAAGGATCCAGCGTGAACGACGCAACCAGCACCGGTACCTCGGTGGATGCGGCTGTCTCCAGCGCCGCCGCGGCTCTCTATGGCCCCGTGGCCGCTGATTTGCCACTGGTCAGCGCAAAGATCCAGTCGATCACGGACGAGGTCGATCTCCCCTTCCTGCGCCAGATGCTGGAGACGGCGCTGGCCGGCAGCGGAAAGATGATGCGTCCCGCCATCGCGCTCCTGGCCGGGCGTCTGGGCGACTACGACCTCGATCGCCTCGTTCCCCTCGCCGCCAGCGTCGAGCTACTCCACACCGCGACGCTGGTCCATGACGACGTGATCGATGAGGCCCCGGAACGCCGAGGTGAGGCGACACCGAATGCGCTCTTCGGCAATGCGGCCTCAGTGATGCTCGGCGACTACATGTTTGCCCACGCGGCCGATTTCATCGCGCAGACCGACAACACCCGCGTCGTGCGCCGCTTCGCCCAGACGCTGATGGTCATCGCCAACGGCGAGCTCACCCAGGACATCAGCGTCTTCGAGTACTCCGAGGACGTACAGCGCTACCTCGATCGCATCACCGGCAAGACGGCCTCCCTTTTCGGCACCGCCGCCGAGGGTGGCGCGATGGTCGCTGGGGTGCCCGATGACCAGGTGGAGGCGTTGCGCATCTACGGACTACGGCTGGGCATCGCTTTCCAGATCGTCGACGACATCCTCGACTTCACCGGCGACCCGGAGGTCATGGGCAAGCCCGCGGGCTCCGATCTCCACTCAGGCACGCTCACCCTGCCCGCGATCCTCTACATGCAACAGCATCCCGAGGACAACCCGATCCGCCGTGCCTTCGAGGGTGTCAGACGCCGCGCGAACCTCGACCGCGCCATCCGCGAGATCGTCGCCTCGGACTGCATCGACGAATCGATGGTCACTGCCCGCCGCTTCGGTGATGACGCACGCACGGCACTACACACGTTGCCCGACAGCGAGGTACGCCAGGCGCTGGACGCAATCATCGATTACGTCTTCGACCGCCAGTCGTAGCCTCCCGTCAAAGGGGCTACGCGCGGCGCTCTCGCTCCAACGCCTGCTTCACCCGGCCCACCAGCCCCGTACGTCGGAGATACCACTCGCCCAGACGCGGCCACAGCGCATACATCGCGAGCGCCGGGCGCACCGGGAGGCCACCGAGCAGCATCTCCGGGTGGTCCCGCTTGATCGCCTGCACGGTCGCGTCTGCCACCGCGCTGGGCGACACCAGCCCAGACATCCTCGGCGGCTTGAAGCCCGTGTCGCGCACCTGCTGGGCGTGCATGCCAACGTCCGATACGAACGTGGGGCAGACCACAGACGCGCTGACCCCGGTGCCACGTAACTCGATACGCAGCGATGCGGTGAAGCCGTTCAGGCCGTACTTGGTGATGGTGTAGGGTGTCCCGAACGGGCGTACCGCCTTCGCGGCCATCGAGGACATGTTTAGGATGTGACCGCGCCGCCGCTCCAGCATGTGCGGCAGCACCAGGTGAGTAAGCAGCACCGCGCCCAGCAGGTTCACCTGCACCGTGCGCTCAACCTCCTCAGACGGGATCTCGCTGAAGGGGCGCACGATTTCCAGTCCCGCGTTGTTCACCAGGACATCGATCGCCCCGAACTCCGCCAGCGCTGCATCAACAAGCGCCTGCCGCTGCGCGGCATCGGTAACGTCAGCCGGAACCACCAGCGCGCGCACCCCCAGCGCGCGCACCATCGTCGCGACGGACTCCAGCTCACTCTCAGATCGCGCCGCCAGCACCAGGTGCATGCCCTCAGCAGCAAGCGCACGCGCGATATAGGGTCCGATGCCCCGTGACGCCCCGGTAATGATCGCAGCACCGCCACGCAGATCCTTCATGCCGTCTCCTCCTCGACCGCCTCCGCCGGAGCAGCCGTATCCGCTGCCATTCGCGCTCGACGTGCCGTGCCAATGAACGCCGCTGATTTCAGTTCGCGTTCCGCTACCGCGTGCATGAGCGAGTGCATCACATGTTCAATACGCAACGCCAGATCGTCCGTGAGCCGGATGCGTGCGGCCTCCTCGTATGGCTGCTGCTGGTAGGCGCGCAACACACGCAAGACGGTGGCATCGATGGGATTCACACCGGCACGGCCGCCCGCGCAGTCCACACAGTAGACCCCACCTTCCAGCGGCGACCAGCGTGCCGCATCCGAGGGCACCTCTGCACCGCACCCCAGACACAGCGACCACTCCGGCCGGAAGCCTGTGGCGTCCAGCAGCGCCAGCTCGAAGACGCGCGTCACGATCTGCTGCCCATCGCCGCGCGCGAGTCGCACGAGGGCCGCGTGCAGGAGGTCGAACAGCGGCCCGGTGTCGGCGTGCTCGACCGTGAAACGGTCGGTCAGCTCCAAGAAGTACAGCCCGGCGCTGAGCCGGTCGAGGTCCCCACGGATCGTGCCAAACGCGTCCACCGTCTGCGCCTGCGTCACGACATCCATGGTGCGCCCCTGCGCCAGCACCACATCAATCAGCGTCAACGGCTGCAGATGCCCGGCCATTTTGCTGCGCGAGCGGAGCAGGCCCTTCGCCACCGTGTCGATCTTGCCTCGGTGCGGGGTGATCAGTGTGACGATCTGGTCGGCCTCGCCCAGCCGCCGCTGATGCAGCACGATGGCGGCAGTCTTCGTGACGCGAGGAGCGCGGCCGGGCATATCAGTCCGTTCTTCTCGAAGGCGCAACGACCAGCATCAGCGTCGTGTGCGGGTGTGGAGCGTGCCTGAGCTCCCGCTAGACCTCCTGGCGGAACTCGAGCGCCCGTCCCAGGGTGATGTCGTCAGCGTACTCGAGGTCTGCACCGGCCGGGAGCCCTCGCGCCAGCCGGGTCACGCGCATCCCCAGCGGCCGCAGCAACCTTCCGAGGTACATCGAAGTCGCCTCGCCCTCCAGGTTCGGATTCGTCGCGACGATGATCTCGGTCACCTCGGTGTCCGTCTGCTGCAGGCGGACGAGGAGTTCCTGCAGCTTCAGGTCCTCTGGACCCACGCCATCCGCGGGCGAGATCACACCGTGGAGCACGTGGTAGAGCCCCCGAAAGCCACCCGTGCGATCGATGGCAAGCACATCCAGCGGGTCTTCGACCACGCAGATCACGGTGCGATCACGGCCGGTGTCGAGGCAAATCCGGCACGGGCTCTCCGCCGTCAGGTTCTGGCATCGCTCGCAGAGCACCACGGACTGCTTCACCTCGATCAGCGCCTCCGCCAGGTCGCGCGCTTCCTCCTCTGGCGCACGCAACACGTAGTAGGCGAGGCGCTGCGCGGACTTGGGTCCGATACCGGGGAGGCGGTGAAAGGCATCAACCAGGCGCTGAATAGGCGACGCCTCCGCGCCGTTGCCGCGCTCGTTCATGCGCCACTCCCCGGGAGGCCCGCCGTAGGGCCAGATGCTCCCAGCGTTGCTGTAATCACGAGCTACCCTCGCTCGCGTCGCCATCTTCGATGGGCTCAGCGCCCTGCTTCATCGCCTCCTGCACCAGCGCACTCGGCCCGCTGCTCGCACCGCTCGAGGTAGCCGGGGTGCTCCTCGAAGCGCCGCTGCCCGCCGTGGCGAGCTCTGGCCACAGTACCGGCGTGAGTGTCAGCGGCTGCTCCAGCACAGACGTCACGGCCTGCGTAAGCTCTCCGCGCATCCGCTCGGCGAGGTCCACGTGTGCGGGGAACTGGAAACCAAGCTCGACGACCCCATCCTTCACGGCGCGCGGGTAGGCCTGGCTCGGACTCGTGAGTAGCGCTCCGGCGCGCGGGTGCACCCGCTTGGCCGCCGCGCGGACCTCGTCCCAGCGAGCCCGGAGCGCTGTAAGTTCGTCACTAACGTCACCGGCATCGGGCGGGCTGAACGTAGCGGCGGGCGCCGGTGCAGACTCAGCCGGTGCGGATCGAGCGGCCTCGCGCGGGGGTGTCGACGCGGGAGCAGACGAGGCAGGCGCAGTGCCCCCACCTCCGTCGCGCCGACGCGCCGCCGGCGCCTCTCGTCCCCCTGCCGGCGCTTCCCTGGCCGCACCACGCTGCGCCTGTGCGGGCGCAGACGCGGCACGAACGGGCTCTGCCGCAGCGACCGGCGCGCCGACACCGGTGGCGAGCGTGGCGAAGGCGATTTCCACGGGCAGAGCATCGTACGCATCGCCCGCGAAGTTGATGCCGGTGAGCGCTTGCAGCGCCGCCACGATGTCGCCCACCCCGGCGTCCGAGGCAAGCTGATTCAGCTCCTCCGCTTGGCCGTCTGAGAGGCCAAGCTGGTCCTCCGCGCCTGCCTTCAAGAGGAGCACCGTGCGCAGCACCTCCACCACCTCACGCACAAACGCCCGCACCTCCAGTCCATCGTCGCGCGCGCGGGAGAGGATGCTGAGACCAGCCGACAAATCGCGAGAGATCGCGGCCCGGGCCAGATCCGCCGCCCGATCATCCACGATCAACCCCAGCCCGCTCCGTACCTCGTCCAGCGTCAGGTGCGGCCCGTGGTAGGCAACGAGCTGGTCGAGTAGATTCACCGCGTCGCGCAGCGACCCGGTGGCCTGCTTCGCGATCAGCTCGTATCCGCCCGGTTCTACCTCGAACCCCTCGCCGTCGCCGATCACCTGCAGCCGCGCGATCACCGCATCCAGCGGGATACGGCGCAGGTCGAATCGCTGGCAGCGGGAGAGGATGGTCGCGGGGATGCGATGCGGCTCCGTCGTCGCGAGGATGAAGATGACGTGCGGCGGCGGCTCCTCCAGCGTCTTGAGCAGCGCGTTGAACGCCTGGTCGGTCAGCATGTGTACCTCGTCGATGAGGTAGACCTTGTACTGCCCCCCTGCGGGCGCGTACCCGGCCCCTTCGCGCAGGTCACGGATTTCATCGATGCCGCGGTTGGAGGCCGCGTCCAACTCGATGAGGTCGATGGCTCGCCCCTCGTTGTACGAGACGCAGGAAGGGCACGCCTCGCACGGCTCGCCATCGTCCGGCGCGGTGCAGTTCACCGCCTTCGCCAGGATGCGGCCAGTCGTCGTCTTGCCGGTGCCTCGAGGGCCACAGAGTAGATAGGCGTGCGCGGGCGTGGCGAGGGAGACCGCGTTGCGGAGCGTGGTGATCACGGGATCCTGGCCCGCCACATCGACGAATCGACGCGGCCGCCATTTGCGGTACAGCACTTCCTGGGTCACAACAGCCCCCGCAACCCACCGGGGAGAGGCGGGCCGCCGTCAGTGTATCAACCGCACCACATCGAGGGCGATCATCGGCGTTACGAGGTCTCTGGTGCCAGCGGACCGGCAGCCGACTCCCCCGCTTGCGCCTCGAGCAGCCGCTCAATGCGCTCAAGACGCTCGGCGATGTCGCGTTCCTCGGCGCTCGCGCTGTCTGATTCAACGAAGTAGGCGGCGATGCTCGCGGTCACGACGGAGAAGAGACCGATACCGACCATCATCAGTACCACCGCGACGCCGCGCCCGGCGGCGGTGACAGGTGCATGATCCCGGTAGCCCACCGTGGTAGCCGTCACGATGCCCCACCACAGGGCGTCCCCGAAGTGCGCGAATGTTCCATCCTCATGTCCGCGCTCGAAGCCGTACACCAATGCTGCACCCGCAACGACCAACCCCATCGCCACCACGAGGAATCCGCGGAAGCCCGGCCTCCGCGTGACGTGGTGCACACCGACGAACGCACGCATCACCAGCGGCAGCAGACGCAGCAAACGCAACGGCCGCAAGAAGGGCAGGAGGATGATCAGCAGGTCCAGCCAGTGCGTGCGCACCATGAGGCGGCGATCGGCCGCGACGGCGAACAGGACGAGGTACTCAAAGACGAACAGAGCCCAGACGAGCCAGACCACGGTTTCAACGGTGCTCGCGGCACCTCCATCCAGTGACACCAGCATCGGTAGGAAGAACGCAATCGCGAACACCACCGATAGGATGAGCATCGGCCACTCGGTCAGGTGCCGAACTCGCTGATACGTCTCGTCGCTACGTTCGATTCTGGGCATGCCGCCTCCTCACTGCCGCAGGCACTATGCCACAGCGGCGCAAGGAACCTCGTGCGGGGCCAGAAGGGCCTTCCGCGTGCCTCGCGCTCTGGTCGCACACGTGCAGGCAGCTGGCAGCTTACGACCTCGACCGCGTCCCCGAGGTCGTGCGTGTCGAGCCGTAGTCCTTACCCGTCCGTATGGGCGCGGTCGCTGGCGTGGATGGCGGGACCGAGGATTGCCTCCTCGCGCGCGCGCATGTCCGCGTCCTCCTCGGGCGTTTCGTGGTCGTAGCCCAAGAGGTGCAGCGTGCCGTGGAGGATCACGTGCGCGAGCTCATCGTCCACTGAGAGGCCCGCTTCCGGTGCCTGCCGGCGCACAGCCTCCAGCGAGACGGCGATATCACCGAGGTAGCGCGGCTCGCCTTCGAGCTCCGGGAACGGCTCCCCCTCCTCCGCACCGAACGAAAGCACGTCCGTGGGCTCATCGACACCCCGATGCGCGAGGTTCAGCTCACGCAGCAGCGAATCGCCCGTGATGCGGACCGCGAGGCCCGCACCAGCCTCAACCTCCTCCGCCCCGAGCAGCCGGATCACCTGATCGATGAGGCCGGGGATGTCCACGGCGTCCGCGAACACATCGTCTACCTCAAGGTCGATCTCGTACTCCGGGTCTGCGGGCGTGTGCTCAGCCATCGTGCGAGGCCGCAACTCGGGTGAGCCGAGGCGCTAGAGGAGCGCCTCGGCGGCGCGACGCGCAGCCTGGAGGAGTGGCGTGGGGACGAGACCGATGACGATGACACCGACCGCGGCAACGGTGACCACCGCACGCGCAGGGAACGGGGTCTCCAGCGGTCGGTCGTCCTCGGGCTCGTCTAGCCACATCGTGCGCATCCACCGCAGGTAGTAAAAGGCGGAGATGGCGGTGTTCACCACGGCGATGGCCACCACCGCGACCAGCCACTCCTGCCCGGCCTGGATGGCGCTGTTGAAGATGTAGATCTTGGCGATGAACCCGGCCAACGGCGGGATACCAGTGAGCGAGAGCAGACAGATGGAGAGGACGATCGCGATCAGAGGCGCGCGCTTCACCAGCCCGGCGTAGCTGCTGATCTCGTCCGACCCGAGGCGCTGCGACAGGATGTGTACGGAGATGAACGCACCCAGGTTCGTTGCCGTGTACGCAGCGAGGAAGAACAGCACCCCGCTCGCCCCCAGCGTGCTGCCCGCTGCCACCGCCGCGAGGCCCACCGCGATGTTGCCCGCCTGTGCGATCGAGGAGTAACCGAGCAACCGCCGCGCGTTCGTTTGCATTAGCGCGCCGGTGTTACCCACGACCATCGAGAGCACAGCGAGCACACCAAAGAGGATCGCCCACTCCTCGGAGATGAACGTGTCGCCGCCGCCGAGCCCCGTGTAGAAGATGCGCAGCGCCAGCGCGAACCCGGCGGCCTTCGAGGCGACCGAGAGGAACGAGCCGACCAGCGGTGGCGCGCCGTGATACACGTCGGGCGCCCAGGCGTGGAACGGGGCCAGCGCCATCTTGTAGCCGACACCCGCCGCCACCAGCACGAAGGCAAAGAGCAGCGCCAGGCGCTGGCCCTCCGGCTCGCCGCGCACGTACTCGGCGATGCCCTCCAACGAGGTGGTGCCGGAGAGCCCGAAGAGGAACGCAAATCCGTAGAGCAGCACCGCCGCCGCAATCGCGCCGGTGAACAGGTACTTCAGGCTCGCCTCGGAACTGCGGTCGTTACGCACGATACCCACGAGGATGAACTGCGCGATGGAGGTCGTCTCGAGCGCCACAAAGATGGTGATCAGGTCGTTCGCCTGCACCAGCAGCGCCATCGAACCGGCCGAGGTCAGCAGCAGTGCATAGAACTCAGGCGCGCGATCCAGTGTCGCGATCCATTCCCGCCCCGCAATCACGACGGCGGCGGTCACCACCACGATGATGAACGTGAAGAAGAGTGAGAAGCGATCCACCACGATTGAGGTCGAAATCGCATCGCCCTCGGTGCCGGTGACGGAGTGGTTGACGGTCCACACAAACGCCACCGCGATGGATACCAGTGCGAGGCCCCACAGCGGTGCGCGGCGCTCTGAGAAGAGATCGGCAACCATCACCACGCCCGCACCCACGAAGAGCGCCAGCGCCGGGCCGAGGTAGTGCAGGTGGTCCGCCAGGGTCACGAGGCCGCCTCCACGATCGCCGCAATCGGCGCGATGCCGCTCTCGATGATGCCGGTGATGATCGCCGGGTAGATACCGATCGCCACAATCACCGCGACCAGCACCCCCATCGCCGTGTACTCAGCCCAATGCGAGGCGTCCTCCAGGTGCTCCCACTCCTCGGCGGGCGGGCCGTGGAAGACTCGCTGCACTGTCCAGAGGATGTAGCCGGCTGACAGCACCACACCGAAGATCGCCGCAATCGTCGCCGCCGGATGCACCTCGAACGCGCCGAGGAACGTCGTCATCTCCGCCACGAAGCCGGAGAGCCCCGGCAGACCGAGCGATGCAAGTCCCGCGACGATGAAGACGATGCCGATCAGCGGCATGCGGTGCATGAGGCCGGACATCTTCGCGATCTCGCGCGTGTGCGTGCGCTCATACACCAGCCCCACCACCACAAAGAGGAGGCCGGTGATGGTGCCGTGCGTGAACATCTGCAGCGCCGCGCCGGAGAACCCGAGCGCACCCATCGCGGACACGCCCAGCAGCACATAGCCCATATGGGACACTGACGAGTACGCCACCAGCCGCTTCAGATCCGTCTGCCGCAACGTGATGATCGCGCCCCACACCACCGAGAATCCGGCGATGGCCGCCAGGACCACGGCGAAGTCATTCGCCTCCCCCGGCAGGATCGGCAGGGCAATCCGCAGGATGCCGTAGCCGCCCATCTTCAGCAGCACGCCAGCCAGCATCACGGACACAGCCGTCGGCGCGTCCGTGTGCGCATCGGGCAGCCACGTATGGACCGGGAA
>JBJHDC010000075.1:928-13756 GCA_050486345.1 Dehalococcoidia bacterium | reverse complement strand
GCCCCCCCCCCCCCCCCCCCGCCCCCCCCCCGCGCCCCCCGCGCCCCCCGCCCCCCCCCGGGACCGCGCGCGGTGCAGCATGGTTCTCCGGGAGAGTGTAGCAATCATGCGCTGGCGAACCGGCGTATCCTATGGCCGTCCCTCTGTCATCGGCTCGTGGGAATGGGGTGGTTGTCGATCTGGCACCTCGGGCGGTCCTACGATGGGGTGAGGGCGCAACACTGTACGGAACGACATCGACTGACAGGAGCGGGAACGATGCTGGCAATCTGGGTGAAGGTGCAGGTGAAGCCAGAGGGGCGTGAGCGCTTCCTCGAGGCGATCGAGGTGGATGCGCTGGGATCGGAGCGCGATGAGCCGGGCTGCCTGCGTTTCAACGTGCTGCAGGACGCCGCCGACGAGAACACCTATTACTTCTATGAGGTGTACGAGGACGAAGCGGCGCTGGAGGCACATCGAGCGGCTCCGCACTACGAAGTATGGCGCGCCGCGGCGGACACGCTGGCTGCGCCGCCCGAGGCGACCCGCTGCACGACCGTCTTTCCCTCGGACGCCGCGTACTGGCGGCGGTAGCGTCCAGCCGGTTCACACTCGCACTCAGACTCAGACAGGTACGACAGGAGAGCACGATGTTCGAGACCATCCTGGTGACGCTGGACGGATCCGAGTACAGCGAACGGGCGCTCGGCTACGCGCAGCAGCTGGCGGCTCTCACGGGCGCACAGGTCGTTGTGCTGTCGGTGGTGCATGAAACCGACGACCAGAAGGCCATCGATACGACCCGCCGCTACCTCGAGGCACAGTGCGAGACGCTCCGATCCGACGGGATCTCATCGGTATCTGTGGCCGTGCGCCATGGAGACCCCGCGGAACAGATCAGCGAGGCCGCGCGGGAACTGGAGGCTGACCTGGTGGTGCTGAGTACCTCGGGTGCGGGTGCGGGCGAGCGCTTCGAGCTCGGGCGGGTGGCACTGAAGGTATTGAGCACGGCGCCCTGCCCGGTGTTCACGGTGCGCATCAACCGCCCCGCGCCGCCTCGGTCGCTGGAAGAAGAGCAGTGGCAGGACGAAGGCGGCGGAAACGTCGCGTAGCAGCGCGAGACGACGGGCGGAGCGCTCGGACCTGGCGCTGCCCTCGGGCGTTGCTAGACGACGATGATCATCCCGGTGCCGGCCGGGATGCGGCCGCCCGGGAATACCGCGACGAACGAGGCGTTCACGAACGCCGGCGCGCCGATGATGTAGCCGTAGAGGTTGCCGTTCCGGCTCACGAAGACTGAGCGCCCGTTACCAGAGCTCACCGCGGCGGCGAGTTCCTGCACCGTCCCGCCATCGAAGATATTGATGGCGAAGCCCGATGGTGGGAACGGCTGGCTGAAGCCGACGACTGACCGGGACTGAGCTCGCGCCGGAGCCGGGGCTGTGTTGGCGATTGGCGCGGGCGTCGCCGTTGGCGTAGCAGCGGCCGGGGCAGCGGCCGGGGCAGCAGCAGCGCCCGCAGTGGCCTCGACCGGCGCTGACCCGTATGTCATCACCCAGAACCACCCGTAGCGCGTGTCGTCGATGAACACCATCGCCACACCGGCCATGGTGTAGGTGCCGTTGAGGATGTTGGCGCGGTGTCCCTCTGAGTTCATCCAGCGCTCCACGGCACGCTCCGGCGTGGCGGCACCGGCCTGGAGGTTCTCAGCAATGTAGGTGTGGGGCGAGACGCCGAAGGCGGAGAAGCGCGGGCGGATGCCGCGGCCGAGGGAGTCGGTGTGGCTGAGCATGTCGCGCTTGGCTAGATCGTGCGCCATCCATGCCGCAGCAGCGGTGAGTTCAGCGTTGAGGGCGAGCGGGCTCAGGCCGGCAGCGGCGCGCTCACGGTTGGTAGCTGCGAGGAGCGCGCGTTCCTCGGCGCTGACGGAGACGGCGTGAGCGGTAGCGGGTACGCCGAATATGGCAGCACCCAGCAGCAATGCTCCCAGGAGGGGGAACAGGGCGCCCTTCACCACGTGTGCGGTTGGCTTGGCGATAGTCCTATCACTCGCGTGGTGCGAGCGGGCGGCGGCGGACCCGAGCATCTCATTCCTTTACGCTTCTTTACCAATACTTTACTCTCCTTTTCCGTTTCTGTACCGCCCCGGAACCGAAAGTTTTTTGGGAACTCGCTAGCGTCTGTGTGTCCTCGATGTCGACCCGTATTCGGTACGCGGCCTGGCACGGGATATCAGACCGGGAGCGGCGTGCTGACGAGCGCGCTGGTCTCGTCAGGGGCGAGGAATCGAGCACCTCCGATTTCCTCGCCCCGCCTTTCCTCGCGCCAGGTCCTCTGACGTGGAGATTGCTGGTCGTCTCTAGCGAGGAGCACTCAAATCGGGTGAGATTTCGCGAGATCCCTATGGTGCTAATGGATGTACGCGAATAAAGTGTCCACACTGCACGGGGGTGTACGGATGCGAGCGCACACTCGAACCGGCGTGTAGGGGCAACAGGGCATGGGGCGGTGCGGTCCCGGAGTAGGTGGAAGATATGAAAGCGACAATGGCGATCCTTGCTGGACTCGCCCTGGTGCTGACGGTTGCGATTGCGACGCCGTCCCCAACCAGTGCGGCCAGCATCGAGGTGGAGCCGGTCACCATGACCGGGGCCGCGCTCGAGTACCTGAACGGCGACTACTGCATCCTGATCGAGCACGAGGCGGAGACACGCATGAGCTGGGGCATCTCGGGCGCCAGCCTGAGCCAGACCACGGTGAGCTACGACCGCTATGACCCGTGTTACGACGAGTGCTACTACTTCAGTGCGGACATGCTCATCAGTACTGCGCAGCAGTGGGAGTCAGCTTCTCCAGCACTCCCGTACTACTGCTACGACGACTGCTACAACCTCGCGCCGGCAATGCTGATCGGTACCGCACAGCAGTGGGAATCCACCGCCCCAGCGCTCCCGTTCTACTGCTACGACGAGTGCGGGTACTTCGAGGGTGATATTCCTCAGATGCTCCAGGTGGACGAGTCGTTCTCGCCCGGCGCTACATACTTCGATGACTACTGCCCGCCAGACGACGAGCCAAGCTGCGGCCCGGGCTCTCGCCTTATCCCGATCGTGGGGATGATGGTGGGGCCGACCAACTTCGGTGGCAGCAGCTTCACCTCGTTCGACCACGACTACGAGTGTGAGACGTGGCTGCCGCCCTGCGAGATCAACCCGAACTTCCCGATCTGCCAGCCGCCGGATGAGCCGGAGTACCCGGAGCTTCCTCCGGAGATCATCACCATCTGCTACGAGGGTGAGACGTACGTCGACGTGAACGTGGCCGGTGCGAACCCGGACTTCTACACGGTGGGCCCGTGCCCGATCGACGAGGAACCCACGGAGCCGGTGGATCCCCCGGTGGACGAGGCACCAGCTCCGTCCGCTCCGCCGCCAGCATCTGCCGGTAGCGGCGGGCTTGTCTCCGGTGGCTCGAACGGCAACGCGTGGACGATGGCCGGTATGACGCTGGCGCTCCTCGTGGGCCTGGGTGGCACCGTGATGGTGACGCGCCGCCGGTAGCAGTCGGAGGCCTGTGAGCCTTTAGACGACGCACACACGGAGAGCCGGGCAGGTGCCCGGCTCTCCTGATCAGGCGCGTGATCAGGCGCGAGTGCATCGTGCTGACGGGCGAGCGCTATAGATCTCCCGGCACGGCAGCCGTCGAATTACTTGTTTCACCATACTACAGACACACATGAACCTTTTCATGATGGAGTGTTGATTCTTTCCACTTATCTCACTAGGATTCGTGAGCAATAAGTGACTCGAGGGATGTATGCCTCTCGGCCGTTCTTGCTGGCTCCAGCGGTCGCGGCAGGCAGACGATCGAGCACAGTGCTTGCAGCTAGGTAAAGGTGGAACATGAAACCAATCACCGCTCTCATTGGTGGACTGGCGCTGTTGCTCGTGGTCGCGGCTGCTGCGCCCTCGACGACGAGTGCCGCGAACGCGACCGATTACACGCCCCAGGCGCTCCCGAGCCCGCTGCTTCAGTCGGGCTCGATGGTGGAGTTCTGTTACTGGGACTACATCCCAGTTCCCGGTACCACAGGCCAATACCAAGAAGTCGAAATCTGCGACTACTACTGCCCCGGTGATGAGCCCAACGAGCCGATTCGAGTGTCGATGCTTCTTGGCCCAACGACCCTCTCCGAAGCTACGGGGCCGCTGGAGGAGCTCGAGTACGACGGGTGGCCGTTTGCGTACGACCCCTGCCGGCCATGGCTGCCGCCGTGCGAGGTGAACCCGGACTTCCCGATCTGTCTGACGCCGACGCCAACCCCGACGCCGACCGAGACCCCGACGGAGACGCCGACGCCAACCCCGACTCCGACGGACACGCCGACCGAGGTTCCCACGGAGGAGCCGACGGAGGAGCCTACCCAGGAAGCACCACCCCCGGCACAGACCGGTGGCGCGGGCCTGGCGGGCGGTTCCACCTCGACCGCGTGGACGCTGGTCGCCATGACCCTGCTGGCCTCGGCTGGCCTGGGTGCAGGCGCCTTCGCCGCGGTGCGCCGCCGCTAGACGCTTGACGCGGAGGAGCCCTCTGCTTGAGCCAGCACCTCAACACTGGAGCCGGGTCTCAGACCCGGCTCCAGTGCCTCCGGCGACAGTACGTGCGCGTCGATGAGCACGGACCAAATATTTCTGGACACCCGGTTGATCAATCCTCGCGATTTCGCTAGTCTCCGCTCGACATAGGTGTCTCCGGCATCGTCACTGACGACACGGAAATCTGATCGCCCCTGCTGATTGCGAAGTGCTCCTTCGGTGATTCAGGGGACGTAGCGCACGCACCAGGAAGAGGTGGCATATGAAATCGATCACCACGGTCCTCGGAGGGCTGGCGTTGATCATGGTGGTGGCGGCCGCCGCTCCGATCACGGCCAGTGCCGCAAACACCGGGGGTCAGGAGTCGGGTGGGTTGCTCCTCCAGCAACTTCCGGACTTCTGTTATCCGGATATCCCCACGCCGACACCGACGCCGACTGCGACACCAACGCAGACGGTGACTGCTAACGGCACCCCAGTTCCAATGCTCTTCGCTGACCCGGCCCTGACCGGTTCGGGGACGCTGTCCTTCCAGGAACTGGAGATTGATGAGTGGCCGTTCGCCTACGACCCCTGCCGGCCGTGGCTGCCGCCCTGTGAGGTGAACCCGGACTTCCCGATCTGTCAGACGCCAACGCCCACACCGACGCCGACCGAGACTCCGGTGGAGACGCCGACTCCGACGCCCACGACGCCTCCGACCGAAGTCCCAACGGAGATGCCGACAGAGCTGCCGACCCAGGAAGCGCCTCCGCCGGCCCAGACCGGTGGTGCGGGCATGACGGGTAACTCGAGCGTGAACACGTGGATGCTGGTGGTGATGGCCATGGCCACTGCCGCGGCACTCGGCGCCGCCACCCGGGTGGCAACTCGCCGGTAGCCTGACGCACCGAGGCGGGGCGTAGCTCCGCAGGTAGCACACAAAGGAGCCGGGTCATGTGACCCGGCTCCTTTCTTTGTGCCCGCGGCGCTCGACTCCCCGTCCCGTCACAGATAGGTCATAGCTACAGGCGCCGTCCCTCAGCCTGCGATCCACCGATACCTCGATCTTGCAACAAGAACGTCATCTCAAAGGCGGAGGAAACACGTTGACGCGGATCATCGGCCTCACTAATCTAACTCCAGATTTAGGCACGACTGATTTCACGATGACATGTGCCGTAGTCGATGGATGAACCCTCATTGTTGCCACAGCGCAATCGGGTGCGTCCAGAGGATAGGAAAGTGCAGGACATGAAACCACTAGCTGTTCTTGTCGGAGGCCTGGCGCTTCTCCTCGTGTTCGCGGCAGCGACTCCATCGCCTACCAGCGCTGCGACCGTGGGTGAGCCAGTGCCTCAGGCGCTGCTTACCCCTGAGCAAGAGTTCAATCCGTTCGAGATATGCGACTCAAACGAGCCACCGGAATGGTGCGACGAGTTCTGGGAGTGCGTCGACATCAGTGGAACGCAGAACTGGGAAGAGTGCGTTCCGTGTGAGGAGTTTCCCGACCTGGAGAGGTGCGAGACACCAACCCCGACGCCGACGCCCACGGACACACCGACGACCACTCCGACGCCGACGCCGACACCAACCGCAACGCCGACACCAACCGCAACGCCGACGCCGACACCAACCGCAACGCCGACGCCAACCATGACGCCGACATCTACCCCGACGCCGACGATGACACCGACGGCGACCGAACCTCCTCCGCCGCCAGCCCAGACCGGTAGCGGAGGGTTCGCGGGTAGCTCGAGTATGAACACGTGGATGCTGGTGGTGATGGCCATGGCCACCGCCGCAGCACTCGGCGCCGCCACCCGGGTGGCAACTCGCCGGTAGCCTGACGCACCGAGGCGGGGCGTAGCTCCGCAGGTAGCAGACAAAGGAGCCGGGTCATGTGACCCGGCTCCTTTGTCTGCTTTGTTTCGCCGTTTCCTTTCCCGCGCCGGCGGAGGACGTCAGCGGAGTCCATCCATCGTGCGAGCCACACCCGAGTCCGCCTGAATACAGCCTGTGTGTTCCTTCGTTCGACCGCCCGCGGGGAGAGTATCGACGGAGAAATGATGCCATTCACCCACCTCCGACCGACCAACAAGACTAGTAATTCTCTTCTTATTTCATTAGGATTCTCGCCAAATCGGGTGTTCCTCTCCGTCGGGGGCGGTCGCAGGGAGGATGAAGGGAGAGGTCGTCATGACCCTGCGACGGACGTTCGTATCGCTACTGGTGATGGTTGGTGTGATTGCCGCGATGGTGACAGCATCATCGATGGCGCTGTTCACAGACCAGGTGGTCAGCACCAGCAACCAGGTGAGCGCCGGCACGCTGTTTATGTCAGTGGATGGGGACTGCGGGCCAGACCCCGGCGCAAACACCACCCGCACCAGCGGTGGCGGAGGTGACGGCGGCGGCAGCGCGTGTGGGACCACGTTTGAGTTCACCGAGAACGTCACCGGAATGGCGCCGGGTGATGAGGCGTCGTGGGAGTTCACCATTGTGAACGAGGGCACGCTGGACGGCCTGCTCACCGTGAGCGCTGAGCTGGACGATGATTCCTGCTTCGAGGTCTCTCTCGCCCCAACCGTCACTGACGCGCCACTGGCCACGACCGCGAGCACGGAAGTGGAAGTGATCGTGGAGCTCCCGGAGGAGGCTGAGAACGACTGCCAGGGTGCGGAAGCGACCGTAACGGTCACGTTCGACCTCGAACAGGACGTGAGCTAGGCGATCGCAGCGGACGGTGCGGGCGTACCCGGGTGTGTGGCACCCGCTCGCCCGCACGGTTGGCTCACGGGCGAGCCGGAACGCGGCACGAAGACCTCGTTCCGGCGCTTGACCTGAGACGACGCGGAGCATGAACTACCGCATCGGCCTGGGGATGCTGATGGGTGCTGTCACACTGCTGGCAGCCGCCGGGCACCTCGCGGGCATCACGACCAGTGCATTCAGCGATCGAACGCACAGCGTCAGTGCGCCCACCGTCACGGCGGCCACCCTGCCCGCGCCGTTCAACCTCGAGACTGAACTGAACGATGGCGCACCGCCCGTGACGGTGACGTGGAACGCGGCTCCCGGCGACTTCGCTGAGGCGTACGAAGTGTTTCGTTATGTCGAGTCATGTCCGGTCCCGTGGCCGCCGGACCCCATCGGCACGCCGTTTGCGACCGTCGGCAACCCTCCAACGCCACCGCCCACGATGTACGTGGACGGCAGCGCGCAACCGGGCAGCACCTACTGCTATGCGGTACGGGGCGCAGCCGGTACCAACTGGCGGTCGCCGCTTAGCGAACCGGTGGAGGTCGGAGTGCCGTTCGCAACAACCAGGCTGTTCCTGCACACCGGTCCTGTCTTACGCGCGAGCCCGCCCGGCACCGGCTCGTATTCGTTTGGTTGTCTACTGGGCGCCTTTGGCGCATGCGTCACGCTGTCACCGGATAGTAGGACCTACGAGGCGCAGACGACGTACAACGTGCCCGCGAACACGGGGTGGCACACATCGCTCCGCCTTGAAAGCAGTCTGGCCGTTTTGGTCAGCGGAACGGTCACCATCACTGTCGACACCTGGTACGTCGTTGGTTCGTGTGGTGCGTTGCCGTCACCTACGAGCAGCAATCGCATCGCCTCGGGCTCGTTGAGTATTAATCTACCCACGGTGAACCTCTCCGCGATCACGGGGACCTACCCGATCTCTCTGACTGCGAATCCCAATTTCGTTGAGCCCCCTGGGCTGCGGACGCTCTGCATGCGGGTACATTCGAACCATCCTGGGCTCATCCAGGTGGGCTTACTCGCTTTCTATGACCTCGTCCACGGCTCGAATTCGTGGCTTGATGGGCCGTTCTCCCCGTGATCGCGCCGCCGAGGCCGTCGCGACTGACGCACGAGGCGTGCGCGCCGCTGGCTCCCCGGCTGCTGACCTTCTTCCTGCTTGTTGTGCTGTTGGTGTCGATGACTGTGGGGGCGCCCGTCGCTGTTGCCGCCGAGGGTGAGGATGCGTCGCCTGAGGCTGGCGGGTGGGCTATCGCTGCAACCAGATCGTCGGGCCTGCAGATTGCGCCGCTTGGCGCTGCTGCGACGTGGACGAATGCAACGAGCGGTGACTGGGTCGTCGCGAACGCGGGCGCGGGCAGCCGCGTGCAGGGCGGCGTGCAGCTGCGGACCACGACCCCGTTGGAGAGCGCCGCGATGTTCTTCGATGTCACGTTCGAGGGTGGACCGGGAGTCTCCCGCGATGCGCTGCTGGAGGCGCTGCAGGTGACGGCGATGTCGCTGGATGGCATCGATCTGCTCCCGCGGTGGGGTGCGTGCACCTCCGGGATGCTCACCCTGCGCGACATCGCGGACTGCGCCGTGTCGCCGGCGCTCCCACCTCCGGAAGCCGGCGGCAGCACCTTCCTCATGGACCTCACACTGGCCATGGAGGTGACCAATGAGGCACAGGGGGCCTCCACCGGCCCGATCACGTTCACCTTCACGCTGGAGGCGGCCGAGCCACCGGGCGTGCCAGGTACCCCGAGCGCATCGGACGCACCGGATACACTGCCGGCGCCCCACGAGCCACCGGCGCCGGGACGCAGCGGTGTGGGTCTCTCCGGCGAGACTGGACTCTCGGCGCTGCCGGCCGCCGTTGCCCTGCTGTGCGCACCGCTGCTGCTCCTCGGGCTGCTCCGCTGGCGGGTGGCGCGGCGGCGCTAGTTCAAGCGCTGCCGCCTGTCGCAGACGGAGGCGATGACCTGGTTATCGATCGGCTGCCAGCGGGTTGCCGCTCGGCTCTGACACCCGGCTCAGACACCCGGCTCTGGCACCAGGCTCTGGCACCCGTCTCTGGCACCTGACTGCCGCTCGGCTCTCTACCCCGCTGAGCATGGCTCTCACGCGGGGATGAACTGGCCGGGAGCGGGTCGAGGATGGGCGGGTGCTCATCGCTCCCGACGTCGCGGCCAGGTGGTGCTACGCATGCCTCGATGGGACCGCATGCGCGGGGGCGGGGGGAACCTGACCGGCGGCGTGAGGGAGAAGCAGCAGCCCCTGATCGCTTGTATGTCGATCAGGGGCTGCTGGTAGTAGCACCGGGATTCGTCGGGCGTTACCGCCGGATGATGAATCCCTTACAGGCGGGGATGCCGTTGGCGAAGGCGGCGTTGAACTGCGCGTTTACGAAGTTCGGTGCGCCGGGGATGTAGCCAATCAGCTGCGCGTTGAACGTGCCCCAGTAAGAGACCGCGGACGGCAGGCTGCTGATGGGGCCACCACCGTAGATGGAGATCATCACCCCGGTCGGCTGCAGCGCGGGCAGGAACTGCCCGGCCGGAACCGGCGGGAAGGTACAACCCTGGCCGCTGGGTGGCGGTGTCCCGTCCACGCTGTAGAAGAAGACGCCCGTCGTGTTGGAGACGGTGGTCCCTTCCACGGTCGCCGTGTAGGTGACCTCCTCGACCGTGGTGTTGGTGACGGTGAACGTCGCCTCACCAGACGCGTTGGTCGGGCCGCTGATGGCCGAGATGACCGAGGATCCACCGCCCTGCGAGAGGGTGATGTCGGTGACCCCGGCGATGGCGACCCCGGAGGAGTCCACCACGCGGACGGTGATCACTGACGAGTCCGTTCCGTCTGCCTCCACGGCGTGGGGGCTGGCGGTGAGGAACGACAGGATGCCGGACGGCGCGGGCTGCGTGAACGTGACCTGCGCCGTGTCGGTGATCTCGACGGAGTTGGCCGTGGCGAAGAACGTGACGGCACCCGCCGCCGTACGGCGCACGGCGAAAGTCACCTCGCCGTTGCTGTTGGAGGGCCCGCTGGCGGGTCCGATATCGGTGGCTGCGTTGCCGTCACCCGCGAGGCTCACGTTCACGCCCTGCATCGGCACGCCGACTTGATCGAAGAGCGTGACGGTGACCGTGGAGAAGGCGATGCCGTTGGCCGCGACGCTGGTCGGGTTGGCGACCACCGTGGAGCTGCCGGCATTGACGACCGGCGCGATGAAGTTGACGGCGTCATCCGTCGGACCCACCGGGTCAACGTTCTCGGGGCCGGTGAACGCCGAGAACACGACACCGGCTGCCGGGGTTGCACGGCGGACCCGGAAGAACGCCTCGCCGTCACTGTTCGTGAGGCCGTTGTTCAGCTCCTCCACCATGACCGTCGTGCTGCCGATGACGGAGACCGCCATGCCCGGGATGAGGTAGCCGTCACCGTCGCGGAGCGTGACCGTGACCGTGGCGTAGGAGACGCCGTTGGCGACGACTTCCAGTGGGGAGACGGTGATAGTCGACTGAAGCGGATCCATGGTCTGGGGGATGAACATGACGGACGTAGTGGCGGTGACGTTGTCACCGGCCGCAATCGCGCCGTACTCAACCGTCTGAATGGTGCTGCTGCTGACCGTGAATGTGGCCACACCAGCAGTTGTCACGCCGAGGTTTGACCCCTGGATGGTTGCGGAATCAGTGCCAGCAATGCTGTCCTCATCGAGCGCCACGTTGACGCCACTTCCCAGTAGCTGGACGCCGTCCGCATCGAAGAGCGTTAGCGTGATCGTGCTGGTGCTCATGCCGTTGGCGATCACGATGCCGGGCGAAGCCGTCAGTGTCGCCTTCGTCGGGTCGGAGAGTTGCGTGGTGAACGTGACAGCCACCGTGTCCGACCAGCCGCCCGAGGCGGCCGTGAAGGTTTCGACACCCACCGTGGTGCTACGCACCTCGAAGAGCGCGACGCCGGAGGCGTCCGTGTTGCTCTGAATCACCGTGACGTTGTTCGCCGCGTTGCCGCTGAGTGTGACGGCCTGGTTCGGAATCGGCTCGCCGTCCGCGTCACCCAGGGTGACCGTTACGGTGGAGTACGAGACGCCGTTCGCGATGACCGAGGTGGGGTCAGCAACTACGTCCGAATTGGCGATGGTTGGCACCGGGGTCTCGAAGTCCACGGTGTCTGTGTCGGTGATGACGAGTGCGTTGATGATTGCACCGTAGGTGACGACTTCCACGTTCACGTTCGTGACGGTGAAGCTCACCTCTCCGTTCACGTCGCTCAGGCCATCGGCCGGGGTCGGTGCGGAAATCACCGAGGACCCTCCGCCCTGGGTGAGCGAGACTGCCGCGCCCACGACCGGCACGCTATCCGCGTCCAGCGCTGTTACGGTGACGGTGGAGGACGAGACGCCATTCGCTAGCACGTCGTTCGGGTCGGCCTCGACCGTGGATACGGCCTGGCTGACCACTTGCTCAATGAACGTGACGCTGGCGGTCTGCGTGATCGGGATTGCCGATGTCGCCTGGAACTCCACCACGCCGTGACTCGAGCTGCGTACCAGGAACTGGACCACGCCGGAGGCGTTCGAGATCGGCGTGCCGATGGGCGTGATGGTCACGTCGCCCGCCGTCACGGGACCGCCGCTGACACCGAGGACGCTGAGGGCCACGCCCGCACCTTCCACGGGGATTGGCGGCGTATCGCCATCGAGCAGCGTCACGGTGATGATGGCGGTGGATACGTTATTCGCGATCACCGGATCGATGTCGTGGGGCGGCACCACCACGACGGTGGAGTTATCTGCGTCGCCGATCACGTCGACGAAGGTGACCACCGCCGGCGGCGTATCAATCTGGTCATCCCCATCGATGGTCGGACCGCTGACCGCCGCCCTGTACTCCACGATCTGCGCCGTGTTGCTCGCGACGGTGAACTCCGCTACGCCGTTGGTCGAGACCACCTGGAACGGACCAACGATGGTGTTTGCGGGCGTTCCCGCCGGCACCCCACCACCCTGGACTTGAGGCAGCAGCGTCACGGTGGGACCGGCGCCCACGAGCTGCACGCCGTCCGCGTCACGGAGGATCACCGTGACCGTGGAGGTGTCGCTCCCGTTCGCCAGCACCGCCGGTGGTGATGCTGTGATCGTGGAGAGCAACGGACCTTCCAGGTCCGCCTCGTTCAGGTCCGGGATCTGGGAGGTGAAGCGCACGGTGCCACTGCCGATCGGGTCGGAGTCCACCTCCGCGGTGAACGTGACATCGATGAACGCGTCCGGGCTTTGCCATGCCGGGAGCAGGCTGGTCACAGTGAATAGTGCTATGCCATCGCCATCCGTGGGGACGGTAGCTGACGTACCTGCGGGGAGAATGCTATTGATGCTCGCCGTTGCGCCGGGCGAGCTGACGAGCACGACATTCTCACCGCTGATCGGCTGGCCACCGCCATCGAGGACGTCAGGTTCAGCATGTCGACGGCGCCCCGACCCCAGACCTCCCCGTCGATCAGGTCGCCACCGAAG
>JBJHDC010000075.1:0-918 GCA_050486345.1 Dehalococcoidia bacterium | reverse complement strand
CGGGCCCGGCGGGGTGAGCGGTGCGATCACTTCGACGCTGGAGTTACCGGGATCGGCCTCCTGGGGAACGAAGTTGACTGCGGCCGTCTGCGTGATCGCGGTCGTATTCGCCTCTGCGCTAAAGGTGACGAGCTCCACGACGCTGTTGGTGACCGTGAAGGTCGCCACACCGCTGCCGTTCGTGTTGCCCGGGTTTGGCCCGGCGATGACGGCGTTGCCGTTCTCGAACAGCTCAACGGAGATGCCACCCAGCGGGTTACCGAGGCTGTTGCGGACGGTCACGGTGACCGTGGAGGAGGAGACGCCGTTGGCGATCACGGACGTCGGGCTCGCCTCGACCGTGGAGAGGTTCGCGTCGGGCGTCGTGTTGTCGACGAAGGTGATGCTGAAGGGCAGGTTGATGGCGTTGGTGTGATCCACGCCGGTGCTAATGGTCGCGTTGTAGTTCACCGTCTCCGCAACGGTGTGCTGGATGGTGAATACCGCGACGCCAGCGCCGTTCGCAAACTGCGAGGCGCTCGGCGAAATCGTCGAGGCGCCGGTCGGTGGGACCGCCGTGGCGATTTCCACCAGCGCGCCCGGAATCGGGTTGCCGCCGCTGTCCTCGGCGGTCACGGTGACGGTCGAGACGCCGCCCTGGCTCTGGATCGCCACCGGCGATTCCGCCGCTACGTCAGAGTTGCCGGTGTCGGGGTCCTGCGCGGTCCAGGCGATTTCGACGCGACCGGCTGCGCCATCGGCGCCGTGCGCGCCGCTGAGCAGCAGGAGGTTGGTGGAGTGCCCACCGCCACCGCCGCCACCGGGCGGCGTGCCGTCCGTCGCGGGGTTGTTGGTCGAGATGCAGATGTCGAGAGAATCGAGGATATCATCCACGCCTGAGAGCAGACCGGCGACATCGAGAAGAACAATGAACTCGCC
>JBJHDC010000074.1:0-13793 GCA_050486345.1 Dehalococcoidia bacterium | reverse complement strand
CCAGAAGGCCAGCGTTACCCGTGTGGGCGGGGGGTGGGGTTGCCTCGGGGGTCTCGTCTGCCGGCGGCAGCAGCACGCCGTCGATGACGTGGATGACACCGTTCGTCGCCATCACGTCCGTCGCGACCACGTTGACGCTGCCGTTCAGGACCACGCCGCCACCGGAGACGGCGATGGAGATGTCCGAACCTTGCACCGTGGTGGCGGAGGTCAGGCCCACGACATCCTCGGCCAGCACTTCACCCGATACGACGTGGTAGAGGAGGACCTCGGCCAGCGCCTCCGGGTCTGCGAGCAGGCCCTCAACGGTGCCAGCCGGGAGTGCGGCGAACGCGTCATCGGTGGGCGCGAAGACCGTGAACGGGCCAGGGCCCTGCAGCGTCTCGACCAGGCCAGCAGCCTCAGCGGCCGCGAGCAGGGTGGTGAAGTCGCCGGCGGCATCCGCCGTCTCCACAATGTCGCCGGTGGCCTCCTGGGAGGTCAGGCGGTTCTCGATGTCCTGCGAGCTGGATGCGCCCCAGGCGATGGTCGGCAGGGCCATCGCCATCAGGCCCGCCACCAGTGCTGAGATCAGCAACGGTGCGGCCAGCCGGTTTCCAAACAATGCCTTCATAGTTCCATCTGTCCTTTCACCGGTTCCCCGGTACCCCGCAGTGCTGCGGTGTGCAGCACCTATTCACAAGTTGGTCACCTCACGAGAACATCTTGCGCAGAAGTTGTACTTGTTGTCAACTGTAGTTGACCAAGAATTGTGCAACCTGCTACGAAGTGTGTGTCAGGACCTCTCAAGTCGTGCTGCACTGGCCTCGCAGTGGTATGCGCCAGGTAAGGGACACCGTTGTGCGGTACACCGTTGGAGCAGCTGCTCGGGCAACCGGAGTAAACGAGAGTCGACTCCGGACGTGGGAACGTCGGTACGGCATTCCCGCACCCGGTCGTTCTGATTCCGGGCGTCGCCTCTACGACGAGGCGGACCTTGAGGTCATTGCTCGCATGGCCGCTCTGATCGACGCCGGCGTGCCCGCTGCGCAGGCTGCGGAAGCGATCCACGCTGGCACGGCGACGGAGCCGATTCGCGTGGAGTCCCCGGAACCCGACGCCAACCCGTTGATCCGCGACATCATCTCCGCAACAACGCAGTTCGACTCGGACGCCATTCGTGCGGGTATCGCCCGCGCCGTCACGGACCTCGGCTGGGGACAGGCGATGGAGGAGGTGCTGTTCCCGGCGATGATCGAGGTCGGGCGCGGCTGGGAATCGGGTGCGCTGTCAGTGGCGAATGAGCACGTACTGACGGAGCTGGTGCGCCTGGAGATGTTCAGCGTCATTGCCGCGCAGCCGCCCCCCGCAGCCGAGCGCCCGCTGGTGATCCTCGCCTGCCCGGAGGCGGAGTACCACGATCTCGGCCTGATCGGGCTCTGGCTGCTGCTCGGAGGCGAGGGTGTGCCGGTCCGCTTCCTGGGGGCGAACGTGCCGCAGGAACCGCTGATCGAGATGGTCCGCTTGCTCTCACCGCGCGTCGTCTGCCTCGGCGCCACGGTGCAGCCCGCGCTGCCGGGAATGGCGCAGGCCGCGCGTGCCCTGTTGCGCATCCGACCTGCTCCACACGTCTTCGTGGGCGGTCCTGCAGTGCATGAGCCGTTCGCGCCGCTAGCGCTGGGCGGTGCGCGTCTACCCATCCGCATCCGCGAGGCTGCCAGCGTGGTCCTCGCGGCGCTGGAGGATGACGAGTAGGGGAGCGGCAGGACGTCGCCTCCGCTCGTGTACCCATCCGCACCCGCAGTCCTCGCACTACGCACGTGGTCGTGCCTCCAGCCGAGCCGCTACAGTGGCGCGGTAGATGCGAGGAGGCAGCGATGCGCGCGAGCCAGTGGACTGAAGCCGGGATCCAGGTCATCGACGAAGAACCGGGGCCGCTGCAGCCAGGATGGGCACGGCTGCGGGTGGTGGCGTGTGGGATCTGCGGCTCCGATCTCCACGGTCTCAAGGAGGTTGGCCACGGCCGCCCCGGCACCCGTCCCGGTCACGAACTGGTGGGCACGCTGATCGATGCGTCCAGCAGTGACCTTCCCGACCAGCTCTATGCGGTGGAGCCGTTCCTGACCTGCCGCGAGTGTGACTTCTGTCTGCTCGGTGAGCCGCAGCACTGTCGTAGTGCGCAGCTGCTCAGCCGCCACCTCCCCGGGGGCCTGGCGGACTGGCTCGATATCCCTGAGCACGTCCTCCACCCGGCGCCGGCGGGACTCAGCCCGTTGGAGGCATCGATCACGGAGCCGTTCGCGGTCTGCACGCGCACGATCCATCTCGCTCGCCTGAAGTTGGATAGCCGCGTGCTGGTGCTGGGCGGTGGATCACTCGGCCTCATCTCCGGCCTGCTGGCGCGCGACTTCGTGAACCGGGTGGGCATTACGTGTCGGTACGAGCGCCAGGCAGAGGCCGCCCGCGCGCTGGGCCTCGAGGCAATCCCCGAGGACGAGATGGGCGCATGGGCTGCGGAGTACGGTCCGGAGGTGGTCCTCGAAACGGTGGGCGGACACGCGAACACCCTGCAGGACAGCATCGAGCACTGCCGCCCGGGCGGGCGCATCGTGACCCTGGGCCTCTTCCAGGAGCCGGTGCAGATCGATGCGCACCAGCTGCTCCAGAAAGAGCTGACCATCACCGGATCGAAGGTCTATGGCATGGGCGCCAACGGCCGCGAGTTCGCCGCCGCAGCCGGCATCCTTCCCCGCTACCGCGAGGAGCTCCCCGTGCTGCAGACCCACCAGTTCCCGCTGGGCGAGATTGCGGATGCGTTCGCTACCGCAGTCGACAAGCACACCGGGGCCATCAAGGTGACCGTGATGTGTGACCAGTAGTTGCGTATCGGACCCAGTTACCCATCTTGCTGGGTAACTGGTAAACTGGGTGCATGAAGACGACGATCGACCTCCCGGATGACCTCGTGCGTGAGCTCAAGATCCGTGCCGTCCGTGAGGACCGGAAGCTGAAGGACCTTGTGGCGGAGTTGCTGCGAGCCGGGCTTCAGGTTGAACCTGGCGGAGAGGGGCAGGTGTCACCTCGCCGCATGCGCTTCCCTCTCATCGAGGGCACGCACCCGGCAAAGCCGGAAGACGAAATCACGCCCGAGCGCCTTGCTGAGATTCTCCTCGAGCAGGAAGCGGACTGGGCGCTTGGCCGGTGACCGACCATTTGTGTGATACGAACGTGTGGCTCGCGCTGGCGGTCACCGGGCACGCCCATCATCAGGCAGCGCGCGAGTGGGTGAATTCCGTTCGGGATCCCGACACGATCCTGTTCTGTCGTTCAACCCAGCAGTCCCTGCTTCGCGTGCTTACGCAGACGTCTATCCTGGCCGGCTACGGTTCGACAGCCCTGACGAACGAAGCGGCCTGGGCCGTGTTCGACGAAATCCACTCAGATGGCCGCGTCTTGATGTTATCCGAGCCTACCGACCTCGACAGATTGTGGGTGCGGTTCAGCCGGCGGCCACAGTCGTCGCCCAAGCTCTGGATGGATGCTTACCTCGCTGCCTTCTCGATCGCTGGTAACCACCGCCTCGTCACCTTCGACCGTGCCTTCCGCCAGTTCGAGGGGCTCGATCTCCTCCTGCTTGGGGAGGACGGATAGCGCGCTACGGCCGCCGCGCTGCCCCGGCGAACAGGCCCTCCGGATCGTACTTCGCCCGGACTGCGTCGAGGCGGGCCTCGCCGTCGCCGTACACCGATGACTGCGGGACATCTGCCTCATCACCGAAGCCCGAGAAGTTCACGTACACACCGCCCGTCGAGAACGGCTGCATCCTGTCCCACGAGTCCCGGCACCATCTGATCATCGAGGCGTCCCGCTCCGGGTCGAACCATCCGGCGTCGAAGCTGAGGTTGAATGCGGCGTCGCGGTACGGGTAAGCGCTCTCGTCCGCGGTCGGCCGGCTCACAGCACCGCGTAGCGTTCGAAGCGCGACCAGCGGTCCGTGATCCTGCGCCCCGGCGTTGCATTCGAGCAGCGTGCGGATCGCGTCTGGACTCAGCTCATCCAGGAAGTGTGACTTCATGTAGCAGCGGATGCCGTGAGGGAACACCTCGTCAAACCCGCTCTGCACCTCTACGTATGGAGCCGTGCCGCTCATGTCGAGGAGTGGCGTACCCAGTTCACGCAGCGGCGCGAGCGCCGTGTCTGCCTCGTCTGGCGCGCCCGCGTAGACCGCGGCGACGATCACCACCTGCTGGTCGTGTAATTCCTCGGGGAATACCGGGGTCGGCGGTATTCGCCACAAGAGCAGTTCAGGTGCGACCGCCTCCGATGCTCCCAGCGCCACCTCCGGCCAGCGCTCGAGGATCGATGCTGCCTCCGCGATCGGGTAGATCACTTGGGCAAACGCGACTTCCGGTCCGATGGGTTCGAGGTCGAATTCGAACGTCGTGACCACCCCGATTCCGCGGCCGCCGCCGCGCGCAGCCCAGAACAGGTCGCTGTGGTCGGTCGCATTTGCCTGGCGGATCTCTCCGTCCGGGGTCACCACCTCGACTGATCGCAGGCGGTCGCACGCGAGCCCCAGTGCGCGCATGAAGAACCCCATACCGCCACCAAGGGTGAACCCCGCGATGCCAGTGGTAGACACTTCTCCGCCCGTGGTGGCGAGTCCATGCGCCTGTGTCACAGCGTCCAGTTCCCCCCAGAGCACGCCGCCACCGGCCCGCACGGTACGTGCCTGCGGATCTACCTCGATCTGCTTCATCGCAGAGAGATCGATGACGAGCCCGTCGTCGCAGACGGCACTGCCCGCTATCTGGTGCCCGCCGCCCCGGATGCTCAGCGGGGGCCGGTGTGCCTGTGCCACACGGACGGCAGCCTGGACATCGGCGGTGTCGGCGCACCGAGCGATCACCGCGGGACGACGGTCGATCATGCCGTTCCAGACCTTGCGCGCCTCGTTATATTCGGGATCCCCGCGTGCGATGACTCCCCCTCGAAGTACCGAACGCATCGCAGAGGTCAGAGCTTCCTGTTGTGCGCTGGTGAATGGCGTGTCCGGGCTGCTGGATGTCATGAGTGCACTTCCTTCCGCCACCCCTGCGGCGGCATGTATGTGTGTCGTTGGAAGAGGTGAGGGTGATGACGGGCTGCGGGGTACCCGTGATTGTGATTCAGCAGCCCCGGAGTGCGGCGAGCGCGAGGGGCGCATGGGACAGGGCGGACTCACTCCTATACCCGAACGGGTTGGCGAGGCCGATCGGCCGGATCCTACCGAACTCAGATGGGCTCTGCTACCAGGATCGGGTGCGCCGTTCCTCGTCTCAGCGGAATAACGCTCGTGCTAGACTGCGGGCAGTCCCGTCTGGTGGCTGCGATCTACATGCCAAGGAGCATCGTTGCGATGACCCAGGACGCCCCCAACCCGCTTGATGTTCGCAATGCCGGTGAGCCGTGGACTGAGAGTGAGGAGCTGCGCTTCCGCAACCTCGGCCAGGCCAACACACCCATGCGCCTCATCGTGCGTGAGCTCGGACGGCCCGAGGAGGAGCTGCGCGCGAAGGCGGAGCAGCTCGGCGTGAACCTGGACACCGGGAACTACAACCGGCTTGGTTTGCACGAGGGCGGCCGGTAGCGCGCAACCGCCACCCGGAGCGTACGAGTGACACCCGAGGGCGCAGGAAAGGACCGTGCGATGACGACCACCCAGGCCCGACCGGAGGCGATGATCGCGGATCAGCAGACGAAGACCCTGTGCATCTCCTCCGATTCGCACGTGGTGGAGCCGCAGGACGCGTTCGCCGGCCTCGAAAAGCGGTTCGGGGACCGTGCGCCGAAGATCATCCGCAACGAGGAGGGCGACTGGCTCGACCTCGGCAACGGCAAGCTCGGCTTTGGCATCGGTCTGTCGCTGGTGGCGGGCCACGACCCCGGTGCGCCAGAGACGAAGGAGATGGCGAAGAAGGGCTTCGACATCGCCCGTCCCGGCGTGCTGGACCCCGCGGAGCGTGTGAAGGACCAGCTGCTGGACGGCATCGATGCCGAGGTGCTCTACCCCACGTGCCTGTTCACGGTGCACCAGAACCTGGACGACCTGGAGATCAAGAAGGCGACGCTCGCCAACTACAACGACTGGATCGTCAACTACTCCAACGGTGCGCCCGGCCGTCTCTTCCCGCTCTCCGTGGTCCAGATGGACGACCTGGATGAGGCAATTGCGGAGATGGAGCGCGCGGCGAAGAACGGCTGCGTGGGTACCTGCATCCCCTGCACCGCGCCGCCGGACCGTCTCTGCACCGATCCCTACTACGATCGCTTCTGGGCCGCCGCGCAGGACCTCGGACAGCCGCTTGCGATGCACATCTTCACCAGTAGCACGCCCAATCACGGCCTCGGCGACTGGGGCCGGCAGGGCTACACGATGGCCTTCGCAGGCATCTGCCGGACGATCATGGACATCATCTGGGGCGGGGTGTGCGAGCGATTCCCCGAGCTCGTTTTCATCCCGACCGAGTTCGAGACCGGGTGGGTGGCCCATTTCCTCCAGCGGTTCGACTGGGGCTGGCACCGCCAGGGCGGCCTGCGCGAGTTCAGCGGCATCATGTCCATGAAGCCGTCCGAGTACTGGGCGCGCAACTTCCGCATCACCTTCGAGGATGACGAGATCGGTATTCGCACGCGCGACGTGATCGGCGTCGACAACCTCATGTGGGGCTCCGACTACCCGCACGGTGACTCCATCTTCCCGGACTCCCAGGGCGTCCTCGACCGCATATTCGAGGGCGTGCCGGCGGAGGACCGCTACAAGATCACCGTCGAGAACGTCTGCAAGCTCTACAACCTGCCGTTCGACTACGAGGCGGGGCGGCCAACCGCGAGCTAGCTGGTTCTGCCCCCTCCCCAGCAAGCGGAGGAGGGCTAGCTTGAATCTTTCCCGTCCCCCGCTTGCGGGGGAGGGGAGGGTGGGGGTTCCGGACGTGCCACGACGGCACTGGCGTGCGGTGTGGCATTGGAGACCAACGTGCCGAAGATCCTCATGACCAACCGCGATGCCAACAACGGCCTCATCGCCGACGGACTCGAGCGCAACGGCCTCGAGGTGGTCGTGCTACCACCCGCCGAGGTACCGCCCGGCACCCCTCGTATCCCCACGCCCGAGGAGATCGCCACTTTCTGGTCGCAGGCGGATGGGTTCCTCATGAGCGGCCGTGACCTCGTCACCCGTGAGGCGTTGGAGGGTGCTCCGAACCTCAGGGTCGGCGCGAGCTGGATCATCGGTACGGAGAATATCGATGTCGCCGCTGCGACGGAGTTGGGCATCGTGGTCGGGTTCGGTGCGACACCCGAGAACTTCGGCGGGGTGTCGGAGGCGGTGGCGATGCTGGTCCCGGCGCTGCTCAAACGCCTCCCGGCCAAGTGGCAGGCGCTCCAGTCGGGCGGCTATCGCGTCGATGACGTCGGCATGATGGTGCAGGGCAACTCGGTGGGTCTCATCGGCCTCGGCAATGTGGGCCAGGGCGCGGCGCAGCGGCTGCAGGGCTGGGGCGCACGGTTGATTGCCGCTGACCCGTACGTGTCGCCCGAGGTCGCGGCCGCGCTCGATGTCGAGCTGGTGGACCTCGACACGCTACTACGCGAGGCCGATGTCGTATCGATCATGGTCACGCTGACCGACGAAACGCGATACCTGATCGGCGAGCGCGAGCTGGCGATGATGAAGCCCGGCGCTTACCTCATCAACACGGCTCGGGGCGGCTGTGTGGACGAGGATGCGCTCCTCCGTGCGCTCGACAGCCACCTTGGCGGCGCGGCTATCGATGTGTGGGAGCAGGAGCCACCGCACGCGGAGCACCCGCTGCGCAACCACCCGAAGGTGATCGCCACCGGGCACAACATCGCCCACTCGCGTGAGCACATCGCCAGCCTGATCCCGGCTGCGATCGATAACCTCACTCGAGGCGTCCGCGGTGAGCCACCGCTCTACATTCGCAACCCGGAGGTCCTGCCCCGCTGGCGGGAACGCTTGATACGCCTGGGAGTGACGGCGCATCTGGAGAGCTGGGCGTTGCTCAAACCCCGCGGCTGACGGTTGGCTCGGTCTGTTGAGGGCTGCGGCAGGAATTCTCGGAGAGAACAGCGCACAGACACCCTGCACGATCAATAATACAATCGTAATCATACGGTCGCCGCAGATGAGGACGTGCAAGATGGGCATTTTCGATCGGTTCCGGGGTAAGAACGCGAAGGCGACCGTTGCCGCCACGCCGGCGGTGGCTGAGCTGGAGGTTGAGTGTCCGCACATCGTCCTCACCGCGCGCTGGGATAGCGTTGCGGACATGGGTAAGGACGAACTCGCGAGCGCCTACATCTGCGGCTCCTGTCGCCAGCAGTTCACGCCCGAGGATGCCCGCATCCTGCGCGAGAGCACCGCAGAGCGTCTGCGGACCGAGGACATCGAGCAGGCCCGCGAGCGCGCGGAGAGCGACGCCTAGCACACCGTCCGTGGTCCCGGCTCGTAGTCGCCGTCCCTGATGTCCTCGGGGGCGGTTTGCCTCAGCGCGCGAGTTTTTGTGCGTTGCGGTACCGCGTTGCGCAGCCGGGCACCGCGCGTACAGCGTGTGAGCCTTCTCACCGAAAAGTCCCGCCCGAAGGTCCCAGAGGTCCCGGGACCTAGGCCGCTGCGGTGTTACCTCCCCGTGACCGACGCTGAGATCCGTTGATGGTGCGGACGGGGTGAGGTGCCCCCGCCCGCACCATCCGCACCACCACATGGTGGATACACGGATGGGAGCCGTAGGTGACCGAGTTCATTCCACGAGTTCGATTGACGCACATCCTGGTCCCGCTGCTGGGCCTCGCGTTGCTGGTGGCCGCGTGCGATGTCCGCGCTGTTGAGGGGGATACCACACCCGGTGACCCGGACTCGACGCCGGCCAACGGTGCGCCCGAACCACCCGCAGCGGAGACCATCGATGTCGCGCTGGGCGACATCTACATCCAGCCCAACACGATTAGTGTCGCCGCTGGCGTAGACCTCACCCTGCATGTGCACAACGAGGGCGTGATCGATCACGACCTGGTGATCGATGGGATCGGCGAGACGCCGATTCTGACGTCGGGCCAGATGGCCGACCTGGAGCTGGGGGCGCTCGAGCCCGGCGGGTACACGATGTACTGCTCCGTCCCGGGCCACCGCGAGGGCGGCATGGAGGGCACGCTGACGATCCTCGATGCCGATGACGAGCACGCCGGTCACCCCGACGAGCTCACCTGGCAGGAGATGGACCGCCTGCACCTGGAGGGCGTCGCTGCCTTCCCCGCAGAGACCGAGGGTCAGGGCAACGTCATCATGGAGCCCGTCATGGACGGCGACGTGAAGGTGTACGAGCTCACCGCATCGGAGTTCGAGTGGGAAGTGGAGCCGGGCGTCTGGCGGAGCGCCATGGGCTACAACGGCATGGTGCCCGGACCGCAGATTCGCGTGCAGCTGGGTGACACTATCCGCGTCATCCTCCACAACGAGTTAAGCGAATCGACCGCGATCCACTTCCACGGGTTGGTGCTGCCGTTTGAGCAGGACGGCGTCCCCGGCCTCACCCAGCCGCCGGTGACGCCCGGTGAGACATACGTCTACGAGTTCACCACCCGTAACAGCGGCTCACACATGTACCACTCGCACTACAACGCGGCGAAGCAGGTGCCGATGGGCCTGCTGGGCGCGCTAGTGATTGAGGACCCGGAAGATGAGCCGGTGGACCAGGACCTGGTCATGATCCTCAACGACGGCCCGCTGGGGTACACGATCGATGGCAAGGGCTTCCCGGCTACGCAGCCCATCGTTGCGCAGCTCGGTGAGCGCATCCGCGTCCGCTACATGAACGAGGGCCTGCAGATTCACCCGATGCACCTGCACGGCATGCCACAGCTGGTGGTCGCACGCGATGGTTACCCACTACCGCAGCCGTACATGGCGGACACGGTCACCGTGGCGCCGGGTGAACGCATCGATGTCATCATCGACGCCACCGAGCCCGGTCCGTGGGCCTTCCACTGCCACATCCTCACCCACGCCGAGGGCGCACACGGGATGTTCGGCATGGTCACCGTGATGATCGTGGAAGAGTAGACCGAAAGGGCTGTGCTCGCCTGACCTACTGACCGGGCGAGCACAGTCCCTCCGCTACTGGTGCCTAGTACTCGAACGGAAGGTGGTAGAGCTCGCAGCAGTTCGCCACCGTGATCGCGTAGCGGTCCTCAGCTGACACGCCCTCGAAGATGTCGTCCAGCACCTCCTGCGAACGCGGGAAGATCGAGTCGTGGTGCGGGTAGTCGCTCCCCCACATCAGGTTCTTCACGCCGATGTCTTCGCGCGTCATGATGCCGTGACGGTCATCCTCGAACGTCATCACGAAGTGCCGGTGGAAGTAGTCGCTCGGAGCCTCGGTCACATCGGGGTCGGCCGAATCCGGCTCGCGGAGTAGCGCCCAGTCCAATCGCTGGAGGAAGTGCGCGACCCAGCCCGTTTCCCACTCGGTGGGTACGAACCGCAGCCCGGGGTGCCGAGCGCACACGCCGCCGCAGATGATGTCGCCGATCACGTTCGCCATCCCCGCGTGCGCCAGCGCGTAGTTCATGATCCGGCCCCAGTCGGGCAGCCCGTGATTGCGCTGCGCCGTCGTGAAGACGTGCATGTTCAGCGGCACCTGCAACTCCTCGGCCGCAGCCCAGAAGCGGTCGTACTCGCGGCTGGAGTACGGCATCCCCTCCGGGGGCACGCACGGGATGGCCGCGCCTCGATGCCCCATCTTCACCGCGCGCTCGAGTTCCGCGACGCCGGCATCGACGTCATGCAGCGGGATCGCGGCGATGGGGAAGAGCCGGTCCGGCGCATGGGAGCAGTAGTTCGCCAACCAGTCGTTGTAGTTACGGAATGTCGCCGCCACGATCTCGGGCGTCGTCAGCCCGTACACGCCGAACAACAGGCTGGGGTACAGCACCTCCGCGTCAACGCCATCGATCTCCTGATCCTTGAGGCGCTCGATGGGATCCAGCACGCCCGGCCGCATACCGGCGTACCCCTGCCGCATCTGCTCCTGCGTCGCCGGATCATGCGCGTATGACCCCGCTACGCCCAGCCGCCCGATGTTCGTGCCCACCGGCCGGCTCTTCACGCGCAGGAAGTCGCCCTCGCCCTCCACGTGCTCGGTGTAGGGCGCATCGTCGCCGAATCGTTCGCGTAATCCTGCAAAGACCTCCGGTGCCTCCACTACGTGCGAATCGGCTGAGACGCAGAGTCCCGGGTTCATCGTCTCCTCCTGACCGGTATCCCTCGAATGCCTCTTGGGCGTGGGGAACCTGGTGGGGCGCCGTCGCAGGCCCCGAGTGCCACTCTACACCCTGGTATCACAAGCGTGGTGAAGCGGTGGCCTGGCGGAGGCGAGGTGGTGCCGCGCGCGACCGGCAGACTGATTCGGAGCGGCTCGGTGATGGGTGCCATCGAGCTGGATTGCACCGGGGCATGGGATCGAATTACCGGTGGCTCCGCACACCATCGAGAATCCCAGCAATTCTGCGGTGCCCTGATGCGCCGGACACGTTCGTAATCATCAGGGAACTCGTATGTGATATAAACACGCCCATCAGCCCCCTGTCATTCGCGTTTGATCTCACGTATCGGCGCGGTTTCGGGCGAGATTGGGGTGCAACACGATGGGACGGCGTCCTACCTACGACCTGGAAGACGTGTATCGAAACTCGACCATGCTCTTCAAGACGCACGGCTTTCATAGCGTGTCCGTTGCGGACCTGCTTCAGGCCACCGGTCTGAACCGCTTCGCGCTCTATGAGAAATTTGGCGGCAAAGAAGGCCTCTTCTACGACACGCTGGACTACTACCACCGCGTGATGGTGAAGGGTGAACTGCTGGGTCCGCTCTATCGCGACAATGCGTCGCTCAAGACTGTGATTCGCATGCTGCGTGCGCTCAAGCGGATCAACCGCAACCCGGACAACCGTCCCGGCTGCCTGATCATGAACGCGAACATCGAGCTGGGCGGCGAGGATGAACGCGTCTCAGAGGCCGTGACCTTCGTCGTGAACACCTTCCGCGAGGCGATCGAGCACGCACTGGTACAGGCGGAGGAACGCGAGGAGCTCGCGGGGCCGTACCCGGCGCGAGAGCTGGCGAAGCGGACCGCGGTCAAGATCCAGGCATTCTTCTCGCTCGCATACATCTCCCGGGATGGGGCCGACCAGCTTCTCGCCCAGGTGATCGATGAGGCGAACTCGTGGGCGCCGTCCACCGTCGCTGAACGGGAGCTGGTAGGCGCGCGGTAGCCACCTCGGAGAGTCCCCAGCGTCGCATCGACCTCAACGACGGATGTACTTCGCTCCGCCAGGAGGTCTGCGATCAGCTCTCTCAGGAGCCGTAGGAACGCGCTCGGGTCGGCCATCGTCGAGCGTCCCTCCGCACCGGCACCTACGTGCCCAGAGGGGGCAGTCGACCCGGTTCATGCAGCTCCCCGATGAGGTCGGTCGCGGAGTAGGTACCGCCCCGGACCGCATGTACCCGGTCCAGGAGGTCCTGGCCCGTGAGCAGGGCGATCCCCTCCGCCCTGGCGTCCGCCACCGCATCGGTCGAGAACGTCTCGCCGCGGTCGCGCGCGGGGAGGCCGAGCTGGCCGTTGTAGAGAAGGGCCATGTGCCTTACCTCGAAGCCCTCGTTCGCGAGGTCGTTCGCGTTCCGGACGACCTGCTCCACGTCGTCGCGGCGCGCGTTGCGGCTTCGGCTGCCTTTCACCTCGAGCATGGTTCCGGACGCGGGTAGCCAGAGGTCGCCGCGCCTCACCGGTAGCCGTCCGTCAAGGTCGACGACCTCGACGGCGAACACCTCCTCGAGCGCGAGGCGCACCCGCTCGTTGAGGCCATCGTCCATGAGCTGCGCCAACCCCGCGTGCCGCGCGGCGAACGCCCCCTCCTCGACGATCTCGCGGTCGACCTGGGCATCTGCCTCGCGGAAGGCACGGATCAGCTCGGCCTTCCGCCGATGGAGCTCGGTTAGCCTATCGGGAACGTACGTGTCCGCCAGAATTTCCGGGAGCATCTGGAAGATGCCGCGGACAACGAACTGGCTGACTAGCTCCCCGTCTTGGAGCGGATCGTCGAGGCCGCCGATCCCGAGGATCCCGTTCCGGCTGAGCTCGACCACCGGATCGCCATACAGATCCTTGGCCAGGGGCGTCCCGGTCTCGAGAGGGAAGCCTAAATGACTCAGCCTGGGTGCGAGCTTCGAGCGCCCCAGCCAGTCCTCGTACTTTGCCAGAAAGGGCTCAAGGAAGATGGCTCGATCCACGTCGGTCCGCCGGATGACCGGGGGATCGTAGCCCCACGGCCTCTGAAGGAACCACAAGGCGTGTCCCTCCCCGTCTGGCATGTCGCCCCAGCGGACCACGTTCAGCGACAGGGCACCACGCGTGGACGCTTCCTCCAGGAAGCGGTTGTCTACCTTTGGGGCGTCCGCTCGATCCGATCTGTTCGCCGCGCAGTCGTGGATCACGAGGTCGAAGCTTGACGGGGTGCCGACGGCGACGGTGTCGACGTCGACGCGATCACCCCCGTGGACGTGCGTCGCCCTGACGACCTCGATCCTCGGGTCGCCCTCGAGTGCCCTGGTCAGCTCGTCGCTACAGCCGAGCGCAAGAATCCGTGGCATGCGGCCGCCCCCAATCCTCACGATGGTACACGGACACCGTGGCTCCGACAGGCAGCTCGCCCGGGCGGACTGATGCCCGGAGTACGGTGCATGCCGACCGCGTCGGGAT
>JBJHDC010000073.1:0-13832 GCA_050486345.1 Dehalococcoidia bacterium | reverse complement strand
AATTTTTTTTTTTTTGTCCCCTCTGGGGGGGGGGTGGGCCTTTCCCGCCTCCGCGCCCCCCCCCCCACCCCCCTGATGCCCGCCTGTCTCCTCGTACGGACCGAGCCGGGCACCGGCGCGCCTCGGCGAGGTGCGCGATACGATACGGAGCAGCACATCAGACCAGCACATCAGACCAGCAGATCAGAGCAACACACCAGAGCAGCACACGAGAACCTCGTACACGTAGCGAAGGGCGGCCGGCATGGGCGCGGGACTTGAGGATCTCTTCGGCCAGGAGCGCCCGGGCGAACCGGATCCGTCGCAGGGCGAACTGCCCCGCGCGCTGGTCGTGGCGGCGCACCCGGATGACGCCGACTTTGGCGCCGCGGGCACCGCGCACCTGCTGGCGCAGGCCGGCTGGGAGGTGCGCTACCTGGTGGTGACGGACGGCTCGAAGGGCTCCGACGACCCTGCGTTTACCCCGGAGCAGCTGGTTGCGGCGCGGGAGCAGGAGCAGCGTGATGCGGCGGCGCTGCTGGGGCTGCTGGATGTGCGCTTCCTCGGCTACACGGACGGGGAGCTGACGTACTCCCGGGCGCTGCTGGGCGACATCGTGCGCGAGATTCGCGAGTTCCAGCCGTATGCGGTCTACACGCACGACCCGGAGCCGGTGATCATCCGCAACGCGTTCGTGAACCACGCTGACCACCGACTGACCGGGCTCGCCACCGTGGACGCCGTCTACCCGGCCGCGCGCGACCGCCTCAACTTCCCGGAGCACGTCCAGTCGCCCGAGGAGGGCGGCCTGGGCCTGCGCCCGCACAAGGTGCGCGAGCTCTACCTGTGGGGGGCGAACGAGCCGAACTTTGACGTGGATATCTCGGAGATCGTGGAGCTGAAGATCCAGGCGCTGCTGGCGCATCCGACCCAGTTCCCCACGGACGAGGGCTTCATCGAGCAGATGCGCACGTTCTGGCGCGAGGAGGATGGGCGATCGCTGGAACGCTTCCGGCGGGTGGTGATGTTCCGGTGACCTCGACGCCCGACCACGCCCTTCCGCAGCCGGCGCGGTTCTGCCCGCAGTGCGGGACGGGACTCGAGCCGGGGTGGCAGGGGCGTCCGCGCTGCCCCGCCGAGGGCCACGACTACACCTGGCACCCGGACCCGAAGGTGGGCACGGGCGTGGTGGTGCACGATGACGACGGCCGCATCCTGCTGGTGCGACGCAACCACGAGCCGCGCATGGGGCTGTGGGCTTTCCCCTCCGGCTTCGTCGACGCCGGTGAGGTGGTCGAGGAGGCGGCGCTGCGCGAGGTGTGGGAGGAGACCGGCGTGGAGGTGCGCCTCGACGGCCTGCTGGGCGTGTACAGCGCGGCGGGGAACCCGGTGATCTTCATCGCCTACAGCGGCGCGCTGGTCGCGGGGACGCCGGAGGCGGGTGACGAGGCGTATGAGGTGGGCCTGTTCCCGCCGGATGCGCTGCCACCGCTCGCGTTCGACCATGACGGCGAGATCATCGCCGCCTGGCGAGCGCGCCCCGATGCGGCGACGGGCACGCCTACCAACACCAATCCCACCAACATCACCACGGAAAGCGACCGCAACGTATGACGACCCCCGGCGATGCCTCGAAGCCGCCGATCCCTCAGCCGCATGCGGACGAGGAGCTGCCGCTGGCCTCCCGCCAGCACCCGGATACCCCGCGGCCGGTCACGCTCCTCCAGCAGCGCGGCATTGAAGCAGAGGTGTTGATCCCGTTGATCCGCCGGCTGGAGGCGGAACTGGGCGAAGAGCGCGCGCACCGCATCGCGGCGGAGACGATTCGCGACATCGCCCGGCAGCAGGGACGCCACGTGCGCGAGGCGCTGGGTCGCGACGACCTGGAGGGCTTCACACACGTAAAGGACACGTGGAGCGGGGCGGGCGGCGACCTGACCATCGAGACGCTGCGGCAGGATGGCGAGCGGCTGGACTTCAACGTGGTGGGGTGCCGCTTCGCGGAGATGTACCGCCAGCTGGGCGCCTCCGACCTGGGCTTCCTGCTCTCCTGCGGGCGCGACTTCGCGCTTTCCGAAGGTTACTCGGATGACCTGGTGCTGGAGCGTACCCAGACGATCATGCAGGGCGCGGCCTACTGTGACTTCCGCTACCGGGTGGCTGACGGGGACGAGCAGGCGCCGGCCTCGGAGGTCACTGAAACGACCGACGACACTGACCACGCAGCTGGAACGAACGGGGCGTAGCGATGGACGTGACCCTGGTGCTCACCGAGCGCGGCGCGCAGTACCACGACGAGATCCGCGCGCTGATCCGCGAGGCGCTCACCGAGGCGGGCGCGCCGGATCAGCCGGTAGCGGAGACGGTCATCCGCGACGACGAGGATGCCATCGGTGCGCGGTGCATCGGATCCCCCACGATCCGCGTGGACGGCATGGACGTGGAGTACATGGAGCGTGAGCCCGAGGAGCGGAGCGCCGGTCTCCGCTACTTCAGCACCCCCGCCGGGTGGAAGCCCGTCCCCGAAAAGGGCATGCTCGTGCGCGCCTTCCAGGCGGGGATCGAACGGGACGCGGGGACGTAGGCGCGGGCTTCGCTGCGTTACACTTTTCCTATGTCCGAAGAGATGTCAGAACAGCACACGGCAGACGAACAGCCCGCACCGGACGAGCAGGCGGACGCTGAGCCGCTGAGCTCGGAGGAGCGCGTTGCGGAGACGGCTCAGCGGCTGGGGCGGGCGCTGGGGCGGTTTACGCGGCAGGCACGCTCCGTGGCTGAGGAGCAGACGCGTGAGCACCGGCCGGAGGTGGAACGCCTCGCGCGGCAGGTGCGCGGACAGGCAGAGGCGGCGGCGCGTGCCGCTGAACCTCGCATCAAGCATGCGGCGGAGGTGGCGCGACCACGCGTTGAGCAGGCGGGGCGGCAGGCCGTGGAGCGTTCCGCCCGCTTCGTGCAGGAGCACGAGAGTGAGTTCCGGCAGGCGGCCAACGCCAGCGCGCACATGCTCACCAGCCGCGCGACGCCCCCGGTGCTGCGGCCGATCGTCACCGCCGTCACGGACGAGGTGATCCGGCCGCGCCCGCCGCGCCGTGACCCGATGTCGCCACCCCCGTACACGCCGGGGCGGCCACCCTCCGGGGACCCCTCCGCCAGTGGATCGACCGACGACGAGGCACCCGAGGCGTAACCTCGACCCCACCACTGCGCACCTCGTCCCCCCGTTGCAGATCAGCGGCGGGCTTCCTGCTATCGTCGCCGTCAGGGTAAGAACCTGATCAACCAACCGGGCATCACCACGCCGGGAGCCGCGCGACCGCAGCCCCGGACCCTGCGATGCTGGAGGCAGAGGGAGCACGCATATGGCCGCAATGAAGGTATCCGTGGGGGTAGGGCGCTACGCGATCCACGACTGGGATGAGCTCTCGACGTTCGCGAAGGAGTCGGAGCGGCTCGGCATCGATTCGCTGTGGACGGCGGAGGCGTGGGCGCACGATGGGGCGACGCCGCTGGCGTTCCTGATGGCGCAGACGAGCACGATCCGCTTCGGCACCGGCATCCTGCAGGTGGGCACCCGCACGCCGGCGCTGGTGGCGATGACCGCGATGACGCTGGATTCGATGTCCAACGGCCGCTTCATCCTGGGGCTGGGCACGAGCGGACCGCAGGTCATCGAGGGTTGGCACGGGATTCCGTTCGTGAAGCCGCTGCAGCACACGCGCGAGGTGATCGAGGTCTGCCGCCGGGTCTTCAACGGGGAGACGCTGGCATACGAGGGCGAGTTCTACCACATCCCCCTGGACGCAGAACACGGCGGCAGCGGCGAGGGGAAGGCGCTGCGCAGCGAGGCGCCGATTACGCCGGACCTGCCGATCTACATCGCCTCGCTGGGACCTCGGAACCTGCGGCTGACGGGTGAGCTGGCGGATGGTTGGATCGGCACCTCGTTCATCCCGGAGACGGCGGATCAGTTCCTGGACCCGATTCGCGAAGGCGCAGAGGCGGCCGGGCGCAGCCTGGATGACATCGACATTGGGGTGGGCGGATCGGTGGTGTTCACCGATGACGTGGAAGAGGCGGCGCAGGAGTTCCGTTCCGCGGTGGCCTTCCAGCTGGGCGCGATGGGATCGCGGCTGCACAACTTCTACAACGCCGCGTTCAGCCGGCAGGGCTGGGCGGACGAGGCGAAGGAGATCCAGCGGCTGTGGCTGGACGGCCAGCGCGACGAGGCGCGGGCGCGGGTGCCACTGGAGATGATCACCTCCTCGAACCTGATCGGTACGCCGGACATGGTGAAGGAGCGCCTGCGCCTCTACCGCGACGCGGGTGTGAACACGTTCCGCGCCGGCACGCGCGGGCAGTCGCTGGAGCAGCGCCTGGACACGCTCGGGCAGCTGATGGACCTCGTGCGCGAGGTGAATGCGGAGTAACGCGGAGAGATACGTGGAGGAGGGGCAGGGCAGCTCAGCTCGGGCCCCGCGGAGCAGGCGATGCGCTACCTGGCAGCACTCCGGCAGAACGGCGTCACGCAGGTACTCGGGGACGACGCTGCCATCGCGCAGGTGTTCGAGGCAGGGCACGGGCTTCTGTGGCTGCACTTCGTGGCGACGGACGAGACCGATGCTGCGTTTCTTGAGGGCATCCTCCACCTCCATCCGCTGGCGGTGGAGGATTGCCTGAACCGCCGCTATGCGCGGCCTAAGGTCGACGACTACGGAGACTTCATCTTCCTGACCCTGCATGGTATCGACTACGCACGCACTGACGAGACGGTGCACACGACCGAACTCGACCTCTTCGTGGGCTCGCACTTCGTGATTAGCTCGACGGTCGACTCAATTCCCTCGATCCAGCACCTGGCCGATGACATCGAACGCATGCGGTGGACCGGGGAGGCCAGCACGAACGGGGACGGCACCGCAGCGCCGTCCGCCCTCGCGCACGTGATCGTGGATGCGCTGGTAGACAGCGTGCTCCCGGCACTCGACCGTATGCACGAGGTGACCGACTTGATTGAAGTTGATGCACTTGAACGCCCTGACCGAGACACGCTGGCACAGATCCAGCACCTGAAGCGGTCCGCGAACGAACTCCATCGCGTGATGGGTCCACAACGAGAGCTCATGCTGCGGATTAGCCGGAATGACTACCCGCTGCTTACCGGCACATCGACACTCTTCTTTCGGGACGTGTACGACCACCTCGTCCGCATCGAGGACCTGACATCGGTGCTGCGCGAACGTGGGGACAACGCGCTCACGACCTACCTGACCGCTGTAAACATCCGCCAGAACGAGGCGATGCGGATCCTGGCCACGGTCGCGGCGATCTTCCTGCCGCTCACTCTGATCACTGGCATCTACGGCATGAACTTCGAGCACATGCCGGAGCTCGGGTGGCGGTGGGCCTACCCGGCGGTACTGGCGCTGATGTTCGCGATCGGTCTCACCATCACGGTGGTGCTGCTCGTTCGGCCCTGGTTGCGAGACCGCGGCCATCAGCGGACGACCTTCGCCGTCGCACCGCACATCCTCAACGAGGCGCTGGCGGAAGCGTCCCGTCTGCGCCATCGGGTCATTGATGCCGCCCGCCACCCACGACGCTGACGGCACCCGGCGGCTCCGCACGGGTTCGATGACATGCGCTATCTTGTTGCCGCGTTGATACGCCCTCGAACGCCTGCGATGCGCGAGGGCAGGTGGGAGGATCCAGAATGACGACAACCACTGACCGTGACGCGCGGCAGGCGCTGCTGCAGCAGGTGCTGGCGGCGCACGCGGATGCTCCGTCCCCGCGTATGCGCGATGTGACGGAGGCGCTGATCCGCCACCTGCACGCGTTCATCGATGAGATTGAGCCGACGCAGGACGAGTGGATGGCCGGGATCCAGTTCCTGACCCGGGTGGGTCAGTTCTCGGACGATGCACGGCAGGAGATGATCCTGCTCTCGGACGTGCTCGGGGTGTCGAGCCTGGTGGAGATGATGAACTACGGCGGGCTGCCGGGTTCCACGGAGAACACGGTACTGGGGCCGTTCTACATCCCGGACCCGCCACGCCGGGAGAACGGTGACTCGATCATCGTCACGGAGGATGGCGGGCAGCGTCTGCATGTCTCCGGCGTGGTGCGATCCCTGGATGGCACACCACTCCCGGGCGCGACGCTGGATGTCTGGCAGGGGGCAAGCAACGGGCTCTACCCGGTGCAGGACCCGGCGCAGGATCCGACGAACCTGCGGGGCCTGTTTACCGCGGATGCGGAGGGACGGTACTCGTTCATCACGCAGCGGCCGGTGGTCTACCCGGTGCCGGTGGACGGTCCCGTGGGTGACCTGCTGCGCGCGGCCGGGCGGCATCCGATGCGGGCGGCACACGTGCACTTCACGGTATCGGCGGACGGACACCACCCGGTGACCACGCACTTCTTCGACAGCAAGTCCGATTACCTGGACACGGATGCGGTCTTCGGTGTGCGCGACTCGCTGATCCTCGACTTCGAGGAGCGGGCGGATGGTGACCTGGCGGCGACGTTTGATATCACGCTGACTTCCGCGGAGTAGCCTCACGAGGACGCGTGCGCCGTCAGCGGAAGCGTGCGCTGTCCGTGGTGAGATCGATCGCGGCGCGGACCACCATGAGGTGGAGCTGCACCCGGCGGTCGAGACTCACGCCCTCCTGTGCGGTCTCCACGAGCACGGCTGTCAATCCGGGCACATGCTGCCCCAGCGCCAGCGAGCTGCGTGAGAAGTCGTCCTGGTCGCTCTCGCCCAGCCATGAGTCACGGACCACGAACTGCTCCCGGCCGCCAGCGATCGCTGCGTTTACCTCCGCGGCCAGGCTGCTGGCGATCTGGCTCTGCAGCGGGCCCGGGCCACCGGTGAGCGTTTGCCCGAGGAAGGCCGTGTAGAGCTGATCGCGATCCGACTCGTCGAGAAATGCGAGATCCTGGTAGTACGCCCAGGACTCGTGCAGATCGATGAGCAGATCCGCGTTCAGTTCACCCGCAAGCGCGGTGATCTCCGCGGCCAAGCGGCTGGTGGGCAGGTCGTCTGCGGGGTCGCCGGGGTACTGGCGGTTGAGATCCCCTTCGCCCTCGATCGCCCGCTCGTAGTCCTCGATGGCGCGGACGTTGACGCGTGGAGCGACGGCCAGCACGCCCGTCTCCGGCTCCCAGTGCTCGATCTCGTCGGCGGCCAGATAGGCGGCGGGTTCGTTCCCGTGCACGCCGCCGAGGACGAACATCACAGGCCCTGGCAGACCGCTGGAACGAATGGATACGTGGGTCTCCCACGGCGTGCCCGGGAGCCAGGTGCGTACCTCGTGACCCTCCGGGCGCGGTGCCGGCCGGGGCGGTGCGGGGCGCTCATCGGGGAGAGCGAGTCCAGGGAAGGCAGGATCGGAGGGCGTGGGGCTGGAGCGGGCGAGGGAATCATCGTCGCCACAGCCCAGCAGGAGCGCCGCCACGCTGGCACCACCGAGTGCGAAGAAGTCCCGTCGACTCCACGTGTTCCCCATACATCTACCGTACCGCATGCCATCAGCGCCTCAGCATGCGGGACGTCTGTCGCGGCCGTATACGGTACGGAGGAAGCCGAGCCTGGGAGGATTGAGGCACCTCAGAGGTGCCTAGCTATCCATGACCTCCATGGCCGCACGGACGACCGCGAGCTGGTGCTGCACGCGGCGAGACTCGGGTACGTCGTACTGAGCCGTCTCTACGAGTACCGGCGTCAGGCCCGGGACGTGGTTGCCGAGGGAGAGTGAGCTGGAGCCCATCCCGCCTCCGAACCCACCGCCAAAGCCTCCACCAAAGTCGCCGCTGCCACCGCCGCTTCCGCTCCCCAGCCGCCAGCGGTCGCGCGCGATGAACTGCTCGCGCTCCCCGGAGATATCTGCGTTGACGATTGCGGCGATGCGACCGGCAATGTCGCTGTGCAACGGCCCGGCGCCGCCAGTGATGGTCTGCCCGAGGAAGGCCGTGCCTGCCTGGCTGCGGTTCTGGAATCCGTAGGCCTCGCGGTCCGCGTAGAACATCCACGACTCGTGGAGATCCAGCAGGAGGTCCGCGCGTAGTTCTTGAGACAACGCGGTCACCTCGGCCGCCAGGCGGCTGGTGGGGAGTTCGCTTTCGGGGTTGCCAGGGTACTGGCGGTTGAGGTCGCCCTCGCCCTCCACCAGGCGGGCGAACTGGTTGATGGCGAGCGTGTTCATGCGCGGCGCGACGACCAGTACGCCGCGATCTGGTTCCCAGTTCACGATTTCGTCGGCAGCCAGGTACGCGGCGGGCTCGTTCCCGTGGACGCCTCCGAGGACCACGATCGTGGGTCCGGGCCGGCCGGTGGCGCGGATGGAGACCCAGGTCTCCCACGGGGTGTCCGGCAGCCACGTGCGGATCTCGTGCCCTGCGGGGATCGGGGTTGGCTCCGGGGTGGGGGTTGGTGTGGGCGTAACGGTCGGCGTTGCGGCCGCAGGAACCTCGACGAGCGGTTCTGGCTCTAAGGTTGGTTCAACATCGATCACCGAGGCCGGGCCGCTGAGCTGATCATCGCTACAGCCGAGGAGCGCGGCAGCGACGCCAACGCCTGTCAGCGCCAGGAATTCTCTGCGTGTTCGTCCCCGCTTCATAGACACATTCTACCTGATGCGGGTGAGCGGCTGACGGAGGTGATCGTCGGGAAATTGCCTAGAATCGCGGGGGATAGGGTCCCGTTGGTCGGGCGCGTGCCATCACGTAACCGTCTCAGCGAACGATCACTCGGCGGCGAGGTTCCACGCGACGATGCAGAGCGTACGGCCGCCGGTCAGATCGGCCTCGTGCTGCTCAATGACCTCGAAACGGCTCGCGTCCAGGCGCTCCGTGAGGGCGGCTGCGGTCGCCGGGATGTCGTCCGCCTTGAAGGGCTGATAGGAGAGGTAGAGCCGGCCGGCCGGCGCCAGGTGGCGGCGGAGCACCTCGAGCTCTGCAGCGGGGTTGCCGCGCAGGAAGACGCCGACGTGGATTGCCAGCACACGGTCGAAGCGGCGTGTGCCCAGATCCGCGCTCGCGAGCGGCGCTGTCACGAAGGACGCGATCCCCGCCGTGACCGAACGGCTGTTGCGCCGCTCTGCCATCGCGATCATCTTCGACGATTGGTCCAGGCCCACGACGTGGCCACCGTGGAGGCGATCAGCGATGAGCGTCACGGCCACACCATGACCACAGCCGACTTCCAGGACGTGCTCGTCCGGCTGAATGGCCATCAGATCCACGGCCCAGGCGATTCGATCGGCAGGGGGTGCGGGGCTCATCGTTCCGATCCATGTGTGGCGCCGGGCGGCGAGCCTACGGCGTGTGGGGTGTCGGGCAGGCGATGGGTTCTTCTGGCAGGTGCTGGTTCAGGTAACGGCCAATGTCGTCCATCTCTTCTTCGGTGAACTCAACCTGCATCCATTCGAAGAGTTCGCGCTCTTCCCAGCGGATGTGGGCCTCCAGCTGCGTACCGAAGCGGGCGAGGGCGTCGTGTCGCTGCTCGAAACCGGTAGCGGCGCGCATATCCTCGACCAGGTCAATCATCTCGCGGTGCTCTCGCTGGAGACGGCCGGCCTGGGCGAGGCCCTGATCCTCGCGCCGTGCGAGGCGTGCGAGGAGGCAGCCGTTCTCCGCCTCGAAGTGGTTCAGGAGGCCGGCAGACCAGAAGCGCAGCAGGTCGTTGTAGAGCTCGGCTGCTTCCTGGTTGGTCGCATCGGGCAGCTCACGGCGGATGCGCAGCGCCATCACCAGCGCGTGGTGGTGCTCGCGGGAGAGCCGTACGAGGCGTTCATCGCGTTTCATGGAGCCAGTGTATCGGTGGAGGGCCAGCGACCGGTGACGCTGGCGCTCGCCCCGCTACTCCCGCCGGAGGCGGAGGCCGAGGACGTCGCTGAGTTCGATGAGGGTGGGGATGCCGGTTTCGCCGGCGATGCGGCCTTCTTCGATGCCTTGCGCGATCGAGCGGAGGACTTCGATGGCTCGCGGGGTGTCGAGGTCGTGGTCCATGGCCGCCTGGAATGCGTTGCGGTAGGTGGCCACGCGGAGCGAGTCCGGGGGGCCGCCGCCGGAGGCGACGGCGCGCTCCAGGTCAGCGACGACGGTCTCCCAGCGCTGGAGGTCGTCCTCGGAGAAGTCGCGGTCTTCGCGGTAGTGGACGCCGAGCAGCGACAGGCGGACAGCGTTGGGGGAGTGGCCGGCGTCCAGCAACTCGCTCACCTTGACCAGGTTGCCGAGCGACTTCGACATCTTCTCGCCGGCGAGGCGCATAGTGCCGTTGTGCATCCAGGTGCCCACGTAGGGCTGCTCCCCGGTGGCGCATTCGGACTGCACGATCTCGGAGTCGTGGTGCGGGTAGCGGAGGTCCTTGCCGCCGCCGTGGATGTCGATGCGTTCGCCGAGGGTTGCGCGGGCCATGGCGGAGCACTCGATGTGCCAGCCCGGCCGGCCGGGCCCCCAGGGCGAATCGAAGGTCGCGCCGGCATCCGTGCAGGGCTGCCAGATGAGGAAGTCCAGCGGGTGCCGCTTGAGGTGCGACGGCTCCGCAGGCATGGAGTCGCTCTTGAAGGTCAGTAACTCTTCGCCGGTGAGCCCCGCCAGTGCGCCGAACTGCGGCGTCTGAGTGGTGTCGAAGAAGACGTAGCCGTCCACCTCGTACGCGCAGCCGCGATCCATGATCGCCTGCACCATCTCGATGATCTGCGGGATGGTCTCGGAGACGCGCGGGAAGGCGTCCGGACGGAGCACGTTTAGCGCGTCCATCTCGCGGAGGTAGATTGCCTGGTTCTGATCGGTGAGCCCCGCGATGCTCGTACCCAGTTGCGCGGAGACGCGCACCATGTCGTCGTCCACGTCGGTGATGTTCTGGACGTGGCGTACCTCGTACGCGTTGAACTCCAGCCACCGGCGGAGAGTGTCGAAGACCACGTACACGAGCGCGTGGCCGAGGTGGCCGACGTCATAGGGCGTGATGCCGCACACGTACATGGATACGGCGCGATCCTCAATCGGCTCGAACGGCAGGACCGCCTGGCGGCGAGTGTCAAAGAGGTGTAGATCGTCGTGGGGCAGCGGCTGTAGCAGGGGATGCTCCGGACGTGCACATCGGCGATTCGCGCCGCACTGGATTTCTTACCGCGTCACCGGCTGCATCGTAGCACCCGGGCTCGTTTCCCTCGAAGGTTCCGGGGCTCGGGCGGAGCGTGTGCGCAGTGTCATCGTCCCACGGGCGTGCACAGACTGGTAGCATCTGCGCGCAATCAGGGGTGGCGGCGCAGCAAGCATTCGCCCGGGGACGGGCCAGGCGGGGAGCAGCAACATGCGAGTGGCACGAGTACGGGTCGATGGGAAGGCCTCGACGGCGGTGATCAAGGGGCGCACGGCGCACCTGGTGAGCGGGAACATCTTCGGGTCCCTGGAACCAACCGGCGTCACGGCGCCGCTGTCGAAGGTGCAGTTCTTGCCGCCCACGGCGCCGAGCAAGATCGTGGCGATGGCGCTCAATTACTACAGCCATGCCGGTGCGCGGAAGCCGGACGTGCCAATGCCGTTCCTGAAGGTGCCGTCTTCACTCATCGGCCACGGCGATGCAATCGTGCAGCCGCCGGAGTCGACGAACCTGCACCCGGAGGCAGAGCTGGTGATTGTGATGGGGCGCCGCGCGAGCCACATCAGCGAGGACCAGGTCGCGGACCACATCTTTGGTTACACGTGCGGCAACGACGTGTCCGAGCGCAACTGGCAACGCGACGACATCCAGTGGTGGCGCGCCAAGTCCGCAGATACGTTCTCGTGCGTGGGTCCGTGGGTGGAGACGACCCCACCGAAGAAGCCGTTCGTGGTCGTGGGCAAGATCAACGACCACGTGCAGCAGGAGGCCGATTCCGACGACCTCATCTACGGGATCGAGGAGTGCATCTCCTACATCTCCCGCTTCATGACGCTGGAGCGTGGGGACCTCGTGTTCCTCGGCACCAATGGCCAGACGGCGGCGATGACGGCGGGCGATGTGGCGCACGTGGAGATTCCCGGCGTCGGCACGCTGAGCAACCCGGTGGTGGCCGGGAAGTAGCACTACTGGCATCGGGCATCGACCAGAACGACCAAGCAGAGCGCCCGCAGTCTCCTGCGGGTGCTCTTCGTTGTGGTCACCTCGACGGCTTCGCCGGTGGCTAGGATTCCCAGATGCGGCGGCGCTCGGCGCAGTGCTCACAGACGATGCGTAGCACCTTGGTGACCTTGCCCTGGCGGTTGCGCTCCGGCACGTGGCGCTGGTGGAGGTGATCGTCGCAGAAGCGAAGCTTGCAACGCTGACATTCGTGCTGCATGCGGTCGAGGCAGCCATCTTCCGCGCACATCGCGGTGTCGTTGCGAGGGCGACGTTCGTCCACCCACATACGGTGGGAGTTCACATCGTCGTACTTTGCCTGGCATGCGGAGCGCGCACAGATTTCGTGGTAATCCGGGTAGCGGTCACCGTGGTCTGTGCAGAACTTCTCGCCGCAGTAGACACACTGCCCCGCGGCCGTCTGGCCGCACTCGCGGCGCAGAAAGCCTCCCCCGAATGTGCACGTCCCCTCGATCAGGACCACAGCGTCCCCCTGCGCGATGCGGCTCGACCGCGCGGCATTGTCGCACAGATCGTGCGGCCGACGGGCGACCGAACAGTCGGGTATGGGAGGATGAGCACCGGGCGAGTCCCTACGGGACGCTCTGGATCTCCACCACGATCAGGGTGTAGTCCGCGTCGCGCGGGAACGTGTCGATGTCCACGCGCCCCACGAGGCTGTCCCCGACATGCGCGAACTCGAGGATCGTTGCGAAGCCCGAGGGGCGGTCCTCGACGATCTCCCAGTCCGCCGCCTCCAGGGCGCCCCTGATCGCCTCTGCCGCAACGGTGGGGGAATCGGTCGAGAGCAACCCGGCCTGGTAGCCGCGGCCGGCCGGACCTGTGACCCAGCGGAACTCGACGACGGTCGACTGCGACCAGATCTCGCGGGCGGGGAATCGATCCGGCAGTTCCCGGCTAGCCGGGGCAACGAAGGGCTCGGTGTCCGCGGGAGCGGAGGGGCGGATCTGCAGGATGTAGGTGAGCGCGGTGTTCTGCTCGTCCTCAGGCGAGAGTTCCCGCAGCGCACGGGCCAGCTCCCGGCGGGTGCCGACCTCGGTGTCGCCTACAGCGACGATGCGGTCGTCCTCCTCGAGTCCCGCCAGCCGGGCCGCCCCGACGTCCACGCGTAGCACGGTGAGGCTGTCATCCAGTGCAGCCTCAATGAGGGGGATGTAGGCGCCACGATCGAACTCCAGCGTGCGCTCGGAACCGTCCCGCTCCACGGTGATGGTAAAGCTGGAGACCGCGGGCTGGGCCTGCATGATGGCGGAACCTTCGATGTCGCTGCCGGTGGTGGTCTGGAACTGCACAACGGTGATGGTGGGGTTCGCCTGCATGCTGGTCACCTGCCACGGCGACTCGTCCAGCTGCGCGGCGATGGTGTTCTCCATGTCTCGCTCGTCGAGCGGGACTTCGTAGACGAGCCAGACGAGGTTGGTGCCGTCCGCCATGCGCAGGGTGTAGGAGCCGAGCAGGTCGCCGTCCGGGTGCACCGGGAACGAGATCAGGTCTTCTTCCGCGGTATCCGGGAAGGCGTCCTGGTTGAGCAGATCCACCAGGTGCGGGGGCAGCGCGCGCTCGTAGATGGTGACGCTGGTGTCTGGTTCCTCGCCGAGGCGGAGCCAGCGCTCTGCCAAGGGATTGCCATCGGACGCGTCATCGGAGCCGCCGCAGGCGACCGCGAACATCAACACACACGCCGCAGAGAGGAGAAGAAGCCCGCGACGCATAGCTGTGCCCT
>JBJHDC010000072.1:0-14020 GCA_050486345.1 Dehalococcoidia bacterium | reverse complement strand
CTCCTGCGGCATGTGGGATGAGGAAGCGCCAGACATCCAGGCGGGCCTCGACCCGATCATGTCCACCTCCAACCGCATCTGGGGCTATGAGACCAACTACGGCTCCTTCGCGCAATTCACGGTGGTGGATTACTACCAGTGCCACCCGAAGCCGAAGCAGCTCTCATGGGAGGCCGCCAGCGCCTACATGCTGGTAGGCGCCACTGCGTACCGAATGCTGATGGGCTGGGAGCCCCACGTGGTGCACGAGGGCGACCCGGTACTGATCTGGGGCGCCACGGGTGGCCTGGGCGTGATGGCCGTCCAGATCGTGAAGGCGAAGGGTGGCATCCCGATCGCCGTGGTCTCGGACGAATCGAAGTTCGAGATGTGCCTGCAGCTTGGTGCGCACGGGGTCATCAACCGCCGGGATGAGTCGTTCACCCAGTGGGGCCGGCTGCCGGACCTTGATGACAATGCAGCCTTCGGTGAGTGGACGAAGGGCGCCCGTGCCTTTGGAGCGAAGTTCTGGGAGGTGCTTGGTGAGCGCCGCAACCCGAAGATCGTCTTCGAGCACCCCGGCGAGTCCACCATCCCCACCTCGGTCTTCATGTGCGACAACGGCGGCATGGTGGTGATCTGCGCCGGCACCACGGGCTACAACGCGGACGTGGACCTGCGCTACCTGTGGATGCGCCAGAAGCGCCTGCAGGGCTCCCACTTCGCGAATACGCAGCAGTGCGACGAGTTCAACGAGATGGTGATCAGCGGCGAGGTCGACCCGGTCCTCTCGCAGGTCTTCCCCTTCGACGGCGTCGGCGACGCGCACCAGCTGATGCACGAGAATGCGCACCCACCCGGAAACATGGCGGTCCTGGTCAACGCCACGCGCGAGGGCATGACCACGCTGGACTAACGCCCCTGTCAGGCGCGACGACACCATCGAGGGCCCCATGGGGGCCCTCGATGCGTGCATGCACGTCGGAGCGGTGCATGCCCGGTCTGGCGCAGTGTGGCGCGGTGTCCTACTGGTAGATGACGTAGTCCGGATGGGGGGTGAGGCTCAGCACCTCGTAGGGCGTGAGCACCGGTTCATCCCACTCCCAGAAGAGCTTGAACGCCGGCCGGTTCGAGTACGGGGATACGGCGTACTCGTAGTACCCGGCGATCTTGTCGCCGGGCGGGCCGTATCCATCCATGTCCACGGTGATCTCCACCTCCGCGATGTCGAGGTAGTCCTGCGTGTTCGTGAGCATGGTGGGCAGGAACTGGTGCAGCACCAGGATCTTGGCCGGCAGGTCGTGTTCGCGCACCAGCGCCGCGAGGTATTCCTGGGCGGCGTTCACATCGGGCGCGTCCAGCACGCCGATCACCTGGCCGGGCACGATGCCGAGCGATTGCGTGGCGAATTCCGGGTCGATCGCGAGGTGCACAAAGGGCTCGATGAGGAACGGCTCCAGCCGCTTCACGCCGTCCTCGAGCACGTCGGTCCAGCCGATCTGGATGTCGAGGAAGATCAGCATCTCTGCCTCGCGGGCGACCTCCACGTACTCGGCGATCTGGTCGAGCGGCATCTGCCAGAGGTAGCGGCCGTCGTCGCCCGGGGAGGCCTGCGCCACGTCGACGATGAGATGAAACGCGGGCATCACGGTGCGGCCCGTGCCCAATTCATCGTGCGCCGCCTGGTACTCCGCTGCGAGGTGGAACGCCGCATCAGCGGCAGCGCGGGCGGGATGACAGCCCAGCTCGCCCATGATGCAGATGCCGGGATAGCCGTAGAGCGAGACCACCTGCACTTCGTTGAAGACGCTATCGGGAGCGGTTTCGCGCAGGAGGGTGCTGAGCTGGTCTGGGCGGAGATCGAGTTCCAGCCCGTAGCTGCTGAGCACGTCACGTTCAGACGCCGCGATGAGGATGGGGTCGAAACCCTCGATCGGCACGGGATCGCTCGCGACGTCGGAGGATGCTGGCTGGGCCAGTGCGAAGGAGGCGCTCGTCGTCCCGGGGAGCGTTGCGACTACGAGCACACCCACAAAGAGCGGGGCATGACGCCATAGGGTACGGGCCAGTTGCCGCACAATGCGCTCCCTCGCACCGGCCCACCGCGTTTAGGAGCGTACACGAACCACGCACTTGCGTAAACAACTGCACAATTCTTTTTTCCACAAGGACGCCAGTAATCCACAGCCACTCCACCGCGCTGGCGCTCGGGCGAACCTCGAGGACACTGAGAGATCGGCTCGTGCTCAGGCACGGGCCGCCACAGCCAAGGGGCGTGAACCTGCCCGGGCTACGTACCGGACTCGCTGCCGATCTCCAGCACCTGCCGGGCTACCTCGCCCCGCCGGAGCCGATCGAAGGCATCGTTGATGCCATCGAACGGAACGCGATCGGTGACCAGGCCATCGAGGTCCAACCGGCCCTGTCGATAGAGCTGGAAGATGCGCGGCATATCCACATGGAAGCGCGCCGAGCCGTACGCCGCACCCTTGAGCGTCTTCTCCTCGCGCCAGATCTGCCCGGAAATGGCGAGGTCCTCGCCGGGGGGAATCATGCCGACGACCACTGCCGTGCCACCACGAGCAAGCATCTGGTGGGCCTGCTCCGCGGTCGCCTTGAGACCGATGGCTTCGAAGGAGAACTCCACGCCGCCATCGGTCATCTCGCGCACTGCCTGCACCGGATCGGTTTCGCCGGCGTTCACGGTGTCCGTCGCACCGAACTGCCGCGCCGTGGCGAGTTTGTGCTCCACGAGGTCCACGACGATGATGCGCGACGCGCCCGCGAGCCGGGCCGTCTGAATGATGTTGAGGCCCACGCCCCCAGCGCCCACCACGGCCACCGTCGAACCCGGCTCCACCTGTGCAGCGTTCACCACCGCGCCGTAGCCGGTGGTGACCGAGCAGCCGATGAGCGCGGCGATATCCAGGCCGACATCGTCCGGAACCGGGATCAACCCGGTGGCCTGTGTAATCGAGTATTCCGCAAAGCCGCCGATATTCGTCATCTGCGTCACGGCTTCATCGCCGCGGCGGAGCGCCGGCTGGTCCGTGGGGCGTGACGAGGTCCGCGTCTGGCAGAGGTGCTGGCGGCCGGAGTCGCAGTAGCGGCAGTGCCCACACGGCTGGATGAACGCCATGATCACGCGATCGCCCGCCTTCGCGGAGGTCACGCCGGGACCTACCGCCTCCACCACTCCGGCTACCTCGTGACCGAGCACCATCGGGTAGCGACCGGGGTAGATGCCATCGATGAAGTGCAGGTCGGAGTGGCAGACGCCGGCTGCGACCACCCGCACCAGTGCCTCGCCGGGCGCGGGGTCATCCAGGGTCAGGGTCTCCATGTTGAGCGGCGTGCCGCCTGCATTTAGTACTGCTGCTTTGATCTCCATGGTTCGCCTCGCTCCTTCGGTGCATTCCGGGCGCTGCTCGGTTCGGCGCCATCCTACGCGATACGCGCAGCGAACAACATGTGTTGTTCGTTTCGATGACGCTACGAGGACTTGCCCACCTCGACCCCGGTCAACGACTCGAGCGCACGTACGAGGGCCTGCGTGCCGGTGTCGGGGCCGTGCTCGTGCTCGACGGCGCGGAAGAGCTGGTGCACCAGCGAGGTGCCCGTAAGCGGCAGGTCGAGCTGGTCCGCCGCCTCCAGCGCCAGGCGCAGGTCCTTCTGCTGGAGGCCCACCTTGAATCCCGGCGCGAAGTCGCGAGCCACCACGCGCTGACCGAGGTTCGAGATCTGCCATGAACCTGCCGCCCCGGCGGCGATTGCTTCCAGCATCACCGATGGATCCACGCCGCTGCGCTGGCAGAAGACCAGCGCCTCCGCCATCGCGAAGTTGTTGATGCAGACCGCGATCTGGTTACAGAGCTTGACCGTCTGACCGGACCCCACCGGTCCGCAATGCGTGATCCGACTGCCCATCGCCTCGAGGACCGGGCGCACCCGCTCGAGCGCCTCGGTATCGCCACCGATCATGATGGAGAGCGTGCCCGCGATTGCCCCCTGGTCGCCGCCGGAGACCGGCCCGTCCAGCATCGCGACATCCCGCTCCGCCAGACGTGCGGCCATCTCGCGCGTCGCCTGCGGCGAGATCGTGGACATATCGATGACCACGGAGCCGGCGCGCACGCCATCGAGGACACCGGGCACGTCTTCCGTGCCGTAGATCACCTGCTCCACGTGCTCCGTCGCGGTGACACAGATCACGATGACGTCGGAACGCTCCGCCACGTCGCGAGGCGACTCTCCACGCTCGGCGCCGGCCTCGACGGCCTGGTCTAGCTTGCCGGGCGAGCGGTTGTACGCCACGACGGGAAAGCCCGCCTTCAGCAGATTCTGCGTCATGGGCAGGCCCATAATGCCCAGTCCGATAAAGCCCACCTGATCCGCCATGGTCATGTCCTCCCGCTGTCGCAACGCTCTCCGTGATCGCGGTTCACCTATGATGGTGGCACCCGTGGTGGTCCGCCCGGGCGTCCCCACCCGCGCACCCTAGCGAAGCGCGCGGCTGCGCGGGACCTGATCGTGCGGTCTCAGGACTCCCGAACGTTGCATGATGGCTCGGCCCGCGCGGGCCGGAACGGAGCGCTCCGGCGTGGGCATGCGCCCTCCCTCAGCACCCAGTCTGCCCTCGGGCGATCGCCGACGGCTCCTCCGCCGCGTGGTGACGCTGTTTGTCGACTACCGCTGGTCGCTGTTGCTCCTCGTCGTCCTGATCGCCATCACCGCCACGCTGGACTTGCTCGCGCTGCGGCTGCTCGGCGTGATGGTCGATGAGATGACTGGTGCCGACGGCGAACGCGGCGCGCTGAACCGCGTGTTCATCATCGTGGTCGGGTTGATCGTCGGATCGGCGCTGCTTGGTGTGCTGCAGGCGTACGTGAACCAGAGCATCGGCCAGCGGGTGATGATGCGGCTGCGCTCTGACCTCCACCGCCACCTGCAACGGCTCTCGGTCCGCTTCTACACCGGCCACCGCACCGGCGAGATCCTCTCGCGCGTCTCCACCGATGTAAACGGGGTGCAGCAGGCGGTCACCGGCACGTTTACGGAGTTCCTGCAAAACGCGTTCACGCTGGTGATCGCATTCGTGATCATGTACACCCTCGAATGGCGGCTCGCCCTCGCGACGCTGGTGGTGCTGCCGCTGTGGGTCTACCCCACGGTCCGGGTCGGCCAGCTCATGCGGCGCCTGATCCGCGAGTGGCACGAGGAGGCCGGGCGGATGTCGGCGCACCTGGAGGAGACGCTCTCCGTCTCTGGCGCCATGCTCGTGAAGACCTTCGGGCGCCAGGAGCACGAGTCCGAACGGTTCGAGCGTTCCAACGATGCCCTCCGTTCGCTCTCCATGCGGCGCATGATGGCCGGGCGCTGGTTCAACATGGGCACTGGCCTCTTCGGGGCGCTGATCCCGGCGGTCGTCTACTGGTTCGGCGGGCGCATGGTGCTGGGCGACGACCTGAGCGCGGGCACGGTGGTCGCCTTCGCGATGCTTGCCCAGCGCGTCTTCGGGCCGTTCGCCGGGATTGCGCGCATCAACACGACCATGCTCTCCTCGCTCGCGCTCTTTGAACGCATCTTCGAGTACCTCGACCAGCCGGTGGAGGTGGAGGAGCGCCCGGGCGCTCGCCGGCTGGATCGAGCGGAGGGCGGGATCACCTTTGAGGGTGTCCGCTTCGCTTACACATCCGACGGCCGTCCCGCACTCGACGACGTGTCATTCGAGGTCCCCGCGCGCAGCATGGTGGCGCTGGTGGGGCCCTCGGGCGCGGGCAAGACGACGATCACGTACCTGCTGCAACGGTTCTATGACCCCCAGCAGGGCGCCGTGCGGCTGGACGGGCACGACCTGCGCGACCTCACGCTCGATTCCGTGAGCAGCGCCGTGGGGGCTGTGATGCAGCAGACCTTCCTCTTTCACACCTCCCTCCTGGACAACATCCGCTACGGACGGCTGGATGCGACGGACGAGGAGGTCCACGCGGCCGCGCGGAGCGCCGGGCTCGGCGCACTCATCGAGCGGCTACCTGAGGGACTCGAAACGGTGGTCGGCGAACGCGGCTACCGGCTCTCCGGCGGGGAGCAGCAGCGGGTGGCGATCGCGCGGGCGATCCTGAAGGATGCCGCCGTGCTCATCCTCGATGAAGCGACGTCTTCCCTCGATTCACGGCTGGAGCGCGAGATTCGCGAGGCGACCGCGCAGCTCGCACGCGGGCGGACCACCGTCGTGATCGCGCACCGCCTCTCCACCGTGGTGGCAGCAGACCAGATCCTGGTGCTCGATGGCGGACGCATCGCAGAACGCGGGCGGCACGAGGAGCTACTCGCGCAGGAGGGGCTCTATGCCTCGCTCTACGCGGAGCAGTTCCGCGATCAGGCTGGCGGATCGGTGCCGCGCTTGCCACAATAGGAGGCGTGCTCCCGGATTCCACCTCGCACCGAAAGGCTGGACACAATGCGCGGACTGATGCGCGGGATGGTCTTTGTTGGGATCGCGGTGGGCCTTGGCCTCACACTGCTCCGGCGGACCGGCCTCCTGAACGGCGGCGAGTGTAGCCCGGGCTGCGGCTGCTCCGTGGGTGACCAGAGCTGCAGCTGCGGCCACAAGACGTGCCTCTCGCCTGCTTCCGGCATGTAGGCGCAAGCGCAGACGACCGGCGACTAACCAACCTCTTGAAGGCCTCACACGCGTCGCGCGCTCGCGCGGCTGAACCCACGCGCCGTCCGCGATACGATACCCGGCACGATTCGTATCGCGGGTAACAGTATGCGTATCTCCCAACCACGTCGCCTGCTCACCGCCGTTGCCTCGGCGCTTGTCGTGCTGGTCGCGTTTGTCGCCTGTGGCGGCGAGGAGGACGCGGCGGCGGTGACTTCGACGCCGACACTTACGGTCTCAGCAACCTCGACGCCAACGGTGATCGCCACACCGCCCTCGGCCGACGACGTCCCCATCGAAGACCGCATCCGCCCTCGCCTGCTCGAGCTGCTGGTGGGCGATGAGACACCCGGTGCGGATGTCCTCGATGCGATCGATATCGAGGTCATGCCGATCCCGGGGATGGGTGGGGACCTCTGGCTGGCGGTGACGACCGGTTTCGGTATCTGGCAGATCGGTGACGGCCTGACTCCCCACCTGCTCGCGATCTATGAGCAGCGCGCGAACGACTTGCTGGTCGAGATCGCCGTGCATCCGCTGCTCTCGGAACCGACGATGGCGATGCCCGAGCTGTTGCCCGACGTTCCCGGACGCGAGCCGGGCGTCTGGATCGCGGTCCACGGCTTCACCGGCGCACATAGCGGCACCTTCGATCTGCTGTGGTTCGATGGCACCACCGTCACCGCCGAGATCGCCTGGTTTAGCCCCAGCCCCGGCGCTGCATACATCGAGGACCTGGACGGGGACGGTGTGCCCGAGGTGGTGCTCAATGAGACCGACCCGTACGTCTACTGCTACGCCTGCGGCGTGCGGGTGTGGTCGGAACTCATCCTCCGCTGGGTGGATGGCGAGTGGGTGCCTGTGGAGATCGCGGCGGTGCCCTCGGACAGCCAGCTGGTGCATGACCTCACTGAGCAGGCCGCGCTGTACGCGCAGGCACACCTCTGGCGCCGCGCCCTCGCGAGCGTGCAGGAGGCGGTGGAAGCCGCCCCGGCAAACCGCGAGGTGATGTGGCTCCAGTTCGCGATTCAGCTCAACGCCATCCCACACCTGGAGGAAGCCGGGAGCGAACCTCAGCCGCTGGTGACCACCGTGCTCGCGGGTGAGTACGCGGACGCCGCAGCGCTGATCACGGCACTCACACCTGCCGAGGCGTTCGCAGCCGATGGGCCGCTGTTCGCAGGAACCGTCGCTGAGGGGTGGGAGTGGGTGACGAGCGACTTCCTGATCGCATTCGCCTCCGCGGCGCTGGAGGTCGGGGGGCCAGATGCAGCGGCACACCTCGTGCGTGCCGTTGGGTATGCGCTGGCAGAACCCGCCGACTGGAGCATGGCGCACATCGACATCGAGGCGGCGCAGGCGCTGGACCCATCGGAGACGTTCTACCCGGCCGCCGCGGACTACTTGCTCACGCGAACGGCCGGCGCGGCGGGCTAGTTGCGGGTCAGCGCAGCGCGACGAGGACCGTAGGTACGACCAGCGCCGCGATGAGCATGAGGATCACCAGGCGCTGGAGGGCCGGCCACCAGGGGCGCACGATCGGCTCATCCCAGTCGTCGTCCGGCCAGTCCCACTCCTCGGCGAGGTCGGGGTCGAGGTCGCCTTCGGACGATTCCACCCACTGCTCATCCGGACCCGGCAAACGGCTCATCGCGACCTCCTCCCCCAGCGTGTCTTCCCAAAGCCTACCTGAGTCACGCTCGGGCGCTATCCTCAGGGTGAAGCGTGGCGCGCGAGGCAAGCGCAGCGCTCCGCAGAGACGAAGGGTCGTCCATGGCGAGCGAGAGCGACTGGGGCATGCAGGCATGACCGCGACCACCCACACCGACGACACCGCGCTCTACGGCGAGATCGAGGCGCTGGCAGCCGACCTCGCACGTGAAGCCGGCGCCACCGTTACGCGCGCGTTGGAGGCTGAGTTCACGATCGAGTACAAGACGGACCAGCGCGGCCGCGAGAACAGCCACGACCCGGTCTCCGAGATCGACCGTGCGGTTGAGGCGCTGGTACGTGAGCGCATCGATGCGCGCTTCCCCGGCCACGCGATCGTGGGCGAGGAGACCGATGAGCATCCGGACGCCAACACGGAGTACGTCTGGGTCATCGACCCGGTCGATGGCACCACGAACTTCGTCAACGGCTTCCCGCTCTTCGCCGTCTCGATTGGCGTCCTCCGCTTCGGAGTGCCCGTGGCAGGTGCGATCTGGTGTGCGACCACCCACGCGCTGCACCCCGGTGTCTACCACGCTCACGCTGGCGGCCCGCTCTGCCTCGATGGCGCCGAGGTAGCCCGCCAGGACCGCGAGGTGAAGCGGAAGCTGGCGGCGGCGCCCGGGGGATCCGTGGGCGGCACCCGCGAGTGGGATCACCGCATCACCGGCAGCATGGCGATCGAGGGCGCGTACGTGGCGGCGGGGATTTTCACCTCGTCGACCTTCTGGATGGGGCGGCTCTGGGACGTCGCCGCCACGGTCGTGCTGGTGCAGGCCGCGGGCGGGGAGGCCTACCTCCGCCAGGGCAACCAGTGGGTTCCGTTCGTGCGATTCGAGCCGCCCGCGCGCCTGCCCGCCGGCACAAAGGAGGACCGTGCGCCTTCGCTGCGCGACTGGCGGCTGCCGCTGATTGTAGGCACCCCGGAGGCCATGGTGCTCGTGCGCCAGCGGGTGCGCGGTCCCAGCGCGATGACGCGCTTCAAGCGACGCGTGCGGCGCTGGTGGCGCGACCTTCGTCCCTCCTAGCAGTCGCGACGTCCGAGGCAAGCGATGACGTCCTCCTCTCCCGACCTGTTGTACGACATCACCGGGGCATTCCGAGCACCGTACTTGCCATCTGACCTCGTGGCGCTGGCTTCCGCGCCGGGCTACATGGAACATGTCTGGTCACCCCTTCGGACCTCGGTCGAAACGACGGGATTCCTCGGCAGCGCGCTCTACATGGCCGATATGGCACTGGATGCCGTGGAGGAGGTGTACGAGCCGGTGCTGGAGCGCGGGACGCTCCTTGCGGCCGGTATGGCGGACGTCGACCTCGATGCGCTCGCGGAGACCCTCGATGTCCTGCACTACGTTCAGCCGCAGCTGCTGTTGGCGCTGGCCGCGCTGGCGGAGGCGTGGGAGCGACTGAGCGTCGGAGGTCAGGGCCGCGCGGAGCCTCGCCCGATCACCGAACGCGAGGAGCGACACCTCCGCACACCAATTGCACTTGCGCCCCCGGAGACCGGGCTGCTGCCGGTCGTTGCGGAGGCACTGGGCACAGTCGAAGCGCCGGACCTCTACCGCGCCGTCGCGAACTGGCCCGCGTACCTGGAGGTGGCGTGGGAGGAGCTACAGCACCTAGTCGCCTATCCTCAGTTTCGGCGCCGCGGGCGCGGGCTCTACTACTACGCCCGCTCCGGCGCACGCTTCCTCGCACAACCGATCGAGGCGAACCCGGAGGCGCTCCGGGCCGCGGGGCTCACGGATGCGTCGATAGAACAGGCACACGCCGTCCTCGAGGCGGCCGTGCCCGAGCTCGCGATGATGATGATGCACGTGGAGGCGATGCGCGTGGGGCTGGGCATCCGCACGCGCGAGGTCGTAGCCGGCTGAATCTGACGGGCTGAGCACGCCGGGCGATACAATCGAACGCACCACCAGCAATCACGCCGCCCGTCCATGATCAGTGCGATGGCGCGGCGCAGTGGCGGAGGGATCGTGGCCGTCGAAGACCATGCGCTGGTGAACCCGTGGCGCGCGGACGATCCCGACGTGGAGGCCGCGCTGCGCGAGGCGGAGATCAGCGACCTGCGACTGGTCTACCATTCCTCCAACTATGTGTTCATCGCCTGGCTGGAGCACCCGGAGCACGGGCGCGGGCTGGGCGTGTACAAACCCGAGCGCGGTGAGCGCCCACTCTGGGACTTCCCGGACGGCCTCTACCGCCGCGAGATCGCTGCGTACGAATTCGCACGGCTCCTCGGCTGGCCCATCATCCCGCCCACGGTGGAGCGGGACGGCCCGCACGGACGCGGCTCCATGCAGCTGTTTATCGAGCACGACCCGCGCCAGCACTACTTCGAGCTCCGCGAGGACGACGTGTACGACGTGCAGCTGGCGCGCTTCGCGGCGTACGACCTGGTCGCGAACAACGCGGACCGCAAGGGTGGGCACCTGCTGCTCGACGAGCACGGGCACATCTGGGGCATCGATCAGGGTCTCTGCTTCCACGACGAGGAGAAACTCCGCACGGTGGTGTGGGATTTCTCCGGCACGGAGCTCCCTGAGCCGTGGTTGGAAGACCTGCGGCGCGCTCGCGACTTCATCTCCGCCGGCGATCCGGGCAGCACCACGTTCACCTCGCTGCTCTCAGCCCGGGAACTGGCTGCGCTGAGCACACGCATCGACGAGGTGCTGGTGCGGCCGGTGCTACCTGAGATGTACCCCTGGCGCTGCGTGCCGTGGCCGATGGTCTGACGCCAGCGACACAGCGAGGACCTAGACACGATCCCGTTGCCACATTCGTGATATCGTTCCGGCCGGAATCAGTACGCGGCGGGGGTTCGGTACGTGCGCCTGAAGAGCGCATTGGGGCGGCAATGCGTGCTCGCCATCCTTGGCGGGCTCCTCGGCATGTGGATGCTCGCAGCCACGCCAAGCCTCGTGAGCAATGCTCAGGACGGCAACCTGCTGCCAAATGGGAACTTCGAGGCAGGCACTACCGGCTGGCTGAAGCAATCCGGACCGGCCGAGTTCAGCGCGGACGCCGTTGGCCCCACGATGGCCGGCAGCAACGCCGCGCGGGTCGACACGACCGGTCCCGGCACGATCCTCGTGCTCTCGCAGTACTGGCACACGCCGATCGAGCCCGGCGCGACCTATGCCTTCGAGTTCTACGTTGATGACACGGATGGCGGTGTCGACGTGACGCACGTCTACCTCGCATTCCGCTGTAACGACGGCGCGTCGTTCATCAAGGAGCGCGCACTCGCTCCCACCACCGGTGCTCCATTCCGTCACCACACGGCCGCGGCCACCGCCCCACATCACTGCACCACCGCCCGGGTGGAGATCACCGCGCAGTCATTCGAGGCAGGCGCGCGATTCTCGTTCGACGCGGCGAGCCTCCTGATGACGGCACCGCCTCCACCACCGGGGACCCCGGACCCGGTCACCCCGTCGCCGACCGCAACGGCAACCTCGACGGTGACCGCCACCGTGACCCCCACAAGCACAGCCACGGCCAGCCCGACGGCGAGCCCGTCTCCATCACCAACGGCACTTCCGATCACCGGTACGCTCTGGAATGCCGACTTCGCTGCGGGGAACGAGGGCTGGGCCGCCGTGGCGGGAGACGTTTCGAGTGGTGGCGGCAATCTCACGCTCACCGCGAGGGGGACGGCGACCGCGTACCTGCACCAGGCGGTGACCGTCACGCCCGGTGGGTGGTACGTCGCCGGGGCAACGCTTTCGGCACTGTCCAACGTCAGCGCGGCGTGGGTGCGGATCGCCTGGTACGCCTCGACAGATGCCTCCGACGCGCAATTGAGTGTGGCGGATTCCTCGACGGTCACGGCCGGAACGCACGAGCTCACTACCGGCGCGGTGCAAGCTCCGCCCTCGGCGCGCAGTGCGCGGGTGCGTGTGTTGCTGCGCCCAGCGGCACCGGGTGCGCAACTCACGATCCAGCAGGTGACCTTCGCAGCTACCAGCGCGCCGCCGCCGGAACCAGCTCCTGCCGCTTCGGACACCCCCTCCGCCACCGCCGGACCGGCATCCTCGTCGCAACCGGCACCGCCTCCCACCACGAGCACGCCGCCCCCGTCCACCTCGCCAACCCCACAAGCGACGAACCCCCCAGCGGCCAGTGGTGGCGGGAACCCGTCGAGCAGCCACGGCCCCACCGCCGCGACGTCGGACCCCGTAGACCCCGACCTCGCTGCCACGCAGCAGTGGCTGCGTATCACGGAGGTCCTCCCGAACGCCTCGCAGCCCGGCATCGACACGGAATACGAATGGGTGGAGATCACCAACTTAGGCTCGGAACCGGTCTCCACAGAGGGCATGGCCCTGCACGACAATCGACAGCCCACATTCCTCGACGCCTTCACGCTCGCGCCCGGCGCATCGTTAGTGGTCGCTGCGTCGCTCGCCGAGGTGGACGGCGCGCCCCTGGTTCAGCGCGTGTCCGCAATCGGCAACGGGCTCAACAACACGGGCGACCGGCTCACCCTCGTGGCGGCCGATGGCAGTATCGTCGACGCGCTCTCCTACGGCAGCGACCTGGCATTCGCCGAGGCGGACCCCATACCCGCACCGCCGCCCGGCCATTCCATCGAGCGTCGCTTCGATGTGGACGGTGTGCTCGTCGAGAGCGTGATCCGCGAGGAGCCGAACCCGGGATTCGCTGAAATGCTCCCGCGTGGTGGTGAGCAGGTGGAGCTGGATTCAATCAACGACACCGAGGGAGACGAAGACACCGATGAGCCTTCCGCACCGGGTGGCCTCATGGCCGCAGCTCCGCGCCCGGAAGAGACCTCGATCTGGATGCTGATGCTGTTGGTTGCTGGCGGCGTGCTGGGTGGCGCGGGCCTGCACCGGGTCATGACCATCATGCGAGACCGGGAGACGGCCCCCTGACGCCCATGAGCACCCTCGATGCCTCGCCGGGGCGTTGCTACGATGGATCGCAGGAGGCCTCTATGCCGCACACCATCCTGCTCGCCGAACCGCGTGGCTTCTGCGCCGGCGTTGTACGTGCGATCGATGTCCTCGACCGCGTGCTGGAGCAAGAAGCAGGACCGGTGTACGCCTTCCACGAGATCGTGCACAACCGCTACGTGGTCGATTCCTTCCACCAGCGCGGCGCCGTCTTCGTCGACGAGATTACCGAGGTCCCGCCGGGGTCGCCGATCGTCTTCTCCGCCCACGGCGTCTCGCCGCAGGTGGTGCAGGCGGCGCGTGATCGCCAACTGAGGATCATCGACGCCACCTGCCCGCTGGTGACCAAGGTGCATCTCGAGACCCGCAAGGCGGCGAAGGACGGCTTCGATATCCTCCTCGTGGGCCACGAGGGGCATGACGAGGTCGAGGGCACGAAGGGCGAGGCCCCGGAGCGAACGCGGGTGGTGGATTCGCCCGAGGACGTGGCGCGGGTCTCATCGGACCGGCCGGTCTTTGTGGTTACGCAGACCACGCTCTCCGTCGATGACACAGCCGCCACCATCGATTCCATTCGGGAGCGCTTCCCGGAGGCGGAGATCCGCAACGACATCTGCTACGCGACCACGAACCGCCAGGCGGCGGTGAAGGAGCTGGCCGAGCGGGCCGACCTCGTCATTGTGATCGGCTCTGCGAACTCCAGTAACTCCGTCCGCCTCTGCGAGGTGGCCCAGTCCCTGGG
>JBJHDC010000071.1:0-14177 GCA_050486345.1 Dehalococcoidia bacterium | reverse complement strand
GCCCCCTCTTCCCTTTCGGAGAGAGCAGGCGAAGAGAACAAGGGGAGGAGCGAGCAGAGAAAGAGACGTTCGTGGGTAAGACGATCATTGAGAAGATCTGGGAGCAGCATGTGGTGCGGGAGGCTGCCGGTGAGCCGGACCTGCTGTACATCGACCTGCACCTGGTGCATGAGGTGACCAGCCCGCAGGCATTTGAGAGCCTGCGACTGGCGAACCGCCCGGTGCGGCGCCCGGACCTCACCCTGGCGACCATCGACCACAACGTGCCCACGAGCGACCGCGATCAGCCGAACCCGGACCCGGTGTCCGCGCAGCAGATCGAGGTCATGCGTCAGAACGCGAAGGACTTCGGGGTCCCGCTCTGGGACATCTTCGATCTCCGCCAGGGCATCGTGCACATCATCAGTCCGGAGCACGGGCTGACGCAGCCGGGGATGACGATCGTCTGCGGGGACTCGCACACCTCGACGCATGGGGCCTTTGGCGCGCTGGCGTTTGGCATTGGCACGTCCGAGGTTGAGCATGTGCTGGCGACGCAGACGCTGCCGCAGTCGAAGCCAAAGACGATGTCGGTTGAGGTTACTGGATCACTCTCGGAGGGCGTCACGGCGAAAGATGTCGTGCTCGCGATCATCCGCCAGATTGGCGTGGATGGCGGCGTGGGGCACGTCATTGAGTTCCGCGGGGACGTGATCAAGAACCTCTCCATGGAGGGGCGGATGACGGTCTGCAACATGACGATCGAGGGTGGCGCACGCGCTGGCCTGATTGCACCGGACGAGACGACCTTCGAGTACCTCGAGGGCCGCGAGTACGCGCCGCAGGGTGAGGACTGGGACCGCGCCGTGGAGGCGTGGCGCGAGCTGGTCACGGACGACGATGCGACGTTCGACACGTACGTCACGCTGCGCGGTGAGGACATCGAGCCGCACGTGACATGGGGAACGACGCCCGCACAGAGCGTGCCGGTGACCGCGAACATCCCGGACCCCGCGGACGCACCGACACCCTCGGCGCGCGAGACGGCGGAGCGATCGCTGAAGTACATGGACCTCAAGGCTGGCCAGCCCATCGAGGACATCGCCATCGACCGCGTGTTCATCGGATCGTGCACGAACGGGCGCATCGAGGACCTGCGGGCGGCGGCGAGCATCATCAAGGGCAAGCAGGTGGCCTCCACCGTGCGGGCGATGGTGGTGCCGGGGTCCGGGCTGGTGAAGCAGCAGGCGGAGGAAGAGGGCCTCGACCGTATCTTCACGGAGGCGGGGTTCGAGTGGCGTGAGCCGGGCTGCTCCATGTGCCTGGGCATGAACCCGGACATCCTACTGCCGGGGGAGCGCAGCGCGAGCACGAGCAATCGCAACTTCGAGGGGCGGCAGGGGGCGGGTGGCCGCACGCACCTCGTCAGCCCGGAGATGGCGGCGGCGGCGGCGATTGAGGGGCACTTCGTGGACATCCGGGGGTGGAAGTAGATGGAACCGATCAAGAGCATCACGGGGAACGCGATCCCGCTGAACCGGGCGGACGTGGACACCGACCAGATCATGCCGAAGCAGTACCTGAAGCGCATTGAGCGCTCGGGCTACGGGCCGTTTGCGTTCGACTCCTGGAAGCAGGACCCGGACTTCGTGCTCAACAACCCAGCCTACCAGGGCGCGCCGATCATGCTGGCGCAGCAGAACTTTGGCTGCGGCTCCAGCCGGGAACACGCGGTGTGGGGGCTGGAGGATATGGGGGTGAAGGCGGTCCTGGCGCCGTCCTTTGGCGACATCTTCCGCAATAACTCCTCGAAGGTGGGGCTGCTCACCATCGTGCTGGCGCAGGAGGACATCGACTACCTGATGGCGCGCGCCGAGGAACTGCCGGACGGTCAGATCACGGTCGACCTGGCCTCGCAGACCGTCATGGTCGCGGGCACCGAGTGGACGCGATCGTTTGAGATTGACCCGTTCGTGAAGCACCGGCTGCTGAACGGGCTGGATGACATCGGACTGACCCTGCAGCACGTAGATGACATCGGCTCCTACGAGGAGCGCCGGCCGGCGACAAAGCCGGACACGAGCCGTGCGTTTGCGGAGACGTTCAAGGCGGGCTGATCGCCAACCTCCGGCCGTGATGATGGAACGAGACGCAGGGCGATGTCCTGTGTCTCGTTTATTCCTGTGCCCGTCCATGCACGATGACGAGTCCCCGAGGGTAGACGCAACGTACCGTATGCAGTCCGATGGAACGCTCCCGCTGCTTCCGACACGGACGAATCAGAGACTGGCGCCCACATGTCGACCGCACGTAGCGAACTCCGCGTGGCGCTCATCCTCGGTGGCGTGCTCGTCCTCGTCGCGCTCGCGATTGGAGCCTCCGCGGTGGCGTGCAGTGTCGGCTCTCCACCGGAGGGCCGGGCGATCGTCGATGACGACCGCGAGGCTCTGCTCCACCTGAGTTCGTACTGCTGGAACTCCCGGCTGGGGAACGCAGGCACCTGCGCTCATGGCGCGCTGGAGTGGTCCGAGAGCCCGCTGGTGATGAGCGATCAGGACACGATCACGTTCAGGTTCGAGGGGCAGTCCTCGGTCTCGCTGGTGGCCGGGATCCGCCCGCTGGAGGAGGTGAGCCCGGACCTGGACTTTCGAATCGTCCCTATTGAGGATGTGGTTCACATCGCCGATACGGGAGTCGTTCCGGTGCTGAGCCGCGCACTCACCTTTGCGATCAACGAGCCACCCGGCACCTACGTGATCGAGCTGTACGCGACGTTCACTCGCGGAGACGCGACCTACGGACTGCTGGTGGAGCTGACCGAGTAGTTGGGCAGCCTGGATGCCTCGAGGACACGCCTGACCTCACTGCGTGCCGGTGCTACGCTCGCTCCGCACGAGCACGGGAAGAGGACGCTACGTATGGCCACATTCGACATCATGGTGCTGCCGGGCGACGGCATTGGGCCCGAGGTCTGCGCGGAGGGTGTGCGCGCGCTAGACGCGATCGGGGAGCGCTTCGAGCACGTCTTCAACTACACGGAAGACCTCGTCGGCGGCGCAGCGATCGATGCGCACGGTGTGGCGATTCGACCAGAGACCATCGAGCGCGCGGCGCGGGCGGATGCGGTGCTCTTTGGCGCGGTGGGCGGGCCGAAGTGGGATGACCCTACCGCTGCGGTGCGCCCGGAGCAGGGGCTGCTGGCGATCCGTCACGGGCTGGGCCTGTGGGCGAACCTGCGCCCCGTGGTGGCGATTCCCGCGTTGCTGGATGCCTCCACGCTGAAGCCCGAGGTGATCGAGGGCGTGGACCTGCTGGTGATTCGCGAGCTGACCAGCGGCCTCTACTTCGGCAAGCCGCAGGAGCGGCGCGTGGTGGACGGCAAGCGCGAGGCGGTGGACACGGACTACTACCACGAGGATGAGATCGCCCGCGTGGCGCATCTGGGCTTCCGGACGGCGCGGGAGCGGCGCGGGAAGCTGACGAGCGTGGACAAAGCGAATGTGCTGGCTACCTCGCGCCTGTGGCGTGAGGTGGTGGTGGAGGTGAGCGCGGAGTACCCGGACGTGGAGCTGGAGCACGTGCTGGTGGATGCGATGACCATGCACCTGATCCGCCGCCCGCGGGACTTCGATGTGGTGATCGCCGACAACATCTTCGGAGACATCATCACGGACGAGGCTTCGATGCTGACGGGCTCGATGGGTCTGTTGCCGTCGGCGTCGCTCGGCACGATCCGGGAGGACGGCACCGGCCTCGGCATGTACGAGCCGATCCATGGATCGGCGCCGGACATCGCCGGACAGGGCATCGCCAACCCCCTCGCGATGCTCCTCTCTACTGCGATGCTGCTGCGGCATTCCTGCGGCCTCGAAGACGAAGCGCGCGCGATCGAGCAGGCCGTCACTGAGGTCATCGAGGAAGGCCACCGCACGACGGACCTCGGCGGCGGCACTGCCTCGCTCAGCACGCGGGCGATGGCGGACGTGGTGATTGGGAAGATTGGGAGCTAGGGGTCCGAGAAGCGTGCGAGTGCTTCCTCGTACGATTCATCGAACAACGGACCTGCGATGTCCTCCGTCATCCGGTAGCGGGTGGAGCGGCCACGACCCTCGCGGACGGCCAGTCCCTCCTTCACGAGCGCGTTGAGCTGGTTCACAGCGGTTGCGGGCGAGACGCGCATCGCGTCCACGTACTCGGCGCGGGAGACCGAACCAGCGAGGGCGAGGTAGGCGTAGCCCGCGTTCACGTCCTGCCCACTCCCCGGGGCGACGTGATCCGTCCACCGCTGGACGAACCCGAGCGAGGCTGCCGCCTCCACGGCAAGGCCACGGATGAACCACTCGCACCACAGTGTCATTTCCCGGACGCGATCCTCGTACCGCCCGCCTGCCGCGGTGAGGGCGGCGTAGTAGGCGGCTCGGTCCCGTCCGAAGACCGCCTCGCTGCTCACGATTCCGCGGAGCCCCCACCCGTGACGCTCGAGGAAGTACGCCGTCAACGCACGAGCGGTACGGCCGTTGCCATCGTCGAACGAGTGAATGTTGACGAACTGGAGGTGCGCAACCGCCGCGAGCACGAGGTGGGGAGTGCTACGCCTGTGCTCAGCGAGCCACTCGATGAACTCGTTCATCTGCGCCGGGACGGAGACCGGAGGCGGGGGCAGGTAGACGGTGCGTCCATGCTGGTCCGCGACCCGGTTCTGGCTGGTTCGCCACTGTGCTGCGCTGTCGAAGGGGTAGGTGGATCGCACTACCAGGTAGTGCAGCGCCCGGATGAGCCCTGCATCGACCTCGGCCGTGGGATCATTCGCCACCTGGCGGGCGAACCGCGCGGCATCGCGATAGTCGAGGTTCTCGAGCTCGGACCGGTCCAACGTCTCCTGGTGGCGCGCGAACAGTTCGCGCACCTCGGACTCCGTTAATGGATTGCCCTCGATGCGGGTGGACATGTGGGCACCGCGGGCCTCCACGTTTCGCCGCAGCCAGCCGATCAACGGTGTCGGAGGATCCAGCGCGCCGATCTCCTGTCGCAGGCGCTCGAGGTCGTCGAGCAGCGGACGGAGCGAACCCTCGTCGATACTGGGATTGAACGCCATACAACGATTATACGAATAATCGTCTAATTCAGTCGATTACTCGATATCTCGACAAGTCAATGGCATTGGATCACAATCCCACCTCCACCACCTCCGCCGGTACCTCCCCACGCACCAGCGGCCGCAGGAGGTCGCGCAGCGCCTGAGGGGAGACGAGGTCGTTGCTCGCCTGGAGGTCCTCGAGGGGCCACCAGCGGGCTTCGTGGAGGCGCACGATGCCGTCCTGTTCGACCATGGTGCGCATCGCGGACGGAGGCTCCGCGAGGCGGACGAGGAAGAACCACTCCTCAGTCTCGTACCAGGTGTCGCGCTCTTGCAGGTGCCAGACGGCGTACCGATGCCAGATGCGGGGGCCGAGGGTGATGTCGGTGAGCCCGACCTCTTCGCGCAGCTCGCGAAGGACTGCATCCTCGGGCGTTTCGCCGGGGTCGAGCCCGCCGCCGGGGGTGAACCACATGCGTTTGCCGTCGAACTCGGAGAGGACGAGGAGGATGCGGGCGTCCGGGTCGAGGATGACGGCGCGGGCGGAAGGGCGATAGATGGCGGTCTCGGGGGTGCGGCCGTCGCGGGCTGGTTCGTGCTGACTGTCTGTGATCACCAGCATGTCCCTCCCCATTGCCCGCACCTCACGTGGCAAACTACACTGCATAACGTGTCTGCGCGTCCCGCGCGGACGAGCATTCTTGAACGGTACGACAGGGCAACACCATGCTCCTTCCCGATCAGCATGAACAGGCGGTGCGCGCCGTCCGGCCTTCTCGGCCGGCGGCGGGTCTGATCCGTCGCTCCTAACCGTTCGAGGGGCGGCTCTCCTCGACACCCGCCGGCGCCCACGACCGTCTTGCGCGCACTCACTTACGCCCGGTCGATGACGGGTACCGGCCCATGAACGGGACGGACCGGATGACGACGACTTCTGGGCAGAACACGGATGCGCTTCGCGCGACCCCCTCACCCCAACCCTCTCCCGCGAGGGGAGAGGGGGCAGAGGCGGGCGAGATTCACCTGTATGACACGACGCTTCGCGATGGCCTTGGCATGGAGGGGCTCAGCCTCTCGCTGGAGGACAAGCTCCTCATTGCGAAGAAGCTCGATGAGCTAGGCGTGCACTACATCGAGGGTGGCTACCCCGGGTCGAACCCGAAGGACGCCGAGTTCTTCCAGCGGGCGAAGGAGCTAGACCTGCAGCACGCGAAGCTGGTGGCGTTCGGGGCGACGCGGCGAGCAGGCGGCGAAGCGGCAACGGATCCGGCGATCCGCTCTGTGCTGGACGCGGAGACGCCGGTGGTGACCCTGGTGGGCAAGTCCTCCGCCTCGCAGGTGCGGGAGGTGCTGCAGACGACCGAGGAGGAGAACATCGCGATGATCCGCGACTCGATCGCCTACCTCGTGGAGCAGGGTCGCGAGGTGGTGCTGGACGCGGAGCACTTCTTTGATGGGTACCGCGAGGATCCGGAGTACGCACTGTCCACGCTGCGGGCGGCGGAGCGGGCCGGGGCGACCACGGTGACGCTGTGCGACACGAACGGCGGCAACCTGCCATGGCAGATCGAGGAGGCCGTACGTGCGGCTCGCGCCGCGGTGAACTGCGAAGTCGGTATCCACGCCCACAACGACGTCGACACCGCGGTCGCGAGCACGCTGGTGGCCGTACGCGCAGGGGCGACGCAGGTGCAGGCCTGCCTCAACGGCTGGGGCGAGCGCACGGGGAACGCCAACATCATTTCTGTGATCGCCAACCTTCGCCTGAAGATGGGCATCGAGGTGATCAGCGACGACCAGCTCCAGCGTCTGACGGAGACGGCGCACTTTGCGCAGGAGCTGGCGAACCTGACGCCGGATCCGCAGCAGCCGTACGTGGGGACCGGCGCGTTCGCGCACAAGGCGGGGCTGCACGTGGCCGCGATCACGAAGTCGCCGGGCTCGTACACGCACGTGAACCCGCTTGCAGTGGGGAACACCGAACGCGTGCTGGTGTCGGAGCTTTCCGGTCGCCGCAACGTGGTGGAGAAGCTGCGTGAGCAGGGCGTGGACCTGGTGCTGACAGACGCCGAGGCGTCACGGGCGCTGGAGCGGTTGAAACTGCGCGAGTCGCGGGGATCGGCGTTTGAGTCGGCGGAGGCGTCGTTCGAGCTGCTGGTGCGTCGGACGCTGGATGGCTACACCGCGCCGTTCATGCTCGAGGACTTCCTCATCGTGGAGCGTCGCCGCGCGAACCGCGAGGGCGAAGCGAACGAGATGCAGGCGGAGGCGATGGTGAAGTTGCGCGTGGGCGAGCGGCTAGCGCAGGTGGCGGCGGACGGCAACGGGCCCGTCTCCGCCCTCGATGCTGCCGTGCGCAAAGCGCTGACCGAGGTCTTCCCCGGCATCGAGGTGGTGCAGCTGGTGGACTACAAGGTGCGCATCATCAACTCCAACGCGGGCGCGGATGCCGCGGTGCGCGTGCTCATCGAGTCTTCGGACGGGCTGCAGCGGTGGCGCACCGTGGGCGCCTCGACGGACGTGGTGGAGGCATCGTGGCTGGCGCTGCAGGACGCGTACGAGTACTGGATCATGCGGTGGGGCGGGGACGGCGCGTGAAGTAGTAACCCTCTCTCCACATGTTGCCGTACAATTGAACCCGTACAGCAGGAGGGGACATGGCTACGGAACGGCTTGAAGTTCGCCTTGATGAGGAGCGTCGTCGCAAGCTCGCTGCCGTTGCGTCTGCGCGGCGGGCATCGGTATCCGAGTCTGTTCGCGAGATGATCGATGAAGCCTACGAGGACGTGGTGCGCGAGCGCAGGCGGGAGGCCGCCCGCGTGATCGCAACGCTTGAGATCGAGGATGTGCCGGACCCTGAGGAGCTGTCCCGTCAGCTCGACGACACGTATGCCCTCCCCGATCTTTCTTGACGCCAACATCCCCATCTACGCGGCCGGGCGACCGCATCCACTTCGAGAACCGTCTGCACGAATCCTCGGGCTGGTTGCCGAGCAGCCGGAACGGTTCGTGAGTGATGCAGAAGTGGTCCAAGAATTGTTGCACCGGTACATCGCGCTGCGGATGTGGGACACGGGGCAGCACATGGTGGAGCGCTTCCTCGTCCTGATGGAGGGCCGCCTCGAGCCGATCTCCGCCCTCGACGTTGGCGAAGCTGCGCGCCTCGCGACTCCCAACGACGGCATGTCCGCACGCGACCTGCTGCATGTGGCTGTGATGCAGCGTCTCGGTGTCACCCATATCGTGAGCGCTGATGCTGACTACGACCGCGTTGGTGGGATTACTCGTCTTGATCCCGCCCAGTGGTCTGTCTGGGCCTCGGCACTTTCTCTCAACTCCTAATTGTTAGGCGGGCGTGGGGCCTTCTGCCATCACGATGGTGAGCGCGGAGCGCTGGGATGCAGTGGGGCCGGTCTCCGGGAGGAAGATGGTGAATGTGGTACCGCGCTCCGCTCCGGAGTCGACGGTGACTGCGCCGCCGTGGGCTTGTACCAGCTCCTGCACGATGGAGAGTCCCAGGCCTCGGTGGCGGGCGCCGGCGCGGGATGGGTCGGCCTGGTAGAAGCGATCAAAGATGCGCTCGGCGTGCTCCTCCGGGATCGGGTCGCCGGGGTTGTGGACCTCGATCAGGACGCCGTCTGACTGGGTACGGGTACGCAGCGTGACTGCCTGGCCCTGCGGCGTAAAGCGGATGGCGTTGTCGAGCAGGTTCGCCATCACCTGCTCCAGACGCCGTCCGTCCGCCCGCACGGTGCAGCCCTCGAGGTCCGCCACCAGATCCACGCCGGCCTCTTCCGCAGGGAAGCGGAAGCGGCGGATGGTCGCCTCCGCGATCGCGTCCACGTCGACATCCTCAATCTCCATGCGCAGCGTGCCGGACTCGATCTCAGAGAGGTAGAGGAGGTCATCGACCAGCACGCGGATGCGGTTCGCTTCTTCGTTGATGAGCGCACCGATCTCCTGCGGATCGTCGGCGATGCCATCCACCAGTGCCTGGGAGAAGCCCTGGATGGAGGTCAGTGGAGTTTTGAGCTCGTGGGAGACGTTGGCCAGCAGCTCGCGCATGGAGCGGTCAGAGCGGCTGACGCGCTCTGACATGAGGTTGAACGCCTGCGCCAGCTGACCCACTTCGTCGCGCCCGTCAGCATCGATGCGCTGGCTGAGGTCGCCCTGCGCCATGGCGCGGGAGGCGCGCGTCATCTGCGCCATGGGGTTGGTGATGCGGGCCGCAAAGAGCGTGGCGAAGATCACCGCAACGACCCCTGCGCCGCCACCGGCGATCATCAGGCGTGGCAACAGGCGGGCCCAGGCGGAGGTGACGTCTTCGGCCGGTACGGCGATCACGACCTGGTGGCCGGTGGTGCGCGGGGGGTCACCGGCAGTGAAAAGGTACAGCTCCTGTCCGCCGGTAGTGACGCGCTGGGTATAGAACGTGGCGACCTGACCGCTGGTCATCGCTGGCTGCACTTCATCAAGCGCCAGTTGCTGACCGGTCAAGCCACCGTCTGGCGCCGTATCAGCGGCGACCAGCCCCTCTCGATTCACCAGCATGACGCGGATGTTGTATTCCTCCGCGATGGGCACGAGCATGAGGCCGATGATGTCCACCGGGTAGCCCTGCAGTTCTCGTTCGCGGACCTGAAAGGTCATGGGCTGGACCAGCACGCCGATCCGCTGCGCCGCGGCATCGGCCTCCTGTTCGCGGAGCATGAGGATGAAGGCGGATGCTGAGAGGAAGAGGCTCAGCCCCACCACGATCGCGAATCCCGCGAGCAGTCGAGCGCGAAAGCTTCCCAGCAAGTGCTATCCAGCATCTGAGGCGGGGACGAATTTGTACCCCACGCCCCACACCGTCTCGATCTTGGGACTGGCCTGCTTCAACTTCTCGCGCAGCCACGCGACGTGCACATCGATGGTGCGGGCATCGCCGTAGAAGTCTTCGCCCCAGACCAGGGAGAGCAGGCGTTCGCGGTCCAGCACGACGTTCGGGTGGCGCATGAAGGCCTCGAGGAGATCGAACTCGCGCTGGCGCATGCGCACGCGCTCACCCGCCACCACGACGTCGCGGCTGGATGGGTCGAGCGTGAGATCATCGACGGTGACGGGGCCGGGCTGCGCGTCTGACTCAGCGGTACGGTCCCAGTCGCGGCGGCGGAGGTTGGCCTTCACGCGCGCGACGACCTCGCGCGGGTTGAACGGCTTGGTGATGTAGTCGTCCGCGCCCATCTCCAGGCCGACGATCTTGTCGACGTCATCAGAGCGGGCGGTGAGCATGATGACGGGGACATCGGACGTCTTGCGGATCTCGGTGCAGACCTCGAAGCCGCCGATCTCCGGCATCATCAGGTCCAGCAGCACGAGGTCCGGGGCCTCCGCGCGGAAGCGCTCGATCGCGTCGCGCCCGTCACGAGCGGTCACGATCTCGTAGCCTTCCTCGCGGAGGTACATGCGGAGCAGCTTGATGATGTTGGGTTCGTCGTCCGCGACGAGGATCTTCGCTGCCATGGGGGCCTGCCAAGTCGGGACTAGAGAAATCGGTCGGGGCCGGCCCAGTCCCGAAGGACATGTGTCCCGAAGGACACCCGGCGAAGTTCGCAACCGCTCCCACCACTTGCTTGTTTCACGAACCGCGCCGGTGGGCTCGGCCCCTTCCTCTATTCAGAATGGCCCCCACCGATTCACGATCCGCGATCCAAGTGTAAAAGCAGTGTGAACATTTGCGGGGGCGTATTTCGGGGGCGTGGGGCCGGGTCGATTCCGCGGCCCACGAGCCCGGTGCGCTAACGTGCCTGGTCCGCTTCGCCCTGGAAGCTGAGCTCCGTGTGGGATTCTTCGACGACCACGCGCATCAGCTCCGATCGCAACGACAGCGCCGTCGAGTGTTGCGCGGCACGCTCTGCATCGTCCTCGGTGGCCCACACGCCGACCCGGCCCATGCGCTTGGTGGACATGTGCTCGTGAGGGGTGAGGATCCAGCCGGTGATGTAGCCGGGCTGCGCGGGGTAGAACGCGGAGAGCTTGCGGAGGATCTCCTCGACAGCCGGCTCTTGATTGGCCCGCGGGACCATGTGAGACACCCGAACGTACGCCATGTATCGATCTCCCATTCCTGGTGGCAACGCCACCGCACACCTCTGCTGCACGCAACCTGGGGCTCATTGAGGGAGCGCCGTGGCTGCGGTGCGCGCAGCATAGCGGGGTCACCGCAAGATCGGTACCAGCATCTTGATCGAGGTTGGTTCCGGGATCAGCAAGGCACCACCGGCGTGCGAGCCGGTGATGCCGTTACTGCGTCAGACCGTGGGGGCGCCGGGCTACAGGCGGAGCTTCCCGTGTGAAGGCTGGCGGCGGCGCTGCTTGCCGGCGGCAAGTCGCTCTTCCTCTTCCAGGTCCTTCGGGTCGCATCGCTCGGCCTCGTGGACGTAGCCGCAGGCTACGCAGGTGCCGAACTGACCGTACCAGTCGTCCTCGATGATCATCAGGCCGCGACAACGCGGGCACTTCTTTGGCGGAGCGCTTGACAGCATAGTTCCGCCCTCCTTCTGGAATCGCACGCACCCGGCATCCCGCCGGTCGGGCTGACCCAGCTGCCTCCGGGGTTAGCTGACGGGTTCGGGCCGGTTCAGTACGCCCGTCCTCCCGCAGGAGGATTCACCCCAAGTTTTGGTTCCCCCGGTCTCCCTGCAGGCCCAGGAAGATTCGGCACGTCACTCCGATACAGTGACCGGCTATCACGAACGTTTGCTATTCGTGATTGTGACAACAAGAGCATACCCTGCCGGAAGGGCTTGTCAACCGACGAAACGCAGAAATTGAGTAAATTTTCAACGAGTGTCAAGAGGCGGAAATCAACGCTGCGTAACAAATCTGCACCGAATGGTCGCGTCACCGACGGCGCGCGACCCAGACCATCTCCGTTGAGGATGCCACAAACGGAGCGCGCATGAAGTCCCCGTACAGTGCTTCCACTGTGAAACCGGTCTGTCCGAGGAGATCGCGCATCTCCTCACATCCTACGTAGCGCATCTCGATACGGGCGCTTCGGCGCACCCCGGCTCCGTCGCGCACGCGGAGGGTGGAGCGCACGATCCGTGGCGCCGGTGCTGCTGGATGTCCATCCGCGCGCCAGTCGTCCGAGGTGAGCCCATTCCAGCCCTCCAGTACCCGCAGGTCTGGATTGAAGACATTGAGTGCCAGCAATCCGCCGGGCAGCAGTGCGCGGTGACACGCTGCGAGCGTGGCGAGTTGCTCCTCGGTCTCAAGGTTATGGAGAAATGATCGATAGGGGATGATCACCAGCGGCACCGGCTCCTCAACAGTGAAGGTGCTCATCGAGCCCTCGATAAGCCGCATGCGACCGGCGACCCCGGCCGAGCGCGCTTTCTCCTCCGCGATCGCGAGCATCGGCGCGGCGTTATCGATGCCGATGACCTCGATGCCTGCCTCGGCGATCGGGATGGCCACCCGGGCAGTGCCCACGCCGAGCTCCACCACCGGCCCGCCTGAGGCGACTGCGAGATCGCGGTAGAACTCGACGTCGCCGGGCAAGCCCTCGGAGGAGCGGTCGTAGGCGTCGGCGTGGCGGAGGTAGTAGTCGTCTGGCATGGGTGGTGGCTAGAGGCCCCGTACCGCCTCGAGGAGATCGCGCCGGTGGATGATACGGCCGATCAGATATCCCTCCGTCGCGTCGGTCGCTGCCAGCTTCAGTTCCTCCTCGGACAGCCGCCGGAAGAGGATGCGCCAGTGCCCCACTCGGAGGCGATGCCAAGGGGCGCGGCCGCTGAGGGGGACGATGTCGAGGTTGTCGGGCAGTGGGACCTGTGACAGGTGGTCCAGTGCCTCCAGGAGCGCCGCTCGATCAGGGGAGCGTCGCAGGCGCCTGAGATCGCGTTCCGCAGCCGAGACGAATCCGATGTACCGCATAGCTCGGTGAGACTACTCTGCTGGCGCTAGTCGGTGTCGTCATCCAGATCGGCGAGCACGTCGCCGAGTGAGCGCAACGTTCCGCTCTTCGCCTCTTCGTCCGCAACAGCGAGGTCCCGTACGAACTCCGGGGCGTTGGCGAGGATGAAGTCTTCGAGCTGCTCCTGGTCGATGGCGTAGAGGACGACCACGGGCTCACCGTTGCGGGTCACGATGTAGGGTCGCCCGGTCCGCTGGACATCGTCGATCACCTTGCTGGCGTTGCGCGATAGATCGCGAATACCCACGGTTGGCATGCTCGCCTCCTGATTCTTCGTGTCGGTCAATTGTCGTACATCTCACGAGACGGTGGCAACCTCTCTCCGTTCGCTTCGATGCGACGCGGGCACCACGTACACTCGTCGCACACGAGCAGGGAGTCCCCGATGCCCGACGAGCCCACCACCGGGATTGCGCAGACCATCGAAGCGATTCAGCCGCTGGATGGGCGTGCGAGCGCGAGCGCGGCGGCGCTGATTGCGGATGCGATCGCTCCCGAGGTGGGCACACACCTGATCGCCTCGCATCGATCAACCGAGCGCGAGCGCCGCTGGGTGCTGGATGTGGGGGGCACAGTCGCCGAGACCGGCGTGAGCGACTCCGGCGCTGTGGTGGAGCAAGAGGCGTGAATGAGCCGGAGGGCACTCCTCGCCCCCGGGGATTGCCGGGCTACCTGGGCGGGGCGCTGATCGCGTTTGAGTTCCTGACGCCGCTGCGCCTGCGCCGGGTGCAGACGTATGACGACCGCACCTTTGCGGAGGCGCTGGGGTGGTACCCGCTGATCGGGCTGGTGATCGGCGCGTGGCTGCTGCTGCTGGACCGCGCGCTGATGGAGATCCTCCCGCCGGAGCCGGTCGCGGCACTGCTGGTCGCCTTCCTCGCACTCGCCTCGGGCGGGCTGCACCTGGATGGCGTCGCGGACACCGCAGACGGTATGGCGGTGCAGGGCGACCGTGCGGAGCGGCTGGGCGTGATGAGCGTGGGGAACACCGGCCCTGCTGGCGTGATGGCGCTGGTGATCGTGCTGCTGGCGCAGTGGTCGGCGCTGGTGGCGCTGCCGGAGCCTGTGCGCTCCAGCGCGCTGCTGCTGGTCCCCTGTCTTGCGCGGTGGACGGTGATCCCGGTGGGGATGATGTTCCGCCCGGCGCGGCCTCGAGGG
>JBJHDC010000070.1:0-14278 GCA_050486345.1 Dehalococcoidia bacterium | reverse complement strand
CGGTCATCGCTCAAACGCGACTCCAGCCAGCGTGTGTCACGGACCTCCACCACGCGGTAGCGCCCATCGGCATCGCCGGTGCCAGTCGAGGATCGCTGCTGCGTGTCGGTCACGGGCGGCTCCCGTCCGCGCTGCCAGTTGGCCCAGCTACGAGGTGCCCCAGTAGCGTTCGGTGATCAGCCCCAGTCGCCGGCGTGTCTCCACCGGCACCACATCGCGCGCGGTGATCAGAGCACTCCCCAGCGCGTCGCGGCAGGCGCACGGTGCGGCGGTGTCGAGGCGTCCCACGAGGTTTGCCACCGTCTCACGCGCCTTCGCCACGTTCGATTGTAGGTTGCGGATGATGAGGTCCGCCGAGACGTCCTCCTCCGTGTCGTGCCAGACGTCGTAGTCCGTCACACAGGCGAGCGAGGCGTAACAGAGCTCCGCTTCGCGGGCGAGGCGCGCCTCCGGCACCGTGGTCATGCCAATGATGCTCGCGCCCCAGGATCGGTAGAGCTCTGACTCGGCACGCGTAGAGAAGGCGGGACCGTTGATGACGATCAGTGTGCCCCCCGCGTGCGTGGTCACCCCCGCAGCGCTCGAGGCCGCGTGCAGGTCCTCGGCCAGCCCGTGACAGAACGGATCAGCAAGCCCGATGTGCGCTACTGCGCCATCACCGAAGAACGAGCTCGGCCGCCCCCAGGTGCGGTCGATCACCTGGTCCGGAACCACGGCGTGGAGCGGTGCGATCTCCTCGCGCAGAGAGCCCACGGCCGAGATGCTTACCACGTGGCTGATCCCCAGCCGCTTGAATGCGTAGATGTTCGCCCGTGACGGCAGCTCCGCGGGCATGATGCGGTGCCCCTCGTCGTGTCGCGCGATGAACGCCACGCGCTTGCCGTTGAGCACGCCGATGGTGATCGCCGAGCTGGGGTCGCCGAATGGCGTGTGCAGGTGGATCTGCTCCGCCTCGGTCAAACCGGGCATCTGGTAGAACCCGGATCCCCCGATGATGCCGATCTCCGCCCGGGGCTCCTGGGCCATGCGTACTGTCCGTTTCTGTCTGATGAGGCTGCGCGCGCGACTTCGCGCGACTGAGGATGCCGTACCGCTACCAGTCTAGTAGTGGAGCAGCGAGGTGATCTCGTGTCCGGCCAGCAGCGTCCGCCCGTTGAGATCATCCAGCTCGATGAGGAACGCGAAGCCCGCCATCGTGCCCCCACAGGTCTCGACGAGGCTGGCCGCCGCCGCCGCGGTGCCGCCGGTCGCGAGCAGGTCGTCGACGACAGCGACGCGCTCGCCCTCGACTGGCGGCGTGCGGTGCATCTCCAGGGTGCCCGATCCGTACTCCAGCTCATACGCCACCGAGGCGAACTCCGCGGGTAGCTTGCCCGGCTTGCGCACCGGCACAAACGGCAGGCGCAACCGCTCCGCCACCGGCACGCCGAAGATGAAGCCACGCGACTCCACGCCCGCGATCACCGTCGCGTCCATCTCCCGCACGGTCTCCGCCAGCGCCTCGATGACCTCATGCAGGCCGTCCGGGTCGTAGAGCAGTGGGGTGATGTCGCGGAACAGCACACCCGGCGCCGGAAAGTCCGGGACGGCGCGGATCAGCGATTCGATGCGTGCGGTATCCAGTGTGTGTGCCACGGCGCGATGCTCCGCGAGGCGGACGATGCTGTCAAGCGCGGCCCTGCGACCGTTTCCCGGCGGGGACCGTATGCCGGATCACGCGGTTCCGGTAGCATCATCCTGTGAATACTGACGCTGCCGCCGCCTTTGACCGGATCGCCCCGTTCTATGACCTCGATTTCGAGGACTACGACGATGACGCAGCCTTCTACGCGCGTCTCGCTGCCTACCACGGCCGCCGTGTGCTGGAGCTCGGCTCCGGCACCGGCCGCATCGCTATCCCCCTCGCGACGGAGGGCCTCGATGTGGTGGGTGTGGACGTGAGCCAGCAAATGCTCGTGGAGGCAGGCGCGATGCTCGAGGACGCCACCCGCGCCCTGGGCTCCATTGAGGGCACCGCGACGTTCGTCCTCGAGGACATGCGCACCATGGACCTGGGCCAGCAATTCGACCTGGTCTGCGTGCCCCTTGGTGGCTTCCAGCACCTGGAAACCCTCGATGACCTCGTCGCCGGGATGGAGTGCCTCACGCGCCACCTCGCACCCGGAGGCATCGCCGTGGTGGACGTGGAGGCGCCTCACGCCGACGACTGGGAGACGGCGCCGCAGCCGCTGGTGGAGCACTGGACCAAGCCGTGGGGCGACGGGCAGGTGACCAAGCTCGTTACCATCGAGCCGCGCCCGTCCGAGGGCACCCGCGACATCACCTGGCACTTTGACGTCGCCGACGCCGAGGGCCTCCTGCGCCGCACGACCGCCATGTTCACGCTGCGGGTGATGACCCCCGCCGAGCTCGACCTCGCTGGCCGCGTTGCGGGCCTGCGCGTAGCGGGCATGTTCGGCGGCTACGACTTCACGCCCTTCACGGAGGGTTCGCCGCGCCTGATCGTGCTCTACCAGGCCGCAGGCGAGTCCATCGAGTACACCTACCTCTCCGGCGACGACGAACTGCTGGATGACCCCTACGACTCCGACGACGCGGACGGCCCGGTGGAGGAGCCCCGAGGATGAGCCGCATCGCGCTGGACGTGATGGGCGGAGATGACGCCCCGGGTGCGACGGTCGCGGGCGCGCTCCTCGCCGCTCGCGAGGGCATCGAGGTCGTGCTCGTCGGCGACGAATCCATCGTGCAGACCGAACTCGACCGCCGCGGTGTCGAGAATCAGGCTCAGCCGCAGCTCAGCGTGGTGCACGCGCCGGACGTGGTCGGCATGGGCGACAAAGCCGCGCGCGAGGTGCGCCGCCAGCGCCAGACCTCGCTTTACATCGGCACAGAGCTCGTGAAGCGTGGCGAGGCGGACGCCCTGGTCACGCTCGGCAACACCGGCGCGGCCATGGCCACGGCGCTGGTAGTCCTCGGGCGCATCAAAGGCGTGGAGCGCCCGGCCCTGGCAGGCGTGCTCCCGGTCCCGGCGGGGGACGTGCTCCTGCTCGATATCGGTGCGAACGCGGATGCGCGCACCTCCCACCTCGTCCAGTTCGCGCATCTCGGCAGCGCCTACATGCACACCGTCCGGCGTGTCGAGGTGCCGCGCGTGGCTCTCCTCTCCATCGGCGAAGAGCCCTCGAAGGGCTCGAATATGGTCCTGGAGACGCACGCGCTGCTCGCGGCAGACGATTCGCTGCACTTCATCGGCAACGTCGAGGGTCGCGACATCGTGAACGGCTACGCGGACGTGGTGGTCACGGACGGGTTCACCGGCAACGTCTGCCTGAAGCTCGCCGAGGGTATGACGCAGATGATGTTCGGGGAGATGCGGAAGGCCGCGAACGCCTCCCTCCGCGCGCGCCTCGGCGGAGCACTACTACTCCCCGGCCTCCGCGCCATGCGCGATCAACTCGACTACCGTCGCTACGGCGCCGCGCCGCTGCTGGGCGTGGATGGCTGCATCTTCATCGGGCACGGCCGTAGTGATGACTGGGCCGTCGCGAACGCGATCCGTTCAGCCCACCAGGCGGCGGAGCGCAACATGCTCGCCGCCATGACTGAGGCTTCCACCGGGGCCTGAGGGCTCGGTTGAGACGCGCCGCGCGACTACTCGGAAGGAACGGGGACCGGCGACTGCGAGCCGGGTGTTCCCGGGTCAGCGCCCACGCCGCCCGCAGCGGGGGCGAAGCGCCACCAGAGGCGCATCGACTCACGCAGTGCCTGGATCTGCTGCTCGCCATCCATCCCCTGCGTGCACCGGCACAGGTGCGTGTCCAGCACAGCAGCACCCACGGTATCGATGCTGGAGCGAACGGCCATCAGCTGCGTGACGACATCCTCGCAGGAGCGCTCTTCGTCCAGCATCTTGGCGATGCCCCTCACCTGGCCCTCGATGCGGCGCAGACGGGCGATGAGCTGGTCGTGTGTGGGCTGATTCATGATGTCGCTGCCTACCCCGGTGTTGTGCGGACCCGGTGCTGCATTCTTGCGGAAGCCGGTCCGTACCGTGCTACCGTTCTGACCGAGCTGATGGTGCCGTCCCCGATCATCGCAGGTTTTGTCGTTCTTGACATACCCGGTGGGGGTATGTACGATTCTAGAGAAGTCGGCGATGACCTGTCAACGCTGACACGCACTCGTAGCGCTGGAGGGCGAAGCGTTCACCCTCAGGGATTACCGGCCGATGTGCCGACACGTTACGATGAGGCTCTGACAGGCAACCCTTCCCGGAGCGAGAGCACTCGCCTGGGCGGAGAGACGAAAGGATCTCACAAACATGGCGAAGCCAACCGATACGTCCGACGCGACATTTGAGACCGAAGTGCTGGAGAGCGACGTGCCTGTGCTCGTCGACTTCTGGGCCCCGTGGTGCGGCCCCTGCCGCATGGTGGCGCCGGTGGTGGACGAACTCTCCGACGACTACGACGGCAAGGTGAAGTTCGTGAAGCTGAACACGGACGAGAACCCGCAGGTCTCCGCCAAGTACGGCATCCGCTCGATCCCCACGCTGCTCATCTTCAAACAGGGTGAGGCGGTCGGCCAGGTGGTCGGGTTCCGCCCCAAGAGCGACCTGGCGAAGCACCTGGACGAGGCGCTCGCCTAACAGAGTGCCCTGAAGGCTGAATCGCGAAGGCGGCTCACGGGCCGCCTTCGCTGCATCTGGCGCCAGATGGCGCACCATCACGCCCCGCGCGGGCGCAGAACGAAGGACGGCATGGCAACCGGGACCGAGACAGCGGACGGCGTCCGCGTGATCGATGTCGCCATCATCGGCGGCGGCGCTGCCGGGATGACGGCAGCCCTGTACGCAGCGCGCGGGCGTCGTTCCACCGTCCTGTTCGAGGGTGGCGTGCTCGGCGGCCAGATCGCGAACTCCGACCTGGTGGAGAACTATCCGGGCTTCCCGGACGGCATCGGCGGGTTCGACCTCGCGATGGCCATGCACCAGCAGGCCGCAAAGTTCGATGTCGAAACCGTCTACGCCAGCGTGGCGGAGCTGCTGGTCGAGGAGCCGTACTTCGTGCTGGTGACCGACACCGGCGATAGGTTCCGCGCAGAGACCGTCATCGTCACCGCTGGTGCGGAGTACAACCGCCTCGGCATCCCCGGCGAGCTCGAGCTCACCGGCCGCGGCGTCTCCTACTGCGCCACCTGTGACGCAGCCTTCTTCCGCGATCAGGAAGTGATCGTGGTGGGCGGTGGCGACGCCGCAGTGGAAGAGGCGATCTTCACTACGCGGTACGCGCGCAAGGTGACCCTCGTACATCGCCGCGATGAGCTTCGCGCCCAGCGCGTGCTCCAGGAGCGCGCCTTCGCCAATGACACCATCGAGTTCGCCTGGAACACGGTGGTGGAGGAAATCCACGGCACGGATGCCGTGGAGGGTGTGACCGTGCGCAACCTGGAGACGGACGAGACGCGGCGGATGGACGTCACCGGAGTCTTCATCTTCATCGGCCAGACGCCGAACTCAAGCATCCTCCGTGGCCTCGTTGACCTGGACGAGGGCGGCCATGCGGTCGTAAACGAGTGGATGGAGACAAAGGTTCCGGGCCTCTTTGTCGCTGGAGACCTGCGGTCGCAGGCGGCGCGCCAGCTGGTCTCCGCGGCGGGTGATGGCGCCACAGCCGCGATTCGTGCCGAACACTACCTCGCCGATCACTTCGACAAGTAGCTGTTCGACGCGACGACCGGTGCCTCTCGACCGACGTATCATGCGGCTGGGCGGCACCGGTGTCTCTGCGGCGACTGGAGGGCTGCGATGATCAAGGGGATCTGGGCCGTCAACCGGCTACCCGGTTTCTCCGATGAGGAGTTCTACAACTGGTGGTACACGGAGCACGGGTTGGAGCAATACGGACTCCTCCCGTACCTGCGCTATGTGCAGGTCCATACGATTCCCGCCACCCGTGATGGCCGATACGGCCTGACGCCCACGCGCGATGGCGCATCCATGATCTGGTTCGATAGTTTCGCAGGGATGCGGGAGCTCTATGCATCCATCGACCGGAGCAGCTGGGCGCCCGGCCGGTTCGCCCCTCAGATGGATGTGGTGATTGGCGAGGAGCATGTCATCATCGACGGTGAAACGTCGCCGGCGATGGTGAAACTGATCGTAATCGGTCGCCGCAATCCAGAACTCACTTCAGAAGAGTTCCGGACCCGTTGGTTGGAGGTCCAGGCTCCGCACTGGACCCGTATCCCCGGGATCCGACGCTACGTGCAAAATCACGCACTCCCGGAGGCCTACGAGACCGCGTATGACCCCAATCACCCCAACCGCATGCAAACGCACGACGGGTGGTCGGAGGTATGGTTCGACGATCTTGAGTCGATGAAACGGGCAGTCGCCTCCCCCGAGGCGCAGGAGGCGCGTCAGCACCGGCACGTCGTCTTTGATGCACCATCCATGTCGATCATCATTGGTCGCGAACTCGAGATCGCACCGCGGACACCGTGACCCGGGCGGGTGATGGGTTTCGGGAAGGGCACAGCCTGATGTCAGACCAGCTCCTGATCGCTGCGTTATTGCTGGATGCGCAGGGAGAGTTCCACCGCATCGTGGAGCACATCCCCGATTCCGGCCGCTCCGAGGCCATCGGGCCGCTGAACACCCCCGCCTGGATCGTCGCGCATGCCGTCTCGGCGCACGATTCGTGGTTCACCGCCTCCATCCAACAGCAGCCCGAGGCCATCGACGCGTTCGCCACCGATTTCCGCACTCGGCAGCGGGAGGCAGGCGATACCCCCGTCGCAGTCGACCTGGATGAAGCCATCGAAGCGTCACAGCGCGTGTTCGAGCGTACGACCGCGTACCTCAACACCTGCACGGCAGAGGAACTCGCGCGCATCGTGGCAATGCAGCGGCCAGGATCTGAGACCGTACACGTAGCGGTTGGCTGGCTGGTGGGCCGTAGCGTGGCGCACCTGATGGCCCACGCCGGCGAGCTGAGCGTCATCGCCACACTGGCCGGGGCTGACGATGCGAGCCTCCCCGGGCGGATGCCCAACGCCCGCGCCACCACCGTGGACGGCGGCAGCGCGCCACTCACCTCCCGCCTGCTGCTCGATGCGCGCGATGCGTTCGAGGGCACGGTTGCCACGCTACCGGAGTCCGTGCGCGCGGGATCGGTAGAGCCGGGCAAACTCAACAGCGCCAGCTTCATCATCGCCCACGTCGCGGAGCGTGAGGACCACGTCTGGAACGTCGCCAGCCAGGGGCTCCCTCGCGACACCTGGCTAGACGAAGCAGGGGTCGGATACGGCGCGGAGCGCACGGATCCCGGTTACACGGAGGCCCTCGAGGCCTTCCAGCGCACCGTCGCCGCCAGCAATCCTCACATCGAGGCGATGAGTCACGCCGACCTCCAGCGCACCATCACGGTCTACGAGCGTGACGCGACCGTCGCGGCACAGCTCGCGCGCAGTGCGGCGCACATCTGGATGCATGCTGGCGAGCTCGGCGCGATTGGGTCGCTCCACGGTGTGCCGGACATGCGGTTGCCAGGCATGCTCCCCCATACGGCTGAGGCGTAGCCAACCGGATTCAGTTCACCGTGCCGGACAGACAGAAACACCCGCCCACCGATTCGGTGGGCGGGTGTTTCCGCGAAGTGCTACTGCGAATGGCTCGAGGCGCTGGCTACTGCTGCTGGTCTGAATCTGAGTCCGAGTTGGATCCCGAGTCCTGCTGGCGCATCTCGTTGGCCTTTGCGCCGATTGCGTCCTTCATCGGGACGATAGCGCCTGCCGAAAGAGCAATCGCGCCGATGAGCGTCAGCCAGAGGCCCCAGCCCACACCGACCATGTCGGTGGTCAGCACGTCGATGAAGTCGATGAGCACCAGCAGGTCGATGATGACGGCAAGCGCCACCAGGCCCCACATGAGCTGGCTGAGCTGGATGTTCACGTTGCCCAGCGCGTAGACCAGCACGGCAGCCAGTCCAATGATCGAGAGAATCAGCACGAAGGTGCCGAAGAACTCGGAGTTCGTTCCGCTGATGGAGTCACTGAACCCCATAAAGCTGACCGTGGCCCACGGTCCGAACACTCCGATGATGATGACGACGAATCCAGCGAGTGTCGCCCACTTCAGTGGCTGGTCTACGTAGCGGCTCTTCAATCGATCGATGTATGGCTGCATGGTGGGATCCTTTCAAGGCTGCCTGCCCCGATAGCCTCTTCCGCCGGATAGTACACGTCAGCACGCGCTACGGGTGGCTTTCTGCGATAGATTTGTCATCGTTTTTCTCGGCCAACCCCGGGACGCTCTGCGGAACTGGTACGCGAACTTCGTGGTGCTCGCCGCTTTCGAGGGAACAGTGCCGCGGTGTTCAGCCGTCGTAGTTCGTGAATGCTCTCACATGCGCGTGATTGCTGATGTTCTCAAGCACCTGAGGACGGTTCGGGCACTCCCTGGCCGTAAGCGGGAATGCGCCTGATCCGTTCGATGACCTCCGCGATCTGTTCCGCGTCGTCCTCCGCTTCCATCACTGGGGCAAAGGAAATATCCGACGCGACGCCTGCATAGCGCTGTTCGAGGGCTGTCGGGAGCTCATCCCAGGTACCGGCAGTCACGAAGTGCGCCAGGATCTCGTCGGTGATCAACCGGGTCATCTCCTCCCAGCGGTTCTCCATTGAGAGCCGATGGAGGTCCATGCCCAGCTCCTCCCACCCATGCACCGCCAGCACACCGTGGTAGCTGCGGGTGGAGGCGTAGTAGGCAACCCTGGAGCGTGCCCACTCACGTTCCGCCTCCACCTCCTCGGTGGTCTTCCCGGTGGCGATGAAGCCTCCGCCGCCCTGCAGCCGCAGTGTGGCAGGCTCACGACCGGCGCGCCGTGCGCCCGCGCGGATCTGCGGCAACAGCACCTCCTCCAGGTGCTGCGGGGTGCCGAAGGGGTGGAGTACGATCCCGTCTCCAATCTCACCGCACAGCCGTGCGATGTACGGGTTCACGGCGGAGAAGAGAATCGGGATCTCGGGATGCTCAATGGGCCCCGGGTCAGAGGCCGGATTCATGCGTTGGAACCGGTAATACTCGCCCTCATAGTCCGACGGCTCGCCGTACTGCCACGTCCGCCAGATCGCACGCAGGCAGCCGACGTAATCGCGCATCCTCGGGCCGGGCGGGGCCCAGGGAATCGAGAAGCGGCGCTCCATGTGCCCCTTGATCTGAGTCCCCAGCCCAAGCACGAGCCGCCCGCCCGAGGCACGCTGGATCTCCCATGCCTGCTGTGCGAGCACGTACGGCGAGCGCGGGAATGCGAGCGCCACCGCCGTGGTGAGGTGCGCCCGCTCCGATTCGATCGCGGCGACGCCCAGCCGCAGGAACGGGTCATACGCCGTCTCGTTCGCCACCAGCAGGTCGTAGCCGAGCCCCTCCGCTCGATGCACGAAGCCGGGCAGCTCCCGGAGCTGGCCCGGGAGGGCGGTGGATACACGCATCCTCGACGTCTCCTGCGTGTCGCTAGCGTCCCTTGAAGACCGGGTCGCGGCGCTCCGCCAGCGCTGCGCGCGCCTCCTGGGCATCCTCGGACGTTTCGAGGACCAGTGAGGCGTTGGAGGTCATCACCGCCGTGTGCTCCAGGGTGGTGTCCGCCGCGGCGCGGATGATGCGCTTGTTGATCCACTGCGCGATGGGCGGGCTCTTCATGATGCGGTCACAGAGCGCGCGGACCTCGTTCTCCAGCTCCTCCGACGGGAAGATGCGGTTCAGCATGCCCCACTCGGCTGCGGTCTCGCCATCGATGTCACCGACATACGCGAACTCCAGCGCACGGCCGAGGCCGATCACGCGCGGCAGGTAGTAGGCGCCCCCGTTCTCGATGATCTGGCCCACCCCCTTGTAGCTCAGGAAGCGGCTGAACTCGCACCCGTAGCGAATGTCGCAGTGCAGCGCCATGTCCGTGCCGAGGCCCGCCGCGACGCCGTTCACCATCGCGATCGTGGGCTTGCGAATGTAGCTGATGTCCTTCAGGTGCTTCGTCAGGCCGTAGTAGAAGTGCTGACGAGTAGCATCCGCGCCTTCCTGAGGCACAGCACCGAGGAACCGGTCACCCTCCTCGACAAGCCCGGAGCCGCCCTTCACGTCCACGCCCGCGCAGAAGCCGCGGCCGACGCCGGTGAGCACCATCACGCGCACATCCGGGTCGTCATCGCCCGCGCGCATGTACTGCACGACCTTCGCGATCGTGCTGGTCCGCTCGGTGCTCCCGATGCAGGCGTTCAGGCGCTCCGGGTTGTTGAACTTGATCCACAGAATCCCGTTCTCCTCCTTCTCGTACAGGAGGTAAGGGACGGTCTCGAGCTCTTGCATCATGGTTCTCCCTGCATGCGTCCGGCTGTTGCCGGTCTGTCCCCGCCCACGATACGGGTCGGGGCTCGTCTTCGATCCACGCGCGTCGAGGCGTTAGGTCTCGACGCGCTGCTCTTCTATCCCGGGCATCACCCAGCGTTCCCGCGGCGGTGGGTTCGGCTCGAACGTCACGCCCGGTGCCCCGCTGACGGTGATCGGGTAGTCCATCGTGTAGTGCGCCTCGCCGTCCCGGATGCGAAACGGGCGGTCATGGCCCGGGTAGATGATCGCGCCGGAATCCGCGACCCGCGCCACCGAGGCATCCGCCTGCGCCTCGTTCCAGAAGATCAGCGTCGCGCGACGTGACAGCGCAGAGTCGGCGGCGCGCACGGCGTCGCCGGAGATGATGCACAGCCCATCATCCGTCTCTACTTCCAGGCCGATCGACCCGGGCGAATGTCCGGGCAACTCGATCACGCGCACCCCGGCCATGATCTCGTGCGACTCACCGACCTCGGTGATCTGCATGCGGTCGAGGATCGCGCCGGTCCACTCGGGCGTGGCGAAGTCGTTGTGATGGGGGCGGTGCGCGTAGGCCACCTCGCGGCCGTGCACGTACAGCGGCGCGTGCTGGAACAGGTCGATGTTCTGCACGTGGTCCCAGTGTGCGTGGCTTAGCACCTGCCCATCGATGTCCGCGGGGGTGAGCCCGCGCGCCCGCAGGCGGTGCGTCAGCAGCTGGCGGCGCCCGACGTGCGCGGAGTCAAAAAGCAGCCGCCGCTCGCCTTCAATGAGGAAGACGTTGCAGAAGCTCATGCCGCCCTGGTTGGTGCCGATGGTGGAGCCTGGCAGCAGGACACTGATCGATGGCATCGGATTCCCTTCCCGCTTGGGATCGCTGGCCTGCGCGCATCATAGACAATCGGCAGGCTCGTCGCTGACCCCGGGCGGAGTGCAGAGTGCGCGCTCAGCGGAAGAGGATCACCAGCGATCCGAAGACGGCGATGGCGAGCGGGACCCACACCAGGTCCGGTGCGCGCAGCAGCCGGCCACGCGCAACGAGATGCCCCGACCACCCGCGCAGCTCGATCGCCAGCGCCAGCCGCTCCGCACGCAACATCGTGCCGATGAGCGCCGGGACGCCGAGGCTCACCGACGACCGCACGCGTTCGAGCCCGAGCGGAGCCGTCGCGGGATCGCCACTGCGTGCGCGCTGGGCTCGCTCGATGCGCAGCAATTCGCCCTGCATCAGCGGCGCCAGGCGAATCACCAGCAGCACCGCGAGTGCCGTCTCCGCAGCCAGCCGCCGCACGAGGGGCAGCGCGGCGAGCATGCGGCGGAGCGCCCGCGCTACCTCGACCGGTGGGTGCATCCCGGTCACCGCGAGCCCGACAAGCACCGGCCCGATGATCCGCAGCCACGTCCGCGCGGCGGCATCGAGGCCCTCGGGCGTCGGTTGTAGAGGGCCGGCGGAGAACACCGGATCGCCGGGCGCGGTGAGCAGGTGCCCCACAGTCGCGAACGTCGCCAGGGCGGCCAGCGAGAGCAGCAGGCGCAGGCGGCCCCGCAGATTGACGCCGGCCAGCGCCGCGAGGACGGGGGCGACCAGCGCGATACCTCCGAGGATCGCCAGCGGCGCCGGGAGGAAGAAGGTGAGCGCCAGCAGCAGCGCCGTCAGCATCCCACCGGCCACGCTCGGCACCGGCAGTCGCGGTCGCCGCCGCTCGAAGGACGCAGGCACGTCGATGCCTGCGCCGGATGGAGACTCTGGAAGCGGCGTCCCCACGCGTGCTCCTGCCAGCGCCTGGATCGGCACGGGGACCCGCAGCCGCACGAGGTCGGCGACCGCACCGGCTGCGTAGACCTCGTCAGGACTCCCGTCCGCCACGACCGCGCCCCGGTGGAGGGCGATCACCCGGTCCGCGAGCGGGATCACCTGGTCGACCTCGTGCGTGGCGACGAGCACGGCGACGCCACGCTCCGCCAACGCGCGCAAGAGCGCGAGCACACGCTCCGCGTGACCGGCGTCGAGGCCCGCCGTCGGCTCATCGAGCAGCACGACGCGTGGCTCCGCCACCAGCACCGACGCGAGCGCCACCAGTCGCTGCTCGCCACCGCTGAGAGTCCGCGGGTGCCGCTCCAGGAAGGTGGCATCGAGTCCAGCCTGATCGAGCGCTGCGATCACGCGAGCCCGCCGGGTCGCCTCATCGAGTTGTTCGCGTGTCAGTGCGAAGGCAATCTCAGTCTGGACGCTGGATTCGAAGAACATGCGCTCCGGCGCCTGGAAGGCGATGCCAACGCGTCCCTCGCTGGAAACGCTGCCTGCATCCGGCACCCGCAGCCCGGCGGCGACCTCCAGCAGCGTGGTCTTCCCCGCCCCCGACGCGCCGACCAGCGCCACCAGCTCGCCGCTATGCAGCGTGAGCGACACGTCGCTGAGCAACGGTCGCGCCGCACCCGGCGCATCGAGGCGGATGCCCTCTAGATCGAGGCTGGCCACGCCTCGGCTCCCGTGGCTGCGAGGAACTCGTCGATACTGAGCGGCGCACCCTCCACGTGGGGCCCGTCCGCCCGCCACCGCTCGACCAGCGTGATGACGGGTGGCCGCGCGAGCCCGACCGTTTCGAGAAGCCCGGGCCGGTAGAGCAACTCGCGCGGCGTTCCGTCGGCGACGATGCGTCCCGAGGCCATGAGGATGAGCCGGTCAGCGTGGCGTGTCTCCTCTAGCCGATGGGAGACGAACAGCACTCCAGCGCCCTCATCAGCCGTACCGCGGACCAGCGCGACCAGGTCGTCGGCTGATCGGGGATCGAGGTGCGCCGTCGGTTCGTCCAGCAGCAGGTACCGCGGCTGCATCGCGAGCGCACCCGCAAGCGCCAGCCGCGCCAGTTCGCCGCCGGAGAGCGTTGCCACCTCGCGCTCCTCGAAGCCTTCGAGGCCGACCGTGGCGAGCGCCGCCGCCACGCGCGCGGCAACCTCGGCGTCCGGGAGGCCCAGGCACTCCGGGCCGAAGGCGACGTCGTCACGGACCACCGGGGCGACGATGTGGTCCTCGATGCTCTGCTGGACAAACTGGATCGTCGTGGGTCGTGGGGCACGGAGCCGCGTGCCGTCCACCAGCACCGCGCCCGCATCGGGCGACACGGCCCCGGCGAGGGTGCGGCAGAGCGTGGACTTCCCGCATCCGTTCGCGCCCGCGATGGCAATCAGCTCACCCGGTTGGAGACTCAGCGAGACGTCGTCCACTGCCGGCTGAGCCTGGTCGGGGTAACGCACGGTGAGCGATTGCGCCTCCAGCGTCATCGCACTGCCTCGCAGCGCTCGATGACCATTGCCTCCGCGACGCCACCCGCCCCCGCGATGGCCAGGAGCCCGAAGCGACGCTGCTCAGCCTCCAGCGCCGCCAGCAGCTGGACGAGCAAGATCGCCCCGCTCGCCGCGAACGGATGCCCGAGGGCGATCGCGCCACCCAGTACGTTCACACGTCGATGGTCGAGATCGAAGTGGCGCATGACGGCCAGCACCTTGACCGCGAACGCCTCGTTCACCTCCCAGAGATCGACCTCATCCGCTCCGAGCCCTGCCGCCCCGAGTGCCTGCTCGATCGCTGGAAGTACGGCCAGCGCGGGGAGCGCGGGGTCACCGGCCGCGGCGGCACTGGACACCACCCGCGCCCGAGGCGTGAGCCCGCGTGCCTCCAGCGCGGCGGCTGAGCCGAGGAGCGCGACGGCTGCGCCATCGGCGGCGGCGGCGCAGTTGCCGGCGGTCACGGTGCCGTCCGCGCTGAATGCCGTGGGGTAGCGCGCGAGCCTCGCCAGCGTCGGGATGGGGCGCGCGGTCAGTTCGTCCTGCTCGATGCGTCCCACCGGCAGCAGGTGGCTCGCCACGATCCCCGCCGCGCGAGCATCGGTGGCGCGCTGGTACGACGTATGCGCG
>JBJHDC010000069.1:10319-14335 GCA_050486345.1 Dehalococcoidia bacterium | reverse complement strand
ATCAGCCCTGCAACAGCGCCCAACATTGCTAGCCGGTGGTCGCTGTGCGCGTACCCCGTCCCACCTCGATGTTATGCACCGCCCGCGACGACGAAGCCGTCGTCGCGCTCCTCCAGCGTCACCCCCAGGGTGCGCAAGAGCGCGCCAGTGGTCGCCACGCGGTCGGATTCCTTCACGCGCAGCTCCGCAGCATCGCGAATCACCGTCTCGCCCTCTGCTAGTGCGCCCGCAAGGGCGACCAGCGGAAGCTCATCGATCGCGCGCGGCACAAGCTCGCCACCGACCTCGACGCCGCGCAGCTCCGAAGAGCGGACCACGAGGTCCGCCACAGGCTCCCCACCCACCACACGCTCCTCCTCAACGGCAATGTTCGCGCCCATCGCGAGCAGGATGTCGAGGAGGCCGGTGCGGCTGGGATTCAGCCCCACGCCGCGCAGACGGATCTCAGCGTCCGGATGCGCGCATCCCGCGACCATCCAGGCGGCAGCGGTGCTGATATCCCCCGGCACCCGCACGTCGGTCGCCTGCAGGTCGCCGTCCGGTGGCGTGAGCGTCACGGCGCGGCCATCGATGGCCACGCCCGCTCCCATAGCAGCAAGCAGGCGCTCCGTGTGGTCGCGTGATGGAGCGGGCTCCACGACGGTGATCGGACCGTCCGCCGCGAGCGCAGCGAGGAGGATCGCGGATTTCACCTGCGCGGAGGCCACGGGCGTCTCGATCTGGCGACCGCCGCGGATGGTCCCTCCCTCGATCACCAGCGGTGGCAGCGTGCCGCTCGCACGCGCGGTGAGGCGTGCGCCGAGCTCGTTCAGCGGTCGGACCACGCGTGCCATGGGCCGGCGGCGGAGCGAGGCATCACCGGTCAGCACACTAAGCATCGGCAGGCCCGCGAGGATGCCGGACATGAGCCGCATGGTGGTTCCGGAGTTGCCGCAGTCGAGGACGTCATCGGGCTCCTCGAGCGCAGCGCGTCCCTCGCCATACACCACCACGCCGCCATCGATGTCCTCGATACGGACGCCGAGGCCTTGCAGGCAGCGGATGGTCGAGCGCGTGTCGTCGGAATCAAGGAAGCCGTCGACACGTGCCACACCTCGCGCGAGCGCGTTGAACATCAGCGCGCGGTGCGTGATCGACTTGTCGCCGGGCACCTGGATATCACCTCGCAATCGAGATGCGCCAGTAACGGTACGGACATCCGGCACGGATTCGGGAGTCAGAGAGGGGTTGGTCATCGTGCCTCGCTGTTGCGCGAACTGGTGGCACCCACGATCGAGCTAGAGGTCGCGGCGGCGGCGCTCCGCAGTTTGTTGCTCGCGCAGGCGATCGTCCGAGTCCTTCGTCATCTGGTTGATGCGCTCACGCACCCAGGTGCCGGCAAGGAAATCCTGGATCGTGAACTCCGCTGAATCGAGCTCGGACTTGCCCTCTTCGCGCCCCACCTTGCCCAGCCGGTAGACGCTGTACTCGAACTCCGTCGCCGCCAGGAGCTTGAAGAAATCCTCCTCGCCTTCGAGGTCGTCGAGGCGGTCGCGGATCTCCATGAGCGCACCGATGTAGCGATTCAGCCAGTGCACCATGTGATCGCGGTTCGTCATCGCAATGTCGAAGGCCATCCCCGCGTCGGTTTCGGACAGGCGGGTCATGTCCTTGAAGCCACCAGCTGCCAGCAGCGACAGCTCAGGCCAGGCCTCCGACGCACGCTCCATGGAGAACATCGCCATTGCTGCCAGCATCGGCATGTGGGACACCGCCGCCGCGTACGCATCGTGCTCGTCGGCGTCCATCAGCATTGGTGTGGCGCCCATCGTGGCGACGAGGTTCTGCACGCTCTCGATAGCGTGCGGCGCCGATTGGACCGCGGGGACGATGACCCAGCGCGCACCCTCAAACAGTGCAGCATCGGCGGAGGCGGGCCCGACCTGGGTCTTGCCGGCCATGGGGTGGCCTCCGACCCAGCCGCGATGGTTGGGGAGGTACTGCTGTGCCCACTTCATGACTTCCGCTTTGGTGGATCCCGTGTCGGTAATCACCGTGTTCGGTCCCACCTGACCGGCGAGTTCCTCGAGCAGCACGCGGATACCAAGGACCGGCGCGGCGAGGATGATCATGTCTGCGTCGCGGACCGCCTGGCGGACAGAAGGCTCCACGCGATCAATCGCGCCCACCTGGAGTGCGCGCTTTGCGATGTCCGAGTAGCGATCGAATCCGACGACCTCGAATTCGCTTTCCTGCTTCAGGCGAAGTCCGATGGAGGACCCGATCAGGCCCGTCCCCAGTATGGTGATCTGCGTCATCGATCAGTGCCCGCGGCCGCTACTCGCTGTGTTCGCAGTAGGTGCTGTGCTCGGTACCTGCTCAGTACGGGGCAGCCGCAGTTCCCCCTCGTGCTGCAATCCTAGCATCGCCTCTGCCGGTTCCGCCTGAGTAGTGAGGCGATTTCACACACGGTCATCAGCGCGCACAAACCGCACGAGGTTCTCGTCGTCCGCTGGGGGTATTGAGGTATGCGCCGCGACGACGGCGATCACGAGTGGATCGCTACCCGCGTCGGCCAGCAGGGTTGCCCCGAGCTGCGCGTGGTGCCGGAGCCGCCAGAGCGCCTGCCGCCACCCGGCACCATGCTCCGCTTCGAACCAGTGACCAAGGTTGCCGGGGAGTGCATTCAGGATCACGAATGCGATCCGATGCCACATCCGCAGCCGCCCCTTCCCCACATCGTGTACCAGCGCTGCGACAAGATACGCACGGGGCACGTCGGTACCTGTCACGATCGCATCACGGCACAACTCGTGGAGCAGGTCGACCGAGTGGCGCTGGTCCGCATCCTCCATCCGTAGGAACAGGTCGATCTCGTGGGGGCTCAGGAGCGCCCGCACCTCGCGAGCTTCGTCAGGACTGAGGTGTGGTCGTATTCCACGAACGAACTGCCAGGCGCGGTAGCGAACACGGCCCAATACGGAGCGCGACGAGGCGCTACGCGCCGAAGCGGAGCCCACCGGCAGCATCCCCAACGAAGAGATGGAGGAGGAACTCCACCACGGGTCCAATAATCGTGAAGATGCCAAAGCCAACACCGGAAACCAGCGGGAAGACAATCAGCAGCAGCAGGATACCGAAGCCCCACGGCTCCAGCTTCGCGTACTGCTCACTGAGAGGCGGCGGAAGAAGGCCGGCGAGCACCCTCGAGCCGTCCAGCGGCGGGATCGGAAGCATGTTGAAGATCGCAAGCAGGATGTTCAGCAACACCACCGTGCCAAGGAACAATCCGATCATGTCGCCTGTGGAGGAAGTCCAGAGCCCTGCAAAGAAACTCGCGTTCCCGGGGGTCACAAACGGATGCCAGAATGGCACCAGCCCCGCCTTAATTGGCGCAGCGGCGATACCCGCGACGACCAGATTCGAGAGCGGGCCGGCGACCGCGATCATCGCCATGCCGGTCCTGGGGTTAGCCGTATTGTGCGGATTCACCGGCACTGGTTTCGCCCAGCCGAATCCCACGAAGAAGATCATCGTGGTGCCGATAGGGTCGTAGTGCGCCTTGGGGTTCAGAGTGAGTCGGCCCAGCATTCGGGGGGTGCGGTCGCCGAGGCGATCCGCGACGAAGGCGTGGCAGAACTCATGGAAGATGAGCCCCACCATCAGTGAGACCGTGAACGCCGCCAGCAGGATGACGTACGCCTCGGGCGCCTCGCCCACGATCTGGAGATATCGGAGAATCACCGTCCGAGCATAGCAGTCGCCCCGCTGCGGGCTATTGGACGCCCTCCAACCATCGCGTCACGTCTGTGAGCAGGCACGAGCAGAAGGCCCATTGGGGCACGTTGAACACGCGAATGTGGATAGCCTGCGCGGGCGTTCTATGATCTTGTGTTCATTGACATGATCCATTCCACATCCCTATCGTGTTGTTGATATTGAGATGCCCATGATCTGGCGTTTCTGACGCCGCCCCAACCAACCGAACCACGCGCTGTTGCTGGGCTTTGAGCACATCGCGAGCGGTGAGACGAGAG
>JBJHDC010000069.1:0-10309 GCA_050486345.1 Dehalococcoidia bacterium | reverse complement strand
GGCCAAAGGGGCACCCCGAATGCGTCATCAGCCCCGGCGGGGGAGCTGGAGACGCCGCCTCGCGAGGGGCCGGTGTGCCAACCAGGATGACCGTAACCCCCCGCCTCTTCCATAGACGCCGGGCATTGCTGATCGCAGCCGCGGGATTGACCGTGGTGGCGTTACTCGTCGCCGTTCTCGTAGTGCTCCCCTCCGATGATGCGGATGGCATCCAGCAGGTCGAGGCTCCACCTGGAATCCCTCAGATCGTCTTCGCCGAGTTCTCTGCCGCCTCGGACCTCGTCTACATTGCGCCTGCCAATGATCCGGACGCGCGTGTACTCATCGACGAGATCGAGCATGCCCTGGGCTGGGGGATGAACCCCGCCCCGGAGATGGCCGGGAGCCGCTTCGCATACACCGTGCTCCCACCGGCGGCGAACGGCCGCCAGGATACCCCCGCCGAAGTGTGGGTCATGGACACCGCGACCCTCGACCGAACCCGCCTCGCCCGCGACGCGGATCTCCTCGTCGCTCCGCGCTTCACCAGCGATGGTGGCGCACTGGTCTACCGGCGTTCCAGTGGGGGCCAGCTGGAGCTCGTGCGTATCGAGCTCGCGACGAGCACACGCGAGGTCATCCACGCGGAGCGCACGACCTTTGGCATCTTCCCCATTGGCTATTCCGCCGACGGCGGGCTAGTGTACGCGCGGCTGTCGTCCTCCGGGACGGACATCCTGAGCGTGCGCGAGGGCCATTCGCCCACGTTGCTCTTCCACGCGAGCGATGACATCGCGCGCGACTGGCAGATCGCTCCGGATGGCCGCCACATCGCCTACCTCACGGTGGAGGAGGCGCTGGAGAGCATCCTCCACCGTGCCCGCGTCTCCCGCCTCGGCTCTGGCGAGCCCCTGCCGCTCAGCCGCGTCGAAGAGACGTTGGGCGAGCAGTACGGCCCCACCTGGACACTCGATGGCTCCAGCCTCGCGGTGGGCCAGCAGGCGACACCCGAGGGCCCTGGCCGCGTGATCGTGACGTCGCTCGATGGCTCAGCCACCACCCTGCCCGCACCGGAACAGGGATTCGATGTACCCACCGCCTGGAGCCCGGACGGACGTTTCCTAGCCGCACGCACCTTCACGGGCGTGAACTCCGCGCACCCCGGCGAGGAATCCGTGGTGATTCTCGATGCCGAGGGCGACCGCTACCCGGTCATCTCAACCACAGAAATCATCTTCATAGGATGGATCGCCGGTGCGTAAGCTCATCGTCAGCACCTTGCTGGTCTCCGCCGTACTCGCCGCCGTGATGCTCGTGCCGCGCACTGACACGCCATCTGCGGATGCCTGTGCCTTCGACCCGCGCAGGCCGCACGCGTACGAGGCCACACAGCAGCGCTCCGCCTACCTGCTGGCGATTGATGCAGTGTCCGTGAACCAGCTGTTCCCGAACGACTCCCGCTTCCGCCTCGAACCGGTGAAGCGGGGCACGCGGAGCTCGTTCGTGGAGGGGACACCGTTCGTACCCGCCACGCTGCTGAAAGCGATCGCCTGGGTGGAATCGAACATGGCGATGAGTGCGCGCTCTACACCGTGGACCGCAATCGGTACCGGGCTGGTCTCCTTCGACTGCGGCCACGGCATCATGCAGGTGACCACGGGGATGACCGTGCCGCTGGGCAACAACGGGCGCGCATCTGAACGACAAACCCTCATTGCCACGCACTATGCCTACAACATCGCGCGAGGGACGCAGATTCTGATCGAGAAGTGGAACAGCGCTCCTCAGCAGCGTCCGATCGCCGGCACCGACACCAACGCGGATCCCACGATCATCGAGAACTGGTACTACGCGGTGTGGGGCTACAACGGATTCACCGGCCCCGGGGCGAACCAGAGCAACCACCCGATGGACCCGCAGTTCTCCAGCTGGCCGCGCGCTGGATTCAACTGCTCCGGGAACCAGTCCCGGAGCCGCTACCCGTACCAGGAGCTGGTCTGGGGCTGCATGGCGAACCCGCCAACGGCCGCCGGGCAGCAGCTCTGGGAGCCGGTACCCGCAACGCTCCCCAATCTGACCGACCCAGCGTTCCACGGTCCGCTGGCGGTGGGGAACTGGCGGTTCCCGTATAGCTCGATGGACATCCCCACACCGAAGCCATCGCACACCGCGGCCACGCCCAACCTGCCGTCCAACGTGGCCTCGCAGATCCTCGGCTCACCGACCTTCACCGCGGACTCGCAGCGCATCACCGTGAACGTGAACGACCCCTCCGGGTCTCCGACGACCACAATCCGCATCCGCAACACCGGCAGCGGTTTGACCAGCTGGCAGGCAGTCGCCTCTGAGAACTTCATCATCGTGGACCCACCGGCCGGGGTTGCTGCGGGGTCTGGTGTCACATGCAACGCCGGAACGTGTCCGACCGGCGAGCTGAACATCTCGGTGAACCCCACCCTGCTCCCGGCCACGACGGCCTCCGGCACCGTGGTGATTTCGTCGCCCAACGGGAGTGGCAACAGCGTCACCATCCGGGTAGATGTCGTCGCGGACTTCGAGATCGGTGCGCCGGGCACCAGTCGTCCCTAACCCTTAGCCCTCTTTCCCGCCGCGTGGGCAGCGGATTCAGGATGACGCCAGTACACTCGGAGACACCACGCCGAGGCCCGCTGCTTGCCACCCGGAAACGATCGAGGGAGCACCCATGCTGCGATACCTGACCCGAGGCGACGGCAACGATGATGCCAACGCGGACGAGGCAACCGGGATGCTTGACCGCCTGGCGACACGGGGTTCGACAATCCTCAACGGGCGGTGGCTGCGCGACTGGGCCGACGCCGTGCGTCGCAACCACGGTCTGGAGCACGCGACTGTGGCGGTACTCTTCGCGAAACGAGGCCCCACACGCCTCGCGGGTCGGGCTGCTGCGGATGGCTTCTTCATCGTGGGTGGCAACGTCGACGAGCAACTGCTGGACCAGTGCGCCCGCGAGGCGCTGGACCGAATGCAGCGCGGAGAGCGGTCGCTGGCGGTATCGCCGTTCTGCGGCACGAACATTGCGGTGACGGGGGCCGTGACTGCCGCACTGATCATGCTCACGCTTGCCCGTACCGGGGATCAGAGTCTGCGCGAGCGCTTCGCCAACGCGAGCACGGCCGGAATGTTCGGCGTGCTGCTGGCGCAGCCGGTGGGCCGCTTCGTGCAGAAGCACATCACGACGCGTGGCGATGTGCAGTACGTGGAGATCATCGGCACCCGCACGTTGATGCCCGGCGTACACAAGATCTCCACCAGCGGCGCTCGCTACCGCACGCCCGAGAGCGTATCGGCCGGTTGACGGACCACGCCAGAGGACCTCGTCGTCCGAGAGATCGCGCTGAACGACATAGAACTCCGCAGCGAGCCACGGGGGGAGGCTCGTTCTGCGGACCGTTGAGGGATGGAGTTCCGAACCAGCCCTGATCGGCGCTGGATATGTCTACTCTGTTTCGACGACCCAAGGAACTGGCAATCCGACCATAACTGATCCGATACCGAACGCTAAGACAAAAACAATCAGAAATACACCCGTGGCGCTCCCCTGACCGGTGAATGCGGACAGGAGCAATCCCACCAGTGCGGCCACTCCGATACCTACTAGTCCCCAACCGACCACTGCCGCTATATCCAAGAGAGCAAGCCTCCCTGCGTGGAACTTAACAGTACGGAAACACGACATCGGCGATGCCCGCCTCGGATGCCACGGCATGGGCCGCCTGTCCGGACTCTAGCATTCCTGAACCTATAGCAGCTCACCCTGAATCTCGCCCTCGGACTCTGCGAGGCATGCGGCGTCGTCGTTCCGCACAGAGTTCACACGCGTTGAGACCGGGACCTTCACAAGGTATCGATCGTCCACCGGTCCCATGAGCTCGTTGAGGCGTTCCGTCGACTGGCCGCCCCACAACCACTCATCCACCGCCTCATTGTCGCGCAGAATCACCGGCATGCGGTCGTGGATCGGCTCCACCAGCGCGTTGGGCGTCGTGGTGAGGATCGTGAACGAGGTCACTGGCTCTGTCTCATCGGGCAGCTGCGCGACCTCGTAGAGCCCGGCGAACAGAAAGACCTCGCGGTCCGAGCGATGGAACCACCACGGGCGCCGCTCGCCCTTTTCCCCGCTCCACTCGAAGAAGCCGTCAGCGGGGATGACGCAGCGCCGCTGTGCAAACGCATCACGGAAGGGGCGCCGCTGCTCCACCGTCTCGGAGCGAGCGTTGATGTGCCTGGCGCCGTCGCGGCGCTGTTTCGCCCAGAAGTTCACGAGGCCCCACGAGGCATGCTCGAGGGCCCGCGTCTCGCCCTCCTCGCGCACGATGCAATGCAACTGCATGGGCGCGATGTTGTAGCGGGGCAATCGCATCGATGCGAGTGCCTCCCGCTCCTCAGGCGTGACGGTGCCACCGACCGCGTCCACGAGTAGGTCGAAGTCATCCACTGTGAGCGTGAACCGACCGCACATAGGCGCAGTGTACGAAACACGCCGCCTGGCGGTGATCGTCAGATTCCCCGCCGATTGATCGAAATGTTAACGCGCGACACCCTCCACGGCTTAACATGAAGGCATGACAGCATCGCGGGAGTCACAGATGCCCACCGTCCTCGTCGTTGAAGACGATCCGTCCATTCTCGATACCGTGGCGTACAACCTCTCCCGCGATGGCCACATGGTCCTGACCGCCAGTGATGGCGCGGAGGGCCTCGCCCTGGCCCGGGAGCACGCGCCGGACCTGATCGTGCTGGACATCATGCTGCCGCGCATGTCAGGCCTCGACGTCTGTCGCATTGTGCGCAGCGAAGGCCCTGTGCCCATCCTGCTGCTCACAGCCCGCGATGGCGAAGCGGACCGCGTCCAGGGTCTCGAGCTGGGCGCTGACGATTATGTCACTAAGCCGTTCTCGATGCGGGAGCTGCGCGCGCGGGTGAATTCCATGCTTCGTCGGGACCAGATCTCGCGCACCGCCGGCCCTCGTGCCGCTGTGAATGAGTCCATCCTCGTTGCCGGCGACCTCGAACTGGATGTTGCGCGCCACGAACTCCGGCGCGGGGGTGAGGTGATTCCGCTGCGCCCGCGTGAGTTCGGGCTGCTGGAATACCTCATGCGCAACCCCGACCAGGTGCTCACCCGCGACATGATCCTCGAAGCCGTCTGGGACACGACGTACCGGGGTGAAACACGCACTGTGGACGTCCATGTCCGATGGCTACGCGAGAAGATCGAGGAGCAGCCTTCAACTCCACGACATATCATCACGGTGAGAAGCGTCGGGTATAAGTTCGTTCCCTAGCGCCCGCCCTCGCAGCGATTGCGTCCCGCGATGCCCCACACCCTGCGCATCACCATCCTCCTGATCATCGGGCTCGCCACGGTCGCCGCGGTGATCTGGCTGCCCCGTAGCCTCGCGGCGGTCGCCGTCGCCGGGTTCACCGTCTTCGCGCTCTGGATGCTCCGCGCCCCAGCCGCCCCCGGCAGGCGAGAGCAGGTTGAGGACGGCGCATCCGTGGACGATGCGCTACAACCGCTGCAGGACCTGGTCCGGCTCCTGGACCCCCTGCGCGAAGGCGTGCTGCTACTGGGAGACGGTCAGGTGGTGCTGGCGGCGAACCAATCCGCCGCGCGCATCCTCGGACGCTCACCAGAACAGGTGACCGGCGTCTCACTCATCCGCGCCTCGCGTGACCACGAGCTCGTCCAGTTGCTTCGGGAATCCTCGGGCCTGCTGAACGAGATCTCGATTGCAGACGGGACGCGCGTCCTCGCCTACGCCACCCCGTTCGAGCTTGGACCAGTCCAGACGCTGCTCACCCTGCAGGACGTCACTGCGCTCCGACGCGCTGAGCGGGCGCGGCAAGACCTGGTGGCGAATGTCTCACACGAACTACGCACCCCCATCGCAGCCGCCCTCGCGCTCGCAGAAACGCTCGAGGGTGGCGTGGATGACCCCGAGCAGGCGGCCCGATTTCACCAGCGACTTACCGGGGAGCTAGAGCGTCTGAAGGAGATCGTGGAGCGTCTGCTCAGGCTGTCACGCATCGAATCCGAGGCAGAGGAGTTCCACTTCCGCACGCTGGTGCTCGACGCCCTCATTCATGAAGTGATGGAGCGCGTGGCGCCGGTTGCGGGGCGCGAGCAGGTTGCCCTCGCGTTCGATGGGGGCGCGCAGGGCCTCCAGGTGCGTGGTGACGAGGACCGCGTCAGCGAGGTGCTGAGCAACCTCCTCGACAATGCGATTCGCTTCTCCCCCCCTGGCTCAACGATCACCATCGCAGCCGGAACGGTTGAGGGAATGGCACAGGTTAGCGTCCGCGACCAGGGTCCGGGAATCCTGCCGTCTGACCGGACGCGCATCTTCGAGCGCTTCTACACCGGGGATGCAGCTCGCACGACGAATGATGATCGAGAGGGGACTGGCCTCGGGCTCGCGATCGCGCGGCACATCGTCTCACGCCACGGTGGGCAGATCTGGGTGAGCGACGAAACCCCGGGCGCCACCATCTGCTTCACCCTACCGTTGGTGCATGTGGGATCCGCGGCCGGTGGCGCTGCTCAGTAGCGAGAGCTGTTGAGATCGTCGAGCTCCCCGGTGACGTTGTAAATCACCCGCTCACAGATATTGGTGCAGCGGTCGCCGATGCGCTCAAGGTTGTGCGCCGTCCAGAGCAAGTACGTGTTCCGCTGTATCTGTGCAGGGTCTTCGATCATCCCCTGGAAGGTATCCGCGTACACCCGATCCTGCAGTCGATCGAGGTCATCATCAGCGACGCACACGTGCTGGGCGAGCCTGAGGTCGTCGTGCTCAAACGCACGCATCGAGTCAGCCAGCATCGCCTGGGCGCGGTCCGCCATCGCGGGCAGGTAGCCGAGTCGACGCGGCGCTGGCTCCGGACCCATCAGCTGATTGATACGCCCGATGCCCTCTGCGTGATCGCCGATGCGTTCGAGTTCGTTGAGAATCGCCAGGGTGCTCACCAACCGTCGCAGATCCGTCGCAACGGGGGCCTGCGAGGCGATGAGCGCGATCGCACGCTCCTCGAGTTCCAGACAGATGCGATTGATCGTGGTATCGCCCTCCACCACCTGTGTCGCGAGATCGCCATCAACATCGTGGAGCGCCTGCATCGACAGCTCGACCTGGCGGAGTACCTGCTCGCCGAGCCGGAGGACGGAGTCGTGCAAGCTCTCGAGCTCGGCGTGGAACGTGGATCGGGTCATCCCGGAAGTGTATGGATGGCGCGAAGTGCGCGTGTAAACGTGTGTAAACGCGATGGACCGACTGATCAGATCCTCCCCTCGCCAATGCCACCCTGACATGGCATGGGTATAATCTGTCGCTACCACACGATCCCACGCACCGTGGGGAACGGAAAGCCAGCGATGCCTCGAGAACAGTTCCACCGGCAGATCGCCGCGCTCCAGGACGGCGTCATGGAGATGGGCTCAATGGTGGACCACGCCATCGAGCGAGCCATGCAGGCCTTGCTTGATCGTGACGTGAATCTGGCACGCGAGGTGATCGAGGAAGACGCGGACATCAACGCAATCGGCTATCACCTGCAGAATGCCTGCGTCTCCCTGCTGGCGCAGCAGGCGCCGATGGCCCGAGACCTGCGCATCATCGTCTCAGTGGTGGCCATCACGACCGACCTGGAACGCATGGGTGACCATGCCGAAGGCAACTCACGCATCGTGGTGATGATGCAGGACGAGCCGCTGGTCAAGCCGCTGATCGACATCCCGATCATGGCGGAACGCGCGAGAGAGATGCTGCGCAACTCCGTGCAGGCGTTCGTGGATCAAGACACGCACGCCGCCTATCAGGTGGGTGCGGCCGACGACTACGTCGATGAACTCTACGATCGCATCTACCAAGATCTGATCCAGATCATGGTCGCGGACCCTGCAACCATCGAGCCCAGCACGCATCTCCTGTGGGTAGCGCACAACCTCGAGCGCATTGCGGATCGTGCCACGAACATTGCTGAGCGCACTGTTTTCTCCGCCACGGGCATGCTGCCGCAGATGGACGTGTCGACCTACTGATGACGCACTCTCAATGACCCAGCGAACAGAACGCTATACCCACGGACACCACGCATCCGTCGTCGGCCAGCACGCCCGGCGGACCGCGGAGCGTGACGCCGCCTTCCTGATGCCTCACTTGCGTTCGGGAATGCGGCTGATCGATGTCGGTTGTGGCCCCGGCACCATCACCACCGGCCTCGCGCGCGCCGTCGCACCGGGGGAGGTGGTGGGCATCGACCCGGTGGAGGCGGTGATCGAACAGGCGCGCGAGCACGCGGCACGCGAGCGCCTCACCTCGCTTCGCTTCGAGACAGCCAGCGCCTACGAGATCCCGGAGCCGGACGCCTCCTTCGATGTCGCCTACATGCACCAGGTGTTGCAGCACGTCGCGCGTCCCGTCGATCTCCTCCGCGACACCCTCAGGGTGCTACGGCCGGGCGGAATCGTCGCCGTACGTGAGGTCGACTACGCCACGATGACGCCGTGGCCAGCCGTGCCGGAATTGGAGCAGTGGCTCACGCTGTATCAACAGGTCGCCGCGCAGAATCACTCAGAGCTGAACGCAGGCCGGCGCGTGCCGATGTGGCTGCGCGAGGCTGGCTTCATCGACCTGGAGATCTCCGGCGCCACGATGGTGTTCCATGAGCGGGCAGATGTAGAGAACTGGGGCTACTCGTGGGCGGAGCGCACCCTGCGCTCGAGCTTCGCGGAACACGCCATTGAGTTCGGATTCGCCACGCACGACGACCTCGAGGCGATCGCCGCCGGCTGGCGACGCTGGGCCGATGATCCCGAGGCCTTCTTCTTCTACGTGAACATCGAGGGCATCGCTCGCCGGCCGTAAGCAGCGCGCCAGCGCCGCACGATCCTCAACCGGTGTTGTATCGTCCTCCGTAGACTCGGTCAGCCGCGTCCTCCCCACCAACTCGAGCGTCCGACGCGTCACGAAACACGAACAATCATTCACAAGGGAGCACCCATGAAGTTCAGCGCCTGGCCGGGCCTCACCGGACCGTATGACCGCCTCATCGAGCTGTGTCAGCACGTCGAACGCACCGGGTGGGACGGCATCTGGATCGCCGATCACTTCATGCCCAACCAGGAGGACAACAGCGGCCCCACCGGCGAGATCTGGACGAACCTGGCGGCCATCGCGGTGAACGTGCCGCGCGTGCGCATCGGCACGCTGGTCGTCGGCAACACCTACCGGCACCCACCAGTGGTCGCGAAGATGGCGGCGCAGGTGGACATCATCAGCGGTGGTCGGCTTGTGCTGGGTATGGGCGCCGGCTGGCAGGAGAACGAGCACGAGGCGTACGGCATCCCCTACCACACCGTGGGGGGGCGCCTGCGCCGCCTGGAAGAGAGCGTGCAGATCATCCGAGGGCTCCTGCGGGAGGAGCGCACCACCTTCGAGGGCCGCTTCTACACGGTGAAGGACGCCCCGCTGGCGCCGAAACCGGTCGGCCCGGTGCCGATCCTCATCGGCGGTGGCGGCGAGCAGGTGACCCTGCGCATCACGGCGCAGTACGCGGACGAGTGGAATACGTGGGGCTCGCCGAACACCCTGGCGCGCAAGGGGGCCGTGCTGGAGCAGCATTGCGAGGACATTGGTCGCAACCCCGCGGAGATCCGTCGCAGTGCCCAGGCCCTCCTCACCATCTCCAACGACCCTGCCGAGGTAGAGCGTGCGCGCGGCATCGGCCGTCCGACCCTCGCGGGCAGCGTCGACGAGATCGTCGACACGCTGGGCAAATACCAGGAGGCGAAGGTGGACGAGTTCATCGTCCCGCAGGCCGGACTCGGCGACCGAGCGCAGGAGGTCTTCGACCAGTTCATCGAGGACATCGCGCCGCAACTCAGGTAGCCCTCGTGCTCTTCAAGCAGATGGTGCTCGATGAGATTGCGGCAGGGCACGTCACCCTTGCGTACCGTCGGTGGCGCCGCCCCACCGTTCGTGCGGGCGGCACGCTGCGTACTGCTGTCGGCGTCCTGGCCATCGATGCGGTCGACCGCATCTCCGTTGACGTCATCAGTGAGGCAGACGCGGAGAGCGCAGGCTACACCTCGCGTGAAGCGTTGCTCCGCGACCTCAACCGGCGCACTGAGGGTGACCTCTACCGCATCGAGTTTCGGCTGACGGGCGACGATCCGCGCGTCGAGCTACGCGAACGCCCCGTCGAAGATTCTGACGAACTGGACGCGCTGCGCGCTCGCCTCGCACGGATGGACCATGCACGCACGAGTGGGCCGTGGACTCAGGCCACG
>JBJHDC010000068.1:0-14379 GCA_050486345.1 Dehalococcoidia bacterium | reverse complement strand
CGCCTCCACCGTCTCGCGGCCGCCGTGGACCAACGAGATCACGCCGGGCGGGAAGCCTGCCTCCTCGGCCAGTTCCACCATGCGGCGGCTGGTCATCGGTACGCGCTCGGACGGCTTGAGGATGAAGCAGTTGCCGGTGGTGACGGCGTAGGGCAGGAACCAGAGCGGGATCATCGCGGGGAAGTTGAACGGCGTGATGCCGGCCACCACGCCCAGCGGCTGGCGGAACATGTGCTCATCGATGCCGCGGGCGATGTCCTCGTTGTTGTAGCCCTGCATGAGGATCGGGGCGCCGCAGGCAACCTCCACGTTCTCGATGCCACGCTTGACCTCGCCGTAGGCTTCCTCGTAGGTCTTGCCGCACTCGTTCGTGACGAGTCGTGCGAGCTCATCGATGTGCTCGTCCAGCAGCGCCTTGAAGCGGAACATCGGCTGGATGCGCTCTGTGACGGGTGTCTCGCGCCAGCCGGGGAAGGCTCGCAGCGCGGCGACGACGGCGCGGTCCACATCGTCGCCGGGACTGAGGGGGACGTTCACCATGGCCTGCGCGGTCGCGGGATTGAGCACTTCCAGTTGCTCGGTCGCGCTCGATGCCATCCATTCGCCGCCGATGTGGTTCAGGAGTGTTTCGGCCGTTGATGCCATTGGTGTAGCCCCTCTCCGCACTGCGCATGCTTAGCGCTGCTGAACTTCACGGTACCTGAAGCAGGACTCGAGGTGGTCGTTGACGAGCCCCGTTGCCTGCATGTGTGCGTACATGATCGTAGGCCCCACGAAGGTGAAGCCGCGCCGCTTGAGATCCTTCGATACTTGTTCGGCGAGTTCGGTGGAGGTGGGGACTTCAGCCATCGTCATGTGGTGTGACTGGACCGGCTCGCCGTCGACGAAGCCCCAGATGTAGCGGCTAAAGGTGCCGAACTCGGCGCGCACATCGCGGAACGCGCGTGCGTTCGTGATCGTGCCTCGAATCTTCAGGCGGTTGCGGATGATGCCGGTGTCCTGCATCAACTCTTCGACCTTGTCATCGTCGAAGGCGGCTACCTCGTTCCAGTCGAAGCCGGCGAAGGCTCGGCGGTAGCCGTCGCGCCGGCGGAGGATGGTCGCCCAGCTCAGGCCGGCCTGGGCGCCCTCGAGAATGAGGAACTCGAAGAGCTTCCGGTCGCGGCGGACCGGGACACCCCACTCCACATCGTGGTATCGCTGCATGAGGGGATCGTCGCCGACCCAGGGACAGCGTTGCTTCGGCGCGGGCATATCGGAGATCCCGGTATTCGCGGTTGGTGGGGTGAGGGGACTCTAGCGCAGGTGCTTCCGACGCGCAGCCCGGAGCGCACGATTCGAATCGTGTGACCTCGTGCTCCCTGTGGCGGGGCGACTCAGTCGGTCGCTTCGTCGACTGAGTCGCCCCTGGTTGCACGAATTGAGGCCGGATGCGCTAAGCGTCCATCCATGCCTGCTGCTGGTAGACCGCGACCGTCACGGGTACGAACTCCCAGTCCTGGATGGTTGACCAGCGAAGCTCGCGCTGCACCTGTGTCAGCAGCAACGACATATGTGAGTACTTCTCCAGCAGCGTGCGCTGCACGTCCTTCACCTTTTCGACGTGTTCGTCTCGGTCAACGATGACCTCGGCCTCGTTGATCAGTGCGTCCACCTCCGGGTCGGAGATGTTCTTCGACTGGTGGATCATGCCGGTCGTGGTGTGGTTCAGCCGCATCACGCGGTGCACCGTGTCCTCCGCCGGGTGGGTCATGGCGCCGAAGTCATGGTTGCCGGTGTTCGATTGTGCCGAGAACCACTCCGCCAGCGGCCGCATGTCGAATCCGGTGTTCTCCAGGCCGACGCGCCGGAGTTGCTCCGCGATGACCTGCAATGCCTGGTCGTTCACCCCGACCGCCGGCGCGCTGAGGATGTACTCGCGCTCGAAGTCGAAGCCCGCTGCCTCCAGGAGTTGACGCGCCTCCGCGATGTCGTGCCGGTGGTGGTCGGCCACTGTCATGCCGGAGCCGAGTGTCTCGTCCCAGTCGAGCTGATAGTCGGTGAAGCCCAGCGGCACCACGCCGGGGGCTGGTTCCGCCCATCCGTTCATCACCAGGTCGATTTGCTCCTGGACGTCGTACGCGCGATAGAACGCCTCACGCACCCGCACGTCCTCGAAGTGCGGCTGCTTGGATGACATATGCCGCGTGAAAGGCGCTGTGGTCAGGAATTCGACCGAGACGATCTGGTCGCCCATGTCTCGTTCCAGGCGGTCGGCGATGTCCGCGGGCGGGATGTAGACCATGTTCTGGCCGCCACGGAAGGCGGCCTCCTGCGCTGCGACGTCTGGGAGCACCACCCGGACGCGCTCGTCCACATATGGCAGTCCCATGTCTGCGTCGCGGTAGGTGGGATTGCGCTCATACTCGTAGAGCACGCCCCGCTGGATCGCTTTGACCTGCCACGGGCCGGAGCCGACCGGCTCCGTCTCCACAAAGTTCCCGGTCACCAATTCCCGTGGCACGATGCCGGTATTCGACGAGTTCCCCAGCTCCGAGGCGCTGAACAGGTAGGCGCTGGGGTGTTGCAGCGTGAACACTACGGTGCGGTCGTCCGTTGCCTCCACGGTGTCCATGATGTTGCGCTGGAAGCTCGGGTTGTGCGCCTGATCCTCACCACGCACGTAGTTGTGCATCTCGACGATGTCGTCGGCCAGCACGGGACGGCCGTTCACCGGGGGGCGGTCCTGGTAGACGAGTCCCTCTTTGAGCGTGATTACTGCTGTTGTGTCGTCGGGGACCTCCACGCTTTCTGCTGCCTCCAGGACCATCTGGCGCTCATCCAGGCGGGGGGCAAAGGGCCGGTCGTAGACGTGGACGCCAGAGAGGTGATTGCCCTCGATCCAGTTGATCACCGTGTTGAAGCTGTCACCCGGGTCATTGACCCAGATGCTGATGCGGCCGCCCTGGCGCGAATCTTCCTCCCCGGGTGCCGGCGTCGATGGAGCACCGGGTGCTGGGGTTGTCGCGACCGGGGGTGGCTCGTCGTCATCATCGGAACCGCAGCCAATCAACACCGCGCCGGCGAGCCCCGCTCCTGCCAGTGCTCCGCCACGGATGAGGCCGCGCCGCGAGGTCGACCCGGACATCGCCCGCGACCAGTACGTTCCCTCTGCCATGTCTGTTCTCCTTGCCTACAATCGAGGTACTACATCTCGATAATGAACGTGATACTAGTGATAGTGGTGAAAGTTTGCAATCGCGACACAACAAACGGAATTGCCCGTTTGCATTCGGCTAATCTGGAGAAGGTCGGCCGCGGCAACTGCACCGCGTCCTGCTGTGCCGCTTCGCTGTGCGTCGCGCGATGCGTTGAGCGTCCGTGGCCGGTCGCGTACGATGGCGCTGCGTTGGACCTCGTGCCGAGGTAGCTCAGTTGGTAGAGCACACGACTGAAAATCGTGGTGTCGGCGGTTCGATCCCGCCCCTCGGCACCAACCAGAACCGCACAGGCAGGACGGACAGGCTGTGACGCGGATTCTCGTGGCCGGATCAGAGCCAGGTGCGGGTGCGAGTACCATCGCAGCCGGGCTCGCGCACCGTCTCGCATACGCCGGCCACGGCGTGCAACTGGTTCGCCTCACCGGCGATGACCGCGCTTCCTCCGACGCCTCCGCCTTCGCACAGCTCGAGTTCGCCGATGGCACCGGGGCTCCCGTCGAGACCGGTGACCTGCCAGCCGACGAGGGCATTGCTGTCATCGAGGCACCAGCGGGTGTCGATGCACCGGCGCTCGCGGCGCAGCTTGGTGCGAAGCTCGTGTTGGTCACGGGTTCGGACGGCGCAGCGGCGGACGGAACGACGCTGGTGGTGAACCACATGCCAGTGAGCGCGCGTGCGACATCGAACGGTGTCATACGGATTTCCGAGGATCGCCTGCTGGCGGCACCCACAGTGGGGCGGCTGCTGGAGGCCGCCAACGCGCAGGTGCTCAGCCGGTCACGTGAGGGTGACGCTGCCGTGTGTGAGCACATCGTCATCGCGGCGATCTCGCACGACCCGGCGGATGACTACATGCGCCGCTTTCCTCGGAAGGCGGTGGTCTGCCGCACGTCGCGGGTGGATCTCGCGCTGGGGGCGATGATCGCCGGGGCGGAGCTGCTGCTGCTCACTGGCGGCGAAGAGCCCAGCCCGTACATCCTCGATCGCGCAGCTTCCAGCCGAGAAACCACGCTGGCGCTCGCACCGGGGAGCACGGTGGACACGGTGCGGGAGATCGAGGGTGCGTACGGCCGTGACCCCTTCTCGCATGAGGCGAAGGCGGAGCGGATTGGTGAGCTGCTGCGCACCGCGCTGAGCGACGAGCAGTTGAGCGCCCTTCTCTCATAATCTCAATTTCCTCACTACTACCAGCATTCAGGCGGAATCCTGCCGTGTAGTGGGAGTTCCTCGCTCGTCAGCGCGCGTACACGCGTCTGAGCATCGGCTATCATCGAAGCATGGACCTGACCTCCGGCATCATGCTCGCTCGCATCCGGGGCATCGCGATTCGCGTGCACTGGTCGTGGATCTTCATCTTCACGCTGCTCACGTGGGCGCTCGCGACCGGCTTCTTCGAGATGGAGTTCGAAGAGTGGACGAGTGAGCAGCGCTGGCTGGCGGCCGCTGGCACGGCGGTGCTCTTCTTTACCTCGGTCCTGCTGCACGAGCTTTCGCACGCCTTCGTGGCCCTGGCTTACAAGATGAAGGTGCCCTCGATCACCCTTTTCATCTTCGGTGGCGTCTCCAATATCGAAGGAGAGATGGAGTCTCCGCGGCAGGAGTTCCGGATCGCGATCGCGGGGCCGATCATGTCCGCCCTGTTGGCGGTCATCTTCATCGTGGTGGGCGTGTTCGTTCCCTGGGTGAACCTTGGCATCATCTTCATCTACCTCGGATTCGTGAACGGCCTTCTGGCAGTGTTCAACCTCCTACCCGGCTTTCCGCTGGATGGCGGGCGCGTGCTGCGCTCGCTGCTGTGGCGACGGACGAACGATCTGACGGAAGCGACGCGGATCGCCTCGAGGGTGGGCTCCGGTATTGCGTGGTTCATGATTGCTGGTGGCATCGCCTGGGTGCTGTTCATTGGTTTCACGGGACTCTGGTATGTGCTGATCGGTCTCTTCCTCAAGTCCGCGGCAGAAGGTTCCTACTCGCAGGTGCTCATCGAGCGGACGTTGCGGGGCATCAACGCGTCCGAGGTGATGAGCGCACCGCCGGAGCCGTTGCCGGAGACTGTGAACCTGCAGGTCATTGTTGACGAGCGTGTGCTCGCGCGTGGTGAGCGCGCCATCTTCCTCGACCGCGAGGGGCGTGTCACCGGCCTGATCACCACGACCGACCTGGCGAGAGTGCCGCGCAACGAGTTGCCCCAGACCAGCGCCTCGAGCGTGATGGTGCAGACCGGGGACATTGTGACGGTGGGGCCGGAGACCTCTGTGATGGAGGCGATGCGGCTGATGACGGAGAAGGACATCCACCAGGTGCCGGTGATCAGCGGCAGTCAGATGGTGGGGCTGCTCACCCGGGCGAATATCCTCCAGCAGATCGAAACGCGCATGCGTTTCAGCGGAGACGGTGTCGGCAAGCGACGTTAGTCTGCGCCCGTCTGCCTAGGTCCCTCGTAGCTGTGCGAAGGATTGCAGGAGGCGCTTCACGCCCTTGCCTTCGAACGCCACGGTGACCTGCTGGTCGCCGGGGACGGTCTCACACGCGACCACGACGCCCATCCCGAAGCTCGAGTGCTGCACCCGGTCGCCGGGGGAGAACAGCGGGACCTCGGACTCCTGCTCCTCACGTCGTGCCTCCGCGGCCGCGCGCAGTCCGCGGGCAGTCAGCGTGTCACCTCGACGGGTGGAGCCGGTGGGCGAGGTGATATTCGCGTCCGGGATGTCAGCCAGGAATCGCGAAGCCGGGTTGGCTCGTTCGTTGCCGTAGAGGAAGCGACGCCGGGCGCGCGTGAGGTAGAGGCGCTCTTTCGCGCGGGTCATCCCCACGTAGCAGACGCGGCGCTCCTCCTCCATCTGCGCGGGATCATCGAGCGCACGGATGTGGGGGAGCAGGCCTTCCTCCATGCCGGCCATGAAGACGACGGGGAACTCCAGTCCCTTTGCGGCGTGGAGCGTGATCAGTGTGACCGCATCTGGCTGGTCCGCGGAGGGGTCATCGATGTCGCTGACCAGCGCGATGTATTCGAGGAAGGCTGCGAGCGTGGCCTCCGGGTCTTCGTCATGCTGGGCGGCCGCGGAGCGGAGCTCCTGCACGTTCTCCCAGCGCACCTCAGCGTGCTCGCGGTCAGTGCGCTGGAGGTGTTCGCGATAGGACGTCAGGGTGAGCACGCGATCGAGGATCTCCGCCACCGCCATTGACTCGTGCCCTGCGGAGAGCTCATCCAGGAGGTTGAGGAACACGGCGAGGGCCTGCCGGCTGCGACCCGGGAGCTGGCCCTCGTCACCGCGCGCAAGCAGGTAGGCTGCCGCGACCGGCGAGATGTTGCGCTGGGAGGCGAGGAGGTGCACCTCTGCCACGGTGCGTTCGCCAATTCCGCGCGTGGGGACGTTCACGATGCGATCGAAGGCCATTGAGTCGTGCTCGTTGTGGACGAGACGCAGGTAGGCGATCAGGTCGCGGACCTCGCGGCGATCATAGAAGCGAGTGCCACCGACGATGCGGTAGCGGACGCCGCCGGCGATGAAGGCCTCTTCGATCCCACGAGACTGGGCGTTCGTACGGTACATCACGGCGATCCCGGAGGCGGGATAGTCGTGCGCGCGCATCAACCGGCGACACTCGGAGGCGATGAACTGGCCCTCCTCCTCGCCGTAGGGCGCTTCGAATTCGATGACCTGCTCACCGTCCGGGTTCGTGGTCCACAGGTTCTTTTCCGGGCGACCATCGGCACGCTCGATGACTGCGTGGGCGGCGCTGAGGATGTGGCCGGTGGAGCGGTAGTTCTGTTCTAGCAGGACCTCTTCAGCCGACGGGAAGTCGCGCTTGAAATCCAGGAGGTTGCGGATGTCGGCGGCTCGCCAGGAGTAGATGGACTGGTCCGGGTCACCCACCACGGTGAGGTTGCCATGTACGGAGACGAGCTGCCGTGCCAGCTGGTACTGCACCAGGTTGGTGTCCTGGAACTCATCGATCAGCGTGTGCAGGTAGCGGGAGGCGTACTTCTCGCGGATGTCGTCGTGGTGCTCGAACAGCTCGAGCGTGCGCCCCAGCAGGTCGTCGAAGTCGACGGCGCCGGAGCGTTCCAGGCTCTGCTCGTAGTGGGCATAGATGCGCGCCACGATCTCCTCGAAATAGCTGTCCACCTGGCGCTGGAACGCGGTGGCATCGCGCCGCTCGTTCTTGGCGCGGGAGATGGCGGAGAGCACCGCGCGGGGTGCGTAGCGCTTCGGGTCGATGCTCAGCTCCGCCTGCGCCAGCCGGATCAGCGCCATCTGATCGTCGGTGTCATAGATGGCGAAGTCCGAGGGCAGGCCGATAGCCTCGCCGTCCATGCGCAGGATGCGCGCGCAGACGGCATGGAAGGTGCCCATGGTGAGGGCGTGCGCCTCGGCGCCCAGCAAGCCCTCGACCCGCTCGCGCATCTCCCGCGCCGCCTTGTTAGTGAAGGTGACGGCGAGGATGCGGTAGGCGGGCACGTGCAGCGTCTGTACGAGATAGGCGATGCGGTGCGCGATGACGCGGGTCTTTCCTGAACCGGGCCCGGCGAGGATCATGAGGGGGCCGCGTTCGACCTCGACCGCGTGTCGCTGGGCTTCGTTCAGGACGTCGTGGATCGTGGTCATGCCTCGCCTCTCGTGTGAGGCGATGTGCCTCGAACACTGATTGTAGGCGGCTGGTTGGTAGTGGGCCGGAGCCGTCCGCGGATGGTTCCACGGACCATCCACACTCGGTGCGGCAAGAGTGCATGAAGAGATCACGAATTGCGAGCGTGGCTGGCGCTTCACAGGATGCGGCGTGTTAGCCTGATCGAGAGTGGCGAAGAATACCGGAGGCTAAGGATGCCAGAGATACCGGGCGACTGGGTGGCGATGGCGCGCCTGATCGGCCTGCTGTTCGTCGGATACTTCATGGTGATCTGGTTCACCTCTGTCGTCTGGGTCTACCGGGACATCAGCGCGCGGACGAACGATCCGATTTCGCAGCTCATCGCCGTACTGGTAGCCGTGGTGTTCCCCATCGTGGGCTTGCCGGTCTACTTCGTGCTCCGCCCCTCCGAGACACTCCAAGAGGCGTACGACCGCCAGCTGGAGCAGGAGGCGATCCTCTCTGAGCTGCATTCGATCAGCGCCTGCCCGGACTGCCGCCGTCCGATTTCCGAGGACTTCATGGTGTGTGCCTACTGCGGCACGCAGCTGAAGCAGCCCTGTGTGAGCTGCAACCAGTTGATGCAGTTTGCCTGGCGGCACTGTCCGTACTGCGCGGCACCGCAACCTCGACGCCAGCCCCCGCAGCGCCAGAACGCACAGGGCGCGGAGCAGGGGCGCGGCGGTTCGGAGCAGCAGCGCCAGCGCCGGCAGCAGCAACAGCCCGCCGGTGGAGGTGGTGGTGGTGGCGCGGACGCACCACGCGGCGACCGTGCAGCGACTGCGCCCGCGGGTGGTCGCTCCGACGCCAACACGACACCGCCCGCCGAGCCTGCACCGCAGCAGCAGCAGCAGCGCCGTCGTGCAGCGACTGCGGAGGCGCCAGCCGACGAGGCTGCTACCACCAGTGGCGTCGCCACGGCTCGCCCGCGCCGCCCCCGGACCGAGGACGGTCCTTCGACCTAGCGTCTTTGAGCTAGCGAGGAACCCTCATAGGTTCGCAATGAGATCAAGAACGGGGCCGCCACTGGCGGCCCCGTTCTCGTGTGTGTTCGGGGGGTGAAGCTAGTTCACGGCTTCTTCGATGAGCGCCACGAGCTCGCTGAGCTGCGCGTCACGCCAGCCCTCGGCGTGGTCCCAGGTGGCAGCGCGGTACTTGTCCATCGCGGCTTCCCACTCCGGGGTGTCACGCTCCACGCCCTCCATGTGGCTGCGCAGGGCGGGCATCTCCGCGTTGGCGCGGTCAGAGCGCTCGATCCAGTGGCCGAGGTACTCGAAGTTACCATCATAGAGGACGATGGTGGGGACAGATTCGAACTCCCCGTCCTTCAGGAACTCCGCCATGATGTCCTTGTTCTCGTCGCGCTTGAAGTAGCGGGTCTCGAGGCCGGTCTCCTCGGAGATGCGGGCCATGACGGGTAGTCCACGCCAGACGTCCGGGCACCAGTCTTCGCCGATGACCAGTGCGCGCACGCCGTTTGCTTCGACCAGTGAGCGGAGCTTAGCGAGCTCACCGGCGTCCGGCTCCCACTCGTCGTAGTGGCGCTGGAACGCTTCCTTGTTCTGCTCGATGGAACTCATCCAGGCGGAGAAGGAGTCGATACCCGTTGCGTAGCGGTCGGGAGTGACGACGGAGGCCGGGTTCGCCTCTGCCTGCTTGCGAGTGATGGTTGATGCGGCGGTCATGTCTGGCCTTTCCTGCATATGGGGTGATGCCGGACCTGCGCGGGTGTTGGAGGCAACGGCCGCGGGTCGCGAGAAGGCTACTCTACCACGGGCGCTGTGTTTTTTACGGTGCGGAAGCTGGTGCCTGGTCTCCGGTGCCTCCGATCGCTTTCCAGACCCGCGCTGACTCCTCGGCTGGCAGCGCCCCGGGCTCGATGCCAGCATCGCGTGCGGACTCCTCCAGCGCCCCGAAGGCTGCGGCGAAGCGGCTCGAGGCTTCCCGCAGGGCCTCCTCGGCGTCTACGTCCAGCTCCCGGGCGAGGCGCACGGCGGCGAAGAGCAGCGCGCCGAGGTCCTTGCCACGCAGCGCTTGATCGAGTGCTTCCGTTGCGGTGCTCGTTGGGTCGGTGAGCCCCGCGCGCTGTGCGCGGCCGATCAACGCCTGCGCGCGCTGGAGGGATGGCGCAGCGAGGGGTACGGAGTCCAGAGCTCCCTCGGGCTGCTCTTCGTTTCCTCGGGCGGCGCGTTCCGCTCGCTTGAGCGCATCCCAGCGTTCGGCTACCCAGGCGCCGGAATCGGCCTGTTCCTCGCCAAAGACGTGCGGGTGGCGGCGTACAAACTTGTCGTGGGCGTATTCGACGGCATCCTCGAGGGTGAAGGTCCCGGCCTCCTGGGCGAGGGCGGTCTGCATGAACATGTGCGCGAGGACATCGCCGACTTCCTCTCGCAGGCCGGCGGTGTCGCTGCGGTCGATCGCATCCACCAGCTCGTAGACCTCCTCAAGGAGGTAGCGGCGGAGGGTCTCGTGGGTCTGCTCGCGGTCCCACGGGCAGCCGTCCGGGCCGAACAGCAGCTCCATCACCCCGCGCAGGCCGGAGAGTGAGCGCCGGTCCTCCTCGGGGGCGAGTGCGGGCAGTAGCCACGCTGATGCCTCCAGGGGTAGTGCTGCGACCGTGGTCTCTTCGGAGTGGTCGTCGAGGACTACCCGCGCTGTGCGGGTCGGTGGATAGCGGCGGCGGAGCTCCGGGCGTGCTGTCTCGAACTGGGCGGGGAGCACCAGCAGCGGCCGCTGTGCATCGAACGATACGTAGTCCGGGTCGAACGCCTGCACCTGGTGGGCAGCGAGCTCAAGCAGTGTGAGCAGGTGATTGAGGCTGTGCGGAGCGGTCTCGTCGTGAGTCATGGGGGCAGTATGGCACGGTGTTCGCGCGCGGCGCAGACTGGGGTGGAGGGGGCCCCTATACTGGAACCGTGCTCATCCTTCGACAGGCGGCCGCAGTCCTCTTCATCGCGTTCATCCCCGTCTTCATCGTGCTGACGGTGGTTCGCTTTGCGACGAACTGGGAAGCGCCCTACCACTACGCGTTCTCTCAGTACGACGCCCCCGAGGTGACCGGAATCGAGCGGTCCGAGCTGGACCGTGCGGCACGCGAGATCATCTACTACTTCCAGTCCGAGCGGTCCGACGTGCTCCTGGACATCAGGGTGGAGGATGGCGGCGAGATGCGCCCGCTTTTCAACCAGCGCGAGATCCTGCATATGCAGGACGTCCAGCATCTCTTCCGCCTTGTCTTCCGCGCGCACGAGATGATCTTCATGTACCTGATCGGGTACGTGGCGGGGGTCTACCTATGGAGCCGGGAGCGATCCATGCGACGGCTCGCGCAGCAGTTGATCATCGGCGGCACGGCGACGGTTGCGCTCCTGGGTGTGACGGCAGTGGCGATCGTGCTGGGTTTCGATTCGCTGTGGACGCAGTTCCACCTGATCTCGTTTAGCAATGACCTCTGGCGGCTGAACCCGCAGACCGATCATCTGATCCAGATGTTCCCGGAGGCGTTCTGGTTCGATGTCACGCTCGCCATCGGTGTGGTGTCGATGCTGATCGGCGGCGCACTGGCGCTGGGGGGCATCCTCTACACCGGCTGGCTGGATCGCCAGCAGCGCGAGCGGCGTCGGCGCCGCCGGTGGCGTCCGGAAGCCTCGTCCGGGACAGAGCTGCGGCCGCTGTAGCCGGGTGCGGTTTCCCTACATCGTCCCGAAGTACGTCCGCAGCGCGTCTGTGATTGCGGGTCGTGCCCCTGCGCTGATGGTGCCGTCAACCTGACCCATGACCGGGAACGACCAGAGGTGCGCCAGCTCTAGCTGGCAGCGCTTGGCGTTAGGCATGAGGATGTCGTGAGCCTCGATGACCGGTGTGAACCAGACGGGGTTGGTGGCGTCGTTTAGCGGCGCAGCCAGCGGTGAGTCGTCATCGAGCGCGCCGAGGACGACCCACGGGCGGCTGACGCGGTAGACGGTGTAGAGGTCCTGCTCGCCCGGCCGGCGCGCGAGGTCGCCGGGCCAGATGATGTTCCACATCGAGCCGCGGCCCAGGCACCAACTGAGTAGCAGGCGCGCGTCGGGCACCGGCGCTGCATCGACGACCTCGAGCATGCGCTCGTCGAGGGCACCGGCCCACGTGATACCGCCGCCCTCGATCGCCACGACCTGCGTCAGGAGGTTGCGGGCCCCGGCACGTAGCGCGCCCTCGTGCACAGCGATGTGGAGCGATGCGTTCGGCGGTGGAGGAACGGCGAGCGCGCCGGTGTACGGCGCGCTCAGCGTAACGGCGGTGCCGGGGGCGATGGTGGCCATCAGGACTCCCGATGACGGCGCAGCCCGGTAGCAGTGCGCCTAGAAGTCGTCGAAGTCGTGGCTGTGTCCGTGGTCGTGGCCCATGCCGCCGAAGTCATCGAAGTCGCCGCCGAGGAAGTCCTCGGGCTCGCCTTCACCCATCATCGCGTCGGGGCGCGCGCCGGTGAGCGTGGCGACGCGCTGGACCTCCACGCGGGTGGTGGCACGCGACTTGCATTCCGGGCAGGGCGCTTTGTCGTCGCGGGCCGAGAGGCGACGCATCAGCTCGAACACGTGGCTGCACTTCTTGCAGCGGTACTCGTAGATCGGCACGGTGTGGTCCTCCTGCTGTTGGGCGGTGCTCAGACGGCGCGGCGAGCCGGGATGCCGCGCATCCCTAGACTACCGCATCCGCTCGCATGCTTCCGCTGCGTGTGACATGGCTGCGGCAGTCCGGCAACAATCCGCTCACCCTTCGACAGGCTCAGGGTGAGCGGATTGTTGTGACGGTGACTAGTCCAGGTAGTCCTTGAGCTTCTTGGAGCGCGTGGGGTGCCGCAGTTTGCGCAGCGCCTTCGCCTCGATCTGCCGGATGCGCTCGCGGGTGACGTTGAACTCGCGGCCGACCTCCTCGAGGGTGCGCGAGCGACCGTCCTCGAGCCCGAAGCGCAGTTCCAGCACCTTCCGCTCGCGCGGGGTGAGTGAGGAGAGCACGTCCATCACCTGCTCCTTGAGCAGCTGGTGGGACGCGGCGTCCGAGGGCGCTAGCGCGGAGGGATCCTCCAGGAAGTCGCCAAGGTGGGAGTCTTCTTCCTCGCCGATCGGCGTCTCCAGCGAGACCGGCTCCTGCGAGACTTTCATGATCTCGCGCACGCGGTCCGGCGGGAGTTCCAGCTCCTTGCCGATTTCCTCGGCGGTGGGCTCGCGGCCGTACTCCTGCACCAGGCGGCGCTGGATGCGGACGAGCTTGTTGATCGTCTCCACCATGTGCACGGGGATACGGATCGTGCGGGCCTGGTCCGCGATGGCGCGGGTGATGGCCTGCCGGATCCACCAGGTGGCGTAGGTGGAGAACTTGAAGCCCTTGCGGTAGTCGAACTTCTCCACCGCGCGGATGAGCCCGATGTTGCCTTCCTGGATGAGGTCCAGCAGGGACATGCCGCGGCCGATGTACTTCTTCGCCACGGAGACCACCAGCCGGAGGTTGGCCTCCGTCAGCTGCCGCTCAGAGCGGCGGCCATCGTAGATCAGCTTCTCGAAGTAATACTGCATCGCGCCGCCGTGCTCAGCGTTGAGCTGCTCCGCGAGGTCCTTCGGGGGCGGCTGGAGCTTCGACTCGTTGCCGACCAGCTCCCCGGCCCAGCGTACGTGCTCCGGGCGCAGGATGTGGGTGATGATCGAGAGGCGGATCAGCGACTCGTGCGCGCGCTCCTCGTCCCACTTGGTGTCCTTCTGCAGCGCCGCCAGCGCCTCCTCGTCCCGTTCACCGTCGATGACGCTGCGGAACTTGGGATCGGCGATGCGCTCGGAGATCGACTGGCGTGGGAGCTTCAGGGTGCGGCTGACCGACTGATACACCTGGCGGTCCTGGTGCAGCTGTCGCAGCAGTTCCACGAAGACTTCACCCCAGCTGGGGTCTTCGCCGTGCTCCTCCCGGTAATCCTCCTGGATCGTCTCGACGTGGATCCATTCCTCGATTGCGCGGGAGAGTCGCTTCTCGTCGTCCGCGGTCAGCAGCGAGACCTTGCCGATTTCGCGCAGGTACATGCGGACGGGGTCATCGATGCCCGCGACCTCATCCACGATGCGCCGGGCAGCGTCCACCACCCCGGACGCCTCGCGGGCGGAGACGGGGTCGATGCGGACGTTGATACCGTTCTCGGAGAGTTGCGAGATCACCGAGGAGAGCTTCTCCGCGCTCACCTCTGCCTCTGGAATCGCTTCCAGCACATCTTCAGCCGTGACCGAGCCGGAGCGCCGCCCCTTGTTGAGGAGCGCATCAATGCCGGCATCGGCGATGCTGGTGTCATCAAAAGCCTGGGTCATGCCATGTTCCCTTCTGAAACGGGGTTCCCCCCTGAACCGGGTCGCCGGGTGTCCTCTGGGGAGCCACCTCGACGCTCGGTGCTGTTCATGGTTCGTGCGGCTGTACGCAGCCGCTCTGTCGTCAACGAGGCGAACTCCGATGCGACTTCTGCGCCATCGGTCATCGTTCCATCGGGCAACGCGCCCGATGTGGTGATCCGCACCGCGACTCCCAGCAGCTC
>JBJHDC010000067.1:5566-14510 GCA_050486345.1 Dehalococcoidia bacterium | reverse complement strand
GCCGAGCGTGCTGTTGCTGGATGAACCGCTGGGCTCGCTCGATGAGGCGATGAAGGTGCAACTACGCTCAGAGTTGCGTCAGATCCTGAAGGCCCTGGAAACGACCGCCATTATCGTCAGCCACGATCTGCGCGATGCCGTGATGATGGCAGATGACCTCATCGTCATGGATCGCGGGCGGGTTCTGCAGTCAGGCCCAATGAATAACGTTCTGTCTGCTCCCTCCTCCCCGGAGACCGCCGCGATGGTGGGCTACGCGCTACTGGTGCGAGGCCCGATTCGCGACGGTCGGGTGGTGGAGCGCGGCGCCGGGACAATTACCCTGCCAGCCACCCTGAACGCGGACGGCATCGTTGTAGCGATGGCACACCCGTCCTCCATGCTGGGCGTGCCGGTGGAGAGCAACCTTGGATGTGGCGTGGTTGGACAGGTGGTGCGCGTGCGCTCTCTCGGACCGCTGCACCTGCTCGACCTCGCGGTCGGCTACCGCACCGTCGAGGTGCGTTGGGAGTGGGACCCCACCCCGCCACCGCTCGGCGCAACGCTCGCCATCGCCGTGCAGCCCGGCACCATGCGCTTCTTCGGTGCAGCCGCTGGCGTACGCCAGGTTTCATCCGGCAGCAACGCCGAGCATGGCGAGATGCTCGACGACCTCAGCGCCAGCTCCTAACCCCTCCACACGGATTCAACGCGCGCTCGACGAATCGCGCCGTCACTCGGTACGCTCTGCCTCAATGACCACCTCGATCCCCCGCCTGGGCCTCGACCGCCTGATCCATCGCGATCCGGAGCGACGGACGCTCCGAGCGCTCTCCCGCCGTGTGCGTGCGTTACCACCTCGACGCAGGCCCGACGAGGCACTGCAGGTGGTGGTGGACCTCGCACGGGAACTCACCAACGGGCGCTACGCGGCGTTGGCCGTCACAGACGAGCACGATCGCACGGAGGGATTCGTGACGGCAGGCCTCGACCGTGACCAGCTCGCACGCCTCAACACGCCGCCGCAGGGTCACGGACCGCTGGGCTCACTGCGTCTGGACGGCCGGCCCGTGCGCTACAGCAACGTGCAGGATCACGCGAAGGCGTTCGGCTTCCCCAGCCACCATCCGGAGATGCAGGCGCTGGTCGGCGTCGCGATCTGGGTGCACGGCAACGTCCGAGGCGCCTTGTACGTCACCGATCGGCAGGACCACCGCGAGTTCGACGACGAAGACGAGCTCATCCTCACAACCCTCGCCGCTCACGCAACGAAAATCATCGAGGCGGAGTGGTACTAACGGACGGCGTTACCGCTCCACCGGAACCGGTACCGCTTCCGCGATCTCCAGCGCATCCGAGATCTGTGCGTAGAGTTCCGGCGAGAGCCCCCCAGACTGACACTGCGGGCAATTGGGCTCATCCGGTGCGCCGGTATCGTGCAGCGTCACAGTAACGCCGCCTTCATCGAGAATGATGCCACAGACTGTGTCCACGCTGGAGGCATAGAAGCGTTGCTCACCACGCGACTCTGCGTCGTGCAGCACGACCCAGTGCCAGTCATCGCCAAAGTCGGCCAGCGCCTTCGCCACGATTCGCATATCCGCCATCAGTAGCTCGCCTTTCGCCACTCGAGGAGCCTACGCCGTCTCTCCTGCCAGGTGACGGTTGAACCACGGGATGCTCTTCATCCACGTCTCCATAGCGGCCTCCTCGTGGTAGGCGGGCCGGGTCTCGTTGAAGAACGCATGTCCGGCGCCTTCGTAGATAGTGATGTCGTGCTCCACGCCGGCATCCTGCAGCGCGCGCTCCAAGTCCTTCACCTGCTCGACTGGAATTCCGGGATCCTCTGCTCCGTATGAGCCGAGCACAGGGACGCGGATGCTCTTCAGCTGATCGTAGTCCGGCATGCCGCCACCGTAGTAGACATGCACGGCATCCACGTTGGAGCTCGGGCGCATCGCCGCAGCGAGGGCGAGACCTCCGCCCATGCAGTAGCCCACCGCGCCCACCTTGCCGACGCCGTGCTCGTCCTTGAGCCAGGCAATGGCCGCATCCACCTCCTGCGCCGCGACATCGCGCTCCAGCTCCATGGCATGCTTGCGCGCGTCATCCGGTTCGGTGGCAACGTGGCCGTGGTAGAGGTCGGGCGCGAAGGCTAGGTATCCCTCCACGGCATAGCGGTCCGCAATCTCGCAGATATCGTCTGTGAGACCCCACCATTCCTGGATCACGATCATGCCGCCGCGCGGGATATCGAAGTCGTCCGGATCCGGCTCGGAGAGGTAGCCTTCGAACTCGACACCGTTGTGCTCGACCTTGATGCGGGGCATGGGGGACTCCGTTCGTGTCGCACCGCTGCGTGCGTGCGGATGGTACGTGTCGTGATGTCACGATGGTACGAGGTCCAGTCGCCCCAACGATACCCGCGGGTGGGCTGCCGAGAGCCACCGTCCCGCCACCCTACTGAACCATGCGCACCAGACGGCAGCCGACGCCCGTCCGTCAATCGAGGTAGTCCTCGATCTCGAACAACAGCTCCACCTGCGCGCCAGCCATGATGCCCTGCTCCTCAAACCACCCGGCAGGCGCCTCGATTGCGGCGAGGTAGGGCTCACCCGGGCTGTGGTGATCGAAGGTGTCAGCGAACATGCGCAGGATTGCGATCACCTCGAGCTCTGCATCCACGAAGGCGATATCGAGGTCGACGTGGGTATTGCGCATCCAGAATGTGCCCGTGTGCATCCCGGAGGGGTAGTAGAAGATCATTCCGCGGCCCTCGAGCTCGTAGCGACCGGAGAGCCCGATTGAGTATTCGCGTCGCGGGGGCACCTCGACCGGTAGGAGGGCCTCCTCCCCGGCATCACGGAAGAACCGCACCACCGGGAGCTCTTCCGTGGGGATCGAGGCGGTTGACGCGACTGGCTCCGCAGCTGCCGGAACCGTCGGAACCGGTGTTCCCGGCTCAGCCGTGATCGGGTCTGGCGTTGCCGGAGTGATCGCAGAACCAACATCGGGTGTCAGAAACGAAGGCGCCACCGTTGTCGGCGCCGATGACGGCTCAACTTCGGAGGATCCTCCACAGGCCACGAGCGCGAGCGCCGCGGAGATGAGTAGGATCAGAGGCAAGCTCACGCTGTGCTGCTTCACCGCTCTATGGTCCCAGCGATCAGATCATCCGACAACGGAGTCATCGCGATCCGCTGATGGACCGTTCCGGCTCGAGACGCACGCGTTGACAGGACGCCACGTCGCGTCACACTTTCAGCAACGGAACCCTCTATTGGCGGAAGCTTGTAGGAGTGCTACAGGGCCTATGACGAACTCTTCGATCCTCGACATCGCTCTACGACTCTGGCCACAGGTGCGCGATCAGGGCACCGTACAGGACCCGTCTGACCTCGATCTGCTGCTGGCCACACAGGGTCAGCCGGGTGCGCACGCCTACGCAGACGGCGTTCGCAGCTCGTTTGGTTGCTTCGCGCCGGACGAGGAGGCCTCGCTCACTCTCCCGACCGGCGAACGTATCGACGATGACGATGATGCGCGATTCATCGGGCATGTCCTGATCACGCGCACGCTACTGGGTGCAGGCCTGCACATCGATCGCCGCGTACAGCAGGCCATGGGTCACGCGTATGCGGTCACCTGGTGCGTGGATGGCCCATACGACGCTCCGGCGCGCTGCCTGGCGGCCACGTTGTGGCTGGTGGCGCTGGACCGAAATCGCAACTCTGACCGGCCGTTGCCGATCGATTGGGACGCAGAGTTCTTCCAGGACGCCACCCGCTGGGATCTTGAATACCGTATCTTCTCCCACTACGACATGCGCGAGCGCGCCCTGGACTGGGCCACCTATGTCAGCGTGGACTCGGCGCGGCACACAGGTGTCTCAATCTGGACGATCATCGAGCCGTTGCTCCGGCTGAACGATGCCCGCGCACACCTCGCGCTCGCACAGCTGAGCGAGAGCTCCGATGAAGCCGAGGAGAATACCTCTGCCGCCTCAATGCTGGAACGCGCACGCGTCGACAGCCAGCTCCGCGCGTTCCTCGCGCAGTTGTCGCCGGGGCGGACCGGGCGGGAGTAACGCGAGCGATTGCCGTCTTGACCATCCACCACATAGGATACGTGGAGCACGTGAACAACGTGGGGATGGCGATGTCGAAACGAAACCTGACCATTCAGCTCGACGACGAGGTGGTACGCAAGGCCAAGGTTCTTGCTGCACGCCGCTCTACCTCGATCAGCCGGTTGATCAGCGACGAGATCGAGCGTTTGGTCCGCAAGGACGACGCGTACGAGGCGGCTCGGATCCGAGCCCTCGAGCGCATGCAACGCGGCTATCATCTAGGCGGCCCTCCGTACGCGCACCGCGAGGAGCTGTATGACCGCAACTGAGGCGATATTCGTCGACACGAACATTCTGCTCTACACGGTCGATCTGGACGCGGGCTCCAAGCATTACGAAGCGATTCGGGTGGTGAGCGATTTGTGGAACCGGGGTGCCGGCGCGATCAGCACCCAGGTACTGCAGGAATTCCACGTGAACGCCACGCGGAAGCTTCGCCGCCCGCTTCAACCTGCCGAGGCGCGCGAGCTCATCGCCGAGTACGCGGAGTGGACAGTGCACACGATCACTCCGCAGGACGTGATGGATGCGTCACGTCTTCACGAAGCGGACACGGTATCGTTCTGGGACGCGCTGATCGTCGTGGCGGCACAACGAGCAGGCGCGACGGTGTTGTTATCCGAGGACCTTCAGCATGGTCGTCGGTTCGGAACGGTCACCGTCCGCAATCCGTTCCTCTAGTCCTACCCCGCTGCAATCGGTTCGCCCGGCTCCACGACATCGCCGAGGTTGGCGAGCGTGTTGATCTCAGCGAGCACTTTGAGCAACTCATCATCGTCAGGGCCGGCCATGTCCGGGATGTGGTAGCCGCCAAAGGCATCGACCACTGTCTTGTGGTCATCGATCACGTAGTCCGGGACGAAGGGCACGCCCAAGGCCTCTAACTTCTCGTGGTGCTGCTCCAGGGGCTTGATGAAGTAGTCCTCCACAAACTCGTCCAGCTCGTGGCGCTTCATGTCCCAGCGGCGGATGCCGACTCCAGACCAGACGTAGATCGTGTGCCCGGACTCACGCAGCGCCGTGAACACCTCGCGCGCGTGGTTGCGAAGCTTGCCGTTCCACATGATCAGCGTGTTGTCGACATCAAAGAAGACGTTCATGCGTCGGACAGCGCCGCCGTCTGGCGGCGACAGGTCCGAGTCAGACTGATGCATCTGCTTCACGCGCCCACGCCCTCCCCGGTGGACTCGCCCAGCACGTTCCGGGCGAGGAAATTTCCCACGATTTCGTTGAACGCTACCGGGTCTTCGTAATAGACGGAATGACCCAGCCCCTCCAGCTCGACGTACTCCGAGTCCTCGATGATCTCGTGCACCCGGTGCAAGATGGACGGTGGCGTCAGTTGGTCCTCGCCTCCAACGAGGAACAGCACCGGCACCGTGAGCGCGGCCACCTGCTCCCGGGTGGGAGCGTCCGTTATTGGCGGCTGCTCGCCTCGAGGCGGATTGAGGGCGCTGAGCTGTCGGTAGAGGAACACCTTCACCGGCTCCGACTCCTGGAAGAGTCGGCCGAGGGCCCGATCGGTCAACGGAAGGTCTCGATTGGGGTCGGCGTCCCGCAGTTGCTGCGCTTCCTCCAACAGTTCTGGCCAGTTGAAGAACCCCCACGTGTCCGCCATCGCCAGCGCCGTCACGCGCTCCGGGTGGCGCACCGCGAACCCCAGCGCCGTCCGCCCTCCCATCGACTGTGCCACCAGCGCCGTGCGCTCCACCTCCAGGTGATCAAGCAGCGCCTCGAGGTCATCCACGAAGCGTGCCTGGCCCTCGCCGGTGACATCGATGGAGCGCCCGAAGCCACGATGGTCGATCGAAATGCAGCGGTAGTGCTCACGGAACGTCGGGATCTGCTGCCACCAGGACATGTGATTCCCTGCCGCCCCGTGCAGAAAGACGAGGTCGGGGCCCTCCCCTGCGACCTCGTAGTAGAGATCGATCCCGTTGGTTTGGACGGTTGGCATCGTTGTCCCCCCTCTCGGCCGTTACTGGTCCACGCGCGCTTCGAGTGCCACCAGGCGATCGCTGAGCTTCTGGTTCGCCTGGCGGAGCTCTTCCACCTCGGTCTTGAGTGAGCGCACCTCTTCACCCTTGTCGGCGCGCTCGGAGATGCGGCTGGCGGTGACGCGGCACTGGCGCGCCAGCCGGCCATCGAGGGCGCTACCCGCAATGCGGCGGAGTGCAGCGACCGACTTTGGGTCGCCGATGCTCTCCAGGGCCGCCACCGCGCTGAGCTGCACACGCAGCCAGCGGTCGTCCAGTAGCTCCTCCAACCGCTCGCGTATCCGCGTGCGGTCGGGCTCCTCGGAGAAAGGATAGATCTCAGCCAGCGCACCCACAGCCGCGCGGCGAGCGTTCTGGTGCACACCCCACTGTGTGTGCCCCAGCAGAGGCTCGATCGCCCGCGTGTCGCGCGCGGCCCCGAGGCCGCTCAGCGCCCCTGCAGTGATGGCGTCGTTGTGTGCGGTGCGACCGAGGATGCCCGTGAGCACCTCGTACGCCGGAGCTTCGCGGGTCTTCCCGAGCGCCGTCGCGGCCGCGGCCTGCACGTAGTACGAGGGATCGCCCTCATCGGCGAGGAGCCGCTGGAGCGCTTCAGCAGCCACGTCGTCACGGAACTCGCCCAGCGCCGTCACCACTGCGCGGCGCACCCGCGCCGAGGGCTCCCCGGCTGCCTCGATTAGCACGTCTCGGGCGGCTGCGGCCTTCACCTTGCCGAGGGCGCTTGCCACCTCTGCGCGCACGAAGTCCTGCTCCTCGGGGCTGAGCAACGCGGCCCGCAGCGCCTCAATCGCTGACGGTGACCCTACCTTTGCCAGTCCGTGCGCGGCATCGATGCGACCGATGACTTCCGGATCATGTTGCAGACGAGCCTTCAACTGCGCTTCGCCCGGCGTGAACTCCAGCGTCTTCAACACGCGTCCGGCGGGATCGATACTCACGAATTCGGGCTCCGAGGAGAACGAGAAGACGAACGAGTGGTGCGCCTCGGACACCCGCACGGTGCGCCGCTGGAACACTCCGTCCACCAGAAAACCGATCTCCAGCGGCAGACGGTAGATGGAGGTGAGACGATCGTCCGCCTTCTGCGTCTGCTCGATGCTCACAGTGGCCGTCTGTTGCTTGCCGTCCCAGGAACAGCTGGCCTTGAGCTCCGGGTGGCCCGCCTTCCACACCCACTGCGCGAAGAAGGCATCCATGTTGCGGCCAGTGGCTTCCTCGATCGCACGTTGGAAATCGTGTGTGAGGACATCGGACTCCTGGTGCGTCTCCACGTAGTGACGGATGGCCGTCCACCAGAGGTCGTTGCCCAGTTCCGTGCGCAGCATGTCGAGAACGACGCTGCCGCGCTCGTAGAGATGACGGTCGAAGATGTCGATAGGATCACGGTAGACGTTCTCCACCAGCGGGCGGCGGTAGTTACTCGAATCCTCCTGGTGGTATTGCTGCGCCTTCTGGTGGAGGTCATAGCGGAACGCGTCCCAGCCGCGGTGGTGCTCCACGAACAGCGCATCGAAGTACGTAGCAAATGATTCGTTCAGCCAGCCGTGTGACCACTCCCGGCAGGTCAGCAGGTCGCCGAACCACTGGTGCGCGAGCTCGTGCGCGGTGATCGAATCGGCCGTCTCCACGAAATCCTCGTGCGCGCGTTCGTCGTGCAGGAGGATGTCGGTCATTGTGGTGGCGGAGGTGTTCTCCATCCCGCCGAAGATGAAGTCGGCGATCGCGACCGTCGCGTACTTCGCCCACGGATACGGCACACCGATGCGGTCAGAGAAGAAGCGGATCATCTCCGGCGTGCGCCCGAACGCGCGTACGAGATCCTCACGCGAACCCGGCGGCCCCAGGTAGATCGCCGGCACGCCATCCGCGTCCTCCTCCACGACGTCAAATTCGCCGGCGGCGACAGTCACGAGGTAAGCGGGGTGCGGGCGCTCCTGCGACCAGTGGAACGTGCGCCGTCCGGCCTCGCGGTCCTCGATGACCTCCACAAGGCTCCCATTCGAGAGCGCGTACCACGTAGCATCGACCGAGATGAACGCCTCCGTGGTGAACTTCTCGCCGGGGAAGTCGAAACAGGGGAAATAGCACGGGCTGTCCTGTGGCTGACCCTGCGTCCAGATCTGGGACGGGCGGCCTGGGTAGGCGTCCTCCGGAGCGTTGAAGTAGAGGCCTCGGCGGGGCGTGGCGCGGTAGGCGACGGTGACGGTGACGGCCTCGTCCGCAACGTACTCGCGCCCGAGGTCAATGCGAAGCGTGCGATCGCCCGTTCGCCACTCCAGCTCCCGGCCGCCGGCGTCAGTCACCGACTGAACATCCAGTTCCACAGCGTCCAGCGTGACCTCGCTCAATCCGTCATGGCGCGGATGGAGGGTAGTGGTCGCGCGGCCCTCAACGACGCGGCGGTCCGGCTCGAAGGAGAGATCGAGGCGGAGATGGTCGACTCGGAACGGGCGATCGCGGCCCCAGACCGCCTGGTCACCGGGGAGAGGGAACGGCTTCCGGCCACCGCTACCCCCAATGGCCCCCGCCCATGCCACGTCCAGCCCATGGCAGGCGATCTGCGTCCACCGTTCCAGTTCCGTCATGTGATCCCTCTCCAGCGGTCTCTCTTGACCATCGACGACATTCTGGATAGTAGCGAAGTCCTACCCTCAGAGGAGCGCCACAGGCGAGCCCGGTTCCGTGTGACCGCTATACTGCGTCCCGGGCAGCACACAGCAGCGGCGGCAACCTGAATAGCGATGAACGGGGGAGCCCCTGTTTAGCCGGCTGAAGAATCGCATACTCGCCGCGTTCGCTGTGTTCTGGCTACGCCGTGCCCGCTACCCCTGGTCTGTCT
>JBJHDC010000067.1:0-5556 GCA_050486345.1 Dehalococcoidia bacterium | reverse complement strand
GGTCGCGCTTGCGCCGTCGGCTGTTGGAGCGTCGCTATCGCAACGTACCGCTGCCACCCGTCGCAAGCCTCGAGGATATCCGCGCCGCGCTGGCACAGGTGACGTGGACCGCCGACGGACTGGTGCACCTCTACGACGCCGTCAGCTACCCGGGCTACACGTGGAAGCGGAAGCACGACGATTGCGATGGCTTCGCGGCACTTGCCTCTGAGCTGCTTACGCGCCTCGATCCCCGCTACACACCAGTGCTCGTCACGGCGGTGGTGTTCCCGCTGAAGCGGGCGCACACCGTATGCGCCTTCCACGCGCTCGATGACAACACGGTGCGGGTCTTCGACAATGCGCGCCTCCTTGAGCAACGGTTCTCGTCGATCCACGCGGTAGCCGATTATGTCGCTACGCGTGGGCATACGGCCGTCTGCTGGGATATGGTCCGGCCCAGTGACCTACACGTGATCGAATTCCACCGGTTCCCGCCTTCGGGAAGCGCCAGCACGGCCGCCTGAAGGAGCTCCGGATGCCCCACCTCTCCATCCTCTCCCCGTTCGAGACCGCAGCCGTGGTGACGACCTCCTCGACGCACGGCCATCACCGACCCTACGGCGGGAACGTGTCTTGCGACATGGATGTGCTGGGAGCCAGCCGTGGCGCGCCGGTGCGATTCAATCTGCAATGCGACGGTCCACAGGTGCGCGGCATCGTGGAGTCGGTACGGCCCGCCTGCCGCAGCGGCCGGCTTGAGGATGGTGGGCTGGCGGTACGAATCACCCTCCAGCGCTTCGATGGTGAGTGGGTCGATACTGGCCTGCGGGTGCTCTATGGCCACCTGGACCCGGTGGAGGTGACCGCCGGGCAGGTGCTGATGCCTGGCGCACGCCTCGGCGGGATGGGGCCGGCGGAGCCGCAGGAGTGGCCCAACGGCGGTGGCGCCTGCGCGACCGCACACGGCGCCAACGATGACCGCCGCACGGAGTACCATTCCTCCTGCGCGATTCACTCTCACATCCACGTCGAGGCCTTCAACGCAGACAGCGTGATCGGCCGCGGGGCAAGCATCGACGACGAGACGCGCGTGGTGACGTTCACCGTCGCACCCGCTCGGCAGGGCAACGGCCAAACTCCGCATCCGACTACCCTCGACAGCGAATCCTCCACCGAGGTCATGAGCGGCACCGCTACGCTCTCAATGGCGGAGACGACCGGCTATGTGGTGCAGGCGGGCGACCAGCTCGGGGAAGTCGCCTCGCGTTTCGGCGTGTCGCTCGCGGCGCTTGTCGCCGACAATCCGGACCTGCTTCAGCCTGGGCAGACACTCAACGTACCGGTGCTTATCTACGAGGTGCGCCCACGGGACAACCTGCGCGAGATCGCCTCGCGCTTCGGCGTCACGGTGGACTCACTGGTGGAAGCGAACCAGGCCCCAGACGCGAACGTGATCCGCATCGGTCAACGGCTGATCATTCCTCGCTGACCTCATGATCAGCCGGGTGAACGCGAAGCAGCAGCGCCTCCCGACGCCGCTGCTTCACTGTGTGTGTGCACTACGACGTGTGACTAGGGCTCGACCACGAACCAGACATCGCCAACCTCGTGCCCGTTAGTGTCGCCGGGCTCCAGGTCCGCTGCGTAGTAGTAGAGCGGCTGGTCGTTGTACGTGACGTGACCGGTCTCCTCGATCACGCCCAGGCTCCCGGTGACACCATCACCCGCAACCGGCGTCTCGGCTGCTGCGATTTCAAGTGCCGGCCAACTGATGAGACACTCCGGTGTGCAGTTGCTCACTCCGGGCTCGTCATTTGTGAAGATGTAGAGCGTCATCCCATCGGGCCCTACGAGATACGGAGCCAGGTCGCCTTCCTCTACGATGCTCACCGTGGCATCACCGTTCTGATCCGCCGGTGGCTCTGTCTCGGTCGGCGTTGGAGTCTCAGTCGGAGTTTCAGCCGGAGGCTCCGTGGGAACTGGCGCGACTGTCTCGGTCGCCGTCGGCGTGCCGGTGATGTCGGGGAGATCGATTCCATTTGCATCGTCATCGTCGCCGCAGGCCGCAGCGACGACGAGTGCTGCGATGACTACTCCAGCTACCGCCGTCCGGGCAATGGAAGGCACTCGTCTGAACGAAACCATACGTTTCCTTTCCGCCTTGATGGGAGCGACACCGTTGGTCGCACTAGAGGTTACGCAGAGAGCCGCCGGACAGATGCCGACGGCTCTCAATGACGGCTTGCAGTTGTGTTGCACGTCACTTGTGATTGTGGAGTCTTGAAGCCGATCGTCGGCCCCACCAACTAGCGATCTAAGCGCCGTCAGACTCGTCTCCCGCTAAGTAGATTGAAGATCACCAGGACCAACACCACGACCAGCAACAGGTGGACGAGACCGCCGGCAACATTCGCCACGAACCCAATCAACCAGAGTGCAAGTACCACCGCGATGATGAGCCAGAGTAGCCCGATCATGTCGCCTCCCAATTATCGGTACACGGCTCTCCGCGCCCGAACTTCGATTCCTGAGAACTGTACATAGAGACCCATAATCATCAGGTCACAGGGATGGGCAACGCATAACAAAGATGTCACGCCTATCGTAATGAAATCGATAGCGACCCTCGGGCGCGGGCTGGCTTAACGATCCTAAGCGAGGGAGATCTCGCAGAGGTCGTCAGCAACGATGAGAGGCGCACCCGTCAGGCGCTGAATCGCCTCTGGGGTCCAACCCGGCGCGTATTCGCGGAGCACGATGCCCGCATCGGTGACGTCCATGACCGCGATGTCCGTGATGATGCGATCGACGCAGCGCGCTGCGGTCAGCGGTAGTGTGCACCGCTCCACAATTTTCGGCTGGTCCGCGCCGCGGGTGTGATACATCATCACAACCGTGCGCTTCGCACAGGTGGCCAGATCCGGCGCACCCCCGAGGTTGCCTGACACCTTCCCCGGTGCGTGCGTGTTCGCGAGGTTGCCTTCCTGGTCCACCTCGTATGCGCCGAGCACGGTGAGATCGATATGGCCGCCGCGCGCGAGGGCGAACGACTCCTCGTGGCTCATGAAGACCATCCCGGGGCGGGGGAGCACCGGACGGTTGCCCACGGTGTTCACGTAGGGGTCCACTTCGGATGGGTCCTCCGCCTGGCGGCCGAAGCCAAGCAAGCCCTGTTCGGAGTGCAGCAGCACCTCGAGCCCCTCAGGGACGAAATTCCCGCAGGCCAGTGGCAGGCCAATGCCGAGGTTGATGACGTTGCCGTCCTGGAACTCGCGAGCCACGACCATTGCCATCACCGCGTGGTGAAGCCGCTCCGCATCCGTCATCTCAGATCCCTTCAACGCGCAGGATCAACAGGGATCCTGCCACGAGGTCACCGGGCTGGGGGGGCGCACCACCACCCGCTGCACGAACGCACCGGGAGTGTGAATCTGCTCCGGCGCGAGTGCGCCCACGGGCACCACCTCATCCACCTCGGCAATCGTCACCGCAGCGGCGCCCGCCATCGTCTGGTTGAAGGTGCGCGGACCGCGGAAGATCAGGTTGCCATAGCGATCCGCCTGATACGCGCGGATGAGCGCCACGTCCCCGCGGATTGCGTGCTCCATCACGTGAGGCACGCCATCGAACTCACGCACCTCCTTGCCTTCCGCCATGCGTGTTCCGGGGCCGACGGGGGTGTAAAACGCGGCAATGCCCGCACGCCCCGCACGCACGCGCTCAGCGAGCGTGCCCTGGCCGGTCACCTCGACATCGACGACGCCCTCCTCGAGCAACCGCTCGAAGGGCCAGACGCGCGCGCCCGTGCCGACGGAGAAGGTGGTGATGGCGCGCCCTACGCGGCGCAGCTCGGACAGCAGGCCGGGATCGAAGTAGTCATCTGGCCATGTCAGTACCGGCGCCAGCCGCTCGCGGATGGCGTTGGCCTCGTACGCGCCGGTGCCAACCGAGGCACAAACCAGCGTGAGGTCTGATGCGCCCTGCCGGGCCAGCGCTGCGAGCAGGTACGACGGGGTGTTGAACGGATTCGCAAAGGCACCGCAGAGGACGGTTGCGCCGGATGCTACATCCGCCACCGCCTCATCGAACGAGCCGACAACCTTGTCGATCACGAGCACCTCGCATCCCGCTTGTTGCGAAGCGCATTCTATCGGCTCAGTGTGTGTGCGCGACCGCCAGGAACTGATCCTCGATCCAGATGAATTCTACATCCTGGTGTCGCGTGAGGCCGTACACGTGCCGCCCGGCTATGCCGCCGAGATGACGCCCTTCGACCCGCTGGTGGGCGAGTTCCGCGTCCATTATGCCGGCTTCTTCGATCCCGGCTTCGGCCATTCGGCCGCCGGCGGCACCGGCAGCCGTGCCGTTCTGGAGGTGCGCAGCCACGAAGTGCCCTTCATTCTCGACCACGGCCAGATCGTCGGCCGGCTGGTCTATGAACGCATGGCCTCGCGGCCGTCGGCGCTGTACGGCGCGGATCTGAAGTCGAACTACCAGGCGCAGGGCCTGAAGCTATCAAAGCATTTCCGCGCGCCGTGATCGCGGTCAGGGCGCGTTGGCCCGCAGCGCCTTCACCTCTTCGCGCAATGCCCTGATCTCGGCCAGGATGAGTTCCTGCTCGCGGTGCATCTGGCCGCGTTCGGCCACCGCCGCCTCTTCGCTTTCCTCCTGCATCGCCGAGACGATGATACCGATGAACAGGTTGAGCACGGCGAAGGACGTCGTGACGATGAACGGGATGAAGAACACCCAGGCCCAGGGGTAGACATCCATTACCGGGCGCACGATGCCCATCGACCAGCTTTCCAGCGTCATGATCTGGAACAACGAATAGGCCGACCCGCCGATCGTCCCGAACCAGTCGGGGAAGGAGGCGGCGAAGAGCTTGGTCGCCATCACGGCGAAGACATAGAAGACCAGGGTCAGCAACAGCACCACCGATCCCATGCCCGGCAGCGCCGCGACCAGCCCGCCCACGACCCGGCGCAGCGACGGCACGACGGTGACCAGCCGCAGCACGCGCAGGATGCGCAGCGCGCGCAGCACCGACAGATTGCCTGTTGCCGGGAAAAGCGCGATCGACACGACCAGAAGGTCGAAGATGCGCCAGGGATCGCGGAAGAAATCCATGCGGTAGACGACGAACCGGGCCAGGAGTTCCAGCACGAAGACCGACAGGATGATGCGGTCGAGCGCGATCAGCACCGGCCCGAAAGAGGCCATCGCCGCCTGCGAGGTTTCCAGCCCCAGCGTGATGGCATTGATGACGATCAGCGCGGTGATCGCCATCTCGAAGCGGCGCGATTCGATAAGCGTCTTGAGTGCGGACACGACGTTGTTCCCCGATGCAGTGCAATGGCCGCACAAGTGGGATGGCGCGCCATTGCAGTCAAGCGGGGGATCGCAGCGGGCGCATGCGAAGCGCCCGGTCGCGGTCAGGCCTTGCGATGGGCCGGATGCAGGCTTGCGCCCAGAATGTGGGCGCTGTTGCCGATCACGTCGCCGCCCGACCCGACGATCAGCGGATCGACCTGGCCGATGACGTGGGCATCCTTGCCGTCATAGGGCAGCGAA